>JBOFBK010000358.1:0-24469 GCA_051645525.1 Dermatophilaceae bacterium | reverse complement strand
AGCGCCGTCTGCTGCGGCACGATGCGCACCGTGCGCACCAGGACGATGATCGCGAACGCGGCGAGCACGAGCAGGACGATCAGGGGGAACAGCCCGTCGGGCATGGGTGCCTCTCTTCCGGGTGCGGCGGCGGTCAGGGGGTGGGGTCGGTCAGGGGGTGGGGTCGGCCGGGGACTCGGGCGGCGGAACCGGCGCGACCACGGCCGTGGCACCGTGAATGGCGATGACGCGCACGGCGTCGCCGGGGAGCACCGGAGTGCCGCCGGAGGCGAGTCGCGCCGACCAGGTCTCGCCACCGAGCTTGACGCGGCCGTCGGTGTCGGTGACGGCCTGCAGCACGCGGGCCTCACGGCCGACCAGGCTGGAGGTGCCGATCCGGTGGTCGACCTGACCGTCGACGAACTTGCGTCGCACGACCGGGCGGACCACGGCGAGCAGCAGGCACGCCGCCACGACAGCGGCCACCACCTGCACCGGCAAGGACGCCCCCGCGCCTGCCGCGACCGCGCCGGCGAGCGCGCCACCCGCGAACATGAGGAACACGAAGTCGACGGTGACGGCCTCGATGGCGGCGAGCACCAGGGCGAGGCCGAGCCAGGCGAGCCAGCCCTGACCGGTGAGCCAGTCCATCGCGGGCCCCTTTCCGGTGGTGGCCGCCGGCGAGCGCTGCGGCGTGGAGACGCCGGGCATGCCGGCCGGCGGGTCGTTCAGCGTGCTCGGGCAGCGTACCTGCCGCCGTGCGTCTCGACCTCGAGCCGCATGGCGAACGTGGTCTCGAGGTTGTCGCGCGTGAGGGTGAGCTCCACCGGCCCCTGGGCGACGATGCGGCCGCGGCGCATGAGCAGGGCGTCGGTGAAGTGGGGCGGCACCTCCTCGACGTGGTGGGTGACGAGCACCATGGCCGGCGCGGACAGGTCGGCGGCGAGCGCGCCGAGCCGGTGCACGAGGTCCTCGCGTCCGGCGAGGTCGAGCCCCGCGGCCGGCTCGTCGAGCAGCATCAGCTCAGGGTTGCTCATCAAGGCCCGGGCGATCTGCACCCGCTTGCGCTCGCCCTCGGACAGCGTGCCGAACGTGCGCTCGGAGAGGTGGCTGACGCCGAGCCCGGCCAGCAGGGACGCCGCCCGCCGCTCGTCGGTGTCCTCGTACGTCTCGCGCCACCGCCCGAGCACCGCGTACGACGCGGTGACGACGACGTCACGGACCCGCTCGCCGTCGGGGATGCGGTCGGCGAGCGCGGCCGACGCCAGGCCGATTCGGGGGCGCAGGTCGAAGACGTCGACAGCGCCGAGCACCTGGCCGAGGAGGCCGACCACTCCGCTGGTGGGATACAGCCGCGCGGCGGCCAGCTGGAGCAGCGTGGTCTTGCCCGCCCCGTTGGGTCCGAGCACCACCCAGCGCTGCCCCTCCTCGACCTCCCACGAGACGTCGTCGAGGATCGTCGTGCCGTTCCGGACGACGCTCACACCCGACATCGCGAGGACGTCACTCATGACGGGAGACCCTGACGTCACTCATGTCGGCAGACCCTAACGGACGCTCCCCGTCAGGCTGCGGCGCCTCAGCACGTCGACGTAGACCTGGTGCGTCTGTTCGCCGATCCGCGTCCAGGAGAAGGACTCCACGGCTCGCGCTCGCCCGGCCCGACCCATCTGCTCGGCCCGGTCGGGGTCGCTCACGGCGTCGACGAGGGCGGCTTCGAGGTCGGCGACGAAGCGGCGCTCGTCGACCGGCGTGCCGGTGCCGTCCGGCACCTGCTCGACGGGGACCAGCCAGCCGGTCCCGCCGTCGACGACGACCTCCGGGATGCCGCCGGTGGCGGTGGCGACGACCGGCAGCTCGCACGCCATCGCCTCGAGGTTGACGATGCCCAGCGGCTCGTAGACCGACGGGCACACGAACACAGTGGCACCGCTGAGCACGGCGATGACGTCGTGGCGCGGCAGCATCTCCGGGATCCACACGACGCCGTCGCGGGTGGCCCGGAGCTCGCCGATCAGGTGCTCGACCTCCGCCAGGATCTCCGGGGTGTCGGGCGCTCCGGCGAGCAGCACGAGCTGCACCTCGGGCGGCAGGCCCGCGGCCGCGCGGAGCAGGTACGGAAGACCCTTCTGCCGGGTGATCCGGCCGACGAACACCACGCTGGGCCGGTCCGGGTCGACGCCGTGCCGGCGCACGGCATCCTCGTCGTTCGCGCGCCGCCACCGCTGCGAGTCGATGCCGTTGTGCACCACCCGCACCCGTTCGGGGTCGACCGACGGGTACGAGCGCAGGATGTCGGCGCGCATGCCGGCACTCACCGCGATCACGGCATCTGCGGCCTCGACCGCGGTGCGCTCGGCCCAGGACGAGACCCGGTAGCCGCCGCCGAGCTGTTCGGCCTTCCACGGCCGCATCGGCTCGAGGCTGTGCGCGGTGAGCACGTGCGGGATGTCGCCGAGCAGCGACCCGAGGTGGCCGGCCAGGTTGGCGTACCAGGTGTGGGAGTGCACGAGGTCGGCCCCCTCGGTGGACGCGGCGAGGCGCAGGTCGACGCCGAGGGTGCGCAGCGCGGCGTTCGCCGCGGACAGCTCGGGCAGGTCGGGGTGACCGGTCGTGCCGTCCTCGTCGCGGGGTTCGCCGAACGCGTGGACCCGGACGTCCAGGTCGCCGCGCCGGCGCAGGGCGGCGACGAGCTCGGCGACGTGCACGCCGGCCCCCCCGTAGACCGCCGGTGGGTACTCCTTGCTCAGGACGTCGATCCGCACGTGCTGCACCCTAGTGACGCCCCAGCCTCCCGACGAGACCGCCGAGCCAATAGGTTGAACCGTATGGCGTACCGGAGCGGTGGTCCGAAGGTGCTCGTCATCGTGCTCGCCGGCGGCGAGGGAAAGCGGCTGATGCCGCTCACCCAGGACCGCGCCAAGCCGGCCGTGCCGTTCGGCGGCATCTATCGCCTCATCGACTTCGCGCTCTCCAACGTCGTCAACTCCGGCTACCTCAAGGTGGTCGTGCTCACGCAGTACAAGTCGCACAGCCTCGACCGGCACGTCACCAAGACCTGGCGGATGTCGACGATGCTCGGCAACTACGTCGCGCCGATCCCGGCCCAGCAGCGGATGGGCAAGGAGTGGTACCAGGGCAGCGCCGACGCCATCTTCCAGAGCCTGAACACCATCACCGACGAGCGGCCCGACATCGTGGTGGTGGTCGGGGCCGATCATGTCTACCGGATGGACTTCTCGCAGATGGTCGAGCAGCACGTGCAGTCGGGCGCCGGGGTGACCGTCGCGGCGATCCGCCAGCCCCGCTCCACCGCCGACCAGTTCGGTGTCATCGACGTCCACCCCGACGACCCGACCCGGATCCGTGCCTTCCTCGAGAAGCCGGCCGAGGTCGGCGGCCTGCCCGACTCCCCCGACGAGATCTACGCCAGCATGGGCAACTACGTCTTCACCGCCGAGGCGCTCGTCGACGCGGTGACCGCCGACGCCACGACCGAGGGCAGCAAGCACGACATGGGCGGCGACATCGTGCCGGCGCTGGTCGCTCAGGGCGCCGCCAACGCCTACGACTTCCGCGACAACGTCATCCCCGGGGGCACCGAGCGCGATCTCGGCTACTGGCGCGACGTGGGCACGATCGACTCGTACTTCGAGGCACAGATGGACCTGGTCTCCATCCATCCGGTCTTCAACCTCTACAACTACGACTGGCCGATCTTCACCACCTACGGTCCGTACCCGCCGGCGAAGTTCGTGCACGGCATGCACGGCCGGTTCGGGGAGGCGCTCAACTCGGCGGTCTCCCCCGGTGTGGTCATCTCCGGGGCGCGCGTCACCGGATCGGTGATCTCCCCGGACGTGCACGTGCACAGCTACACCGAGATCGACGACAGCGTGGTGCTCGACGGCGTCCAGGTCATGAGGCGCTGCCGCATCAGACGAGCGATCATCGACAAGAACGTCGTCGTCCCCGAGGGAGCAAGCATCGGGTACGACGCCGAGCACGACCGGGCGCGTGGCTTCGAGGTCACCCCGTCCGGCATCACCGTCGTCGGCAAAGGCCAGGAGGTCACCTAAGTGAGCAACCACCCCATCCGTATCGGCGCGCAGGTCCAGCCGCAGCATGCGTCGTACGCCGACATCCGCCGGGCGTGCGCGGAGCTCGAGGAGATCGGGGTCGACCTGATCTTCAACTGGGACCACTTCTATCCGCTCTACGGCGAGCCCGACGGACCCCACTTCGAGTGTTGGACCATGCTCGCGGCGTGGGCCGAGGCCACCGAGCGGGTCGAGATCGGCGCGCTGGTCTCGTGCAACAGCTACCGCAACCCGCAGCTGCTCGCCGACATGGCACGCACTGTCGACCACATCAGCTCCCGCGACGGCGGCGCGGGACGCCTGGTCCTCGGCATCGGGTCGGGGTGGTTCGAGCGCGACTACACCGAGTACGGCTACGAGTTCGGCACGGCGGGAGGCCGGCTCGACGCCTTGGCGCGCGACCTGCCGCTCGTGAAGCAGCGCTGGGCCACCCTCAACCCGGCCCCGACCCGCGACATCCCGATGCTCGTCGGCGGTGGTGGTGAGCGCAAGACGCTGCGCATCGTGGCCGAGCACGCCGACATCTGGCACGGCTTCGGCGGGCCCGAGACCATCGCGCACAAGCACGAGGTGCTCGACCGGTGGTGCGCCGAGGTGGGCCGCGACCCCGGCGAGATCGAGCGCTCGGCCGGTGTCTCGCCGAAGCCGGGCCGGCTCCCGGAGGATGTCGCCGACTACGCCGCCGGCGCCGAGGAGCTGTACGCCGTGGGAACGCGGCTGTTCACCGTCGGGCTGAACGGTCCTGACTACGACCCGGGGCCGATCCGCGACCTGGTCGCCTGGCGCGACTCCCACGCGGGCTGAGTGCGCGCCGGATGACGACCCGACCCGACGAGCCGACCGGCGGCGCGAGCCGCAACGTCGTGCACAACCCCGGCACGGTGTACCCGCCGTACGCCAACTACGCGCACGCGGTCGAGGTGCCGCCCGACGCGCGCACGCTCCATATCAGCGGGTTGAACGGCTATGACGCCTCAGGCGGCACGATGCCCGCCGACTTCGAGGGGCAGGTGACGAACGTCTGGACGCACCTCGGCGCGGTGCTCGGGTCGGCCGGGATGGGCTACGAGGACGTGGTGTCGCTGCGGTTCTTCCTCGTCTCCGCGGATGACGACCCCGCCAACGTGGCCGCCATCCGCGCCCATCTCGGCGAGCACCTGGCCGCCCGCACGGTCGTCGTGCAGCAGCTGCTCGAGCCGGAGTGGCTGGTCGAGGTCGAGGCGGTCGCCGCTCGGGTGTGAGGGCGCGCGCCACCTCGCGCATCGGCCGGGTCAGGCCGCCCCGAGTCCACCGGGGCGGCCCCGCTCGTTAGCCTGCCGACGTGCCCCCCACCGACGAGCCCGACCGTCCCCCGCTGCCGGACCCCGAGCAGCGGACCCTGCTGGTCGCGCTCAACGGGCCCGACCGGCCCGGTGTCACCCGGGCGGTGTTCGAGGCGGCCTCCAGCGTCGGGGCCGAGGTGGTCGACCTCGAGCAGGTGGTGGTCCGCGGGCACCTCACCCTCGCGGTGCTGCTCGCCCCCGGCCCCGACGAGAACGTCCTCGCCGACCGGCTCGTCCGCGCCGGTGAAGCACTCGGGATGACGGTGACGCTCACCGCCGGCCGCGGCGACAACGCCCCCCGCCGCACCGGCCGGGTCGCCGTCGTCGTCATGGCGGCTCCGCTCGAGGCCCGGCACGTGGCGGCGGTGTCGGCCGCCGTGGCCGAGCACGGGGCGAACATCGACCGCATCCGCCGGCTCTCCCGCTGGCCGGTCACGACCGTCGAGCTCGACGTCTCCGGCGCCGACGTGCTCTCCCTGCGCCGCGCCCTCGCGCTCGCCGCCGCCGACAGCGGGGCCGACGTGGCGGTGGCCCCGGCCGGGCTCGCCCGGCGCGGGCGCCGCCTGGTTGTCATGGACGTCGACTCCACGCTCATCCAGGACGAGGTGATCGAGCTGCTCGCCGAGCACGCCGGCCGGGTGGCCGAGGTGGCGGCGGTCACCGAGGCCGCCATGCGCGGCGAGCTCGACTTCGCCGAGAGCCTGCACGCCCGCGTCGCGACCCTGGCCGGGCTGCCGGTGAGCGTGCTCGACGACGTGCGCCGCGCGGTGCGGCTCACTCCCGGCGCACGCACGCTGGTGCGCACCCTGAGGCGGCTGGGGTTCACCGTCGCGCTCGTCTCCGGGGGCTTCGTCGAGGTGGTCGAGCCGGTCGCGGCCGCGCTCGGCGTCGACCACGTGCGGGCCAACCGGCTCGAGGTCGAGGACGGACAGCTCACCGGGAGGGTGCTCGGCGAGGTCGTCGACCGGGCCACGAAGGCCACGGTGCTGCGCGAGCTCGCCGCGCTCGAGGGGCTGCCGCTCAGCCGCACGGTCGCGATCGGTGACGGGGCGAACGACCTCGACATGCTCGCGGCCGCCGGCCTCGGGGTCGCGTTCAACGCCAAGCCGCTCGTGCGCGAGCAGGCCGACGCCGCCGTCACGATGCCCTATCTCGACACCGTCCTGTTCCTCCTCGGCATCTCCCGCGAGGAGGTCGAGGAGGCCGACGGCGAGCGCGCTGCGCCACTAGGCTGACCGGATGCCGCGCACCCGCCCGCCGCGCCCGACGCTCGTCGTCATCGGTGGCGCCGAGGACCGCACCGGCCGTGCCTCGCTGCTCCGCCGTTTCGTGAAGCTCGCCGGCGGCCGGAGGGCGCGGATCGTGCTGGTGCCCACGGCATCCGCGATGTCCGGCGAGGTCGCGGCGTCGTACACCGAGGTGTTCACCCGGCTCGGCGTCTCCGCCGTCGACGTCGTCGACCCGACGAGCCGCGACGACGCGCACGATCCCGGCGCCGTCGCCGTGCTCGACTCCGCCACCGCGGTGTTCCTCGGAGGTGGCAGCCAGCTGAAGCTCTCGCAGCTGCTGCCCGGCACACCGGTCGGCGACGCGATGCTGCGGGTGCACGACCGCGGGGGCGTCGTCGGCGGCACCTCGGCGGGCGCGTCGGTCATGTCCGACTTCATGATCTCCCTCGGCGAGGAGGGGGTCACGCCACGGCAGCGGGGCAGCCAGGTGTCGGCCGGGCTCGGCCTGCTGCCGGGGGTGGTGGTCGACCAGCACTTCGACCAGCGCGGACGCTACGGCCGCCTGCTCTCCGTCATCGCGGCGTCGCCCCACCTGCTCGGCGTCGGTATCGACGAGGACACCGCGATGGTCGTCACCGACCGGCGCGAGGTCACCGTGTACGGCAGCGGGTCGGTGTTCGTGCTCGACGCACGCCGGGCCACGACCGACGCCCCCGACGCCCGGCTGGGCGCGCCGCTGCTGGTCTCCGGCGCCACGGTGCACACCCTCCCGGCGGGGTCCACCTTCGACCTCGTCGAACGCCGGCTCACCGGCTTCGTCGAGCAGCACGGCGACGTCGCGGTGAGCCTCGCCACCGCCAGGAGCTGACCGGCGCGCGGCGCGTCATCCGCCCACCCGTCACCGCCGACCACCCGCACTCACCGATCCGCCCGCAACCGCCGAACACCCCGCACCCACCGATCCGCCGCTCGCATACCCGCTGACCACCTCGCACCCACCCCGATCCGCTCCCACTCGCCGACCGCAGGAGGAACCCGCATGGACCGGCCGACTCCCACCGGACCCGCGGCCCCCGAGCTGCGCATCGTCGAGTCGCGCGTCTACCGCGGCGGCAACATCTGGTCGTACGACCCCGCGATCCATCTGGTGCTCGACCTCGGGGTGCTCGAGGGCTACCCCACCGACACCCTGCCGGGCCTCACCGCGCGGTTGCTCGAGGCGCTCCCGGGCCTGCGCGAGCACAGCTGCTCGCGCGGGCACAAGGGCGGCTTCGTCGAGCGGCTCGAGGAGGGCACCTGGCTCGGGCACGTCGCCGAGCACGTCGCGCTCCAGCTGCAGCAGGAGGCCGGCCACGACCAGCGCCGCGGCAAGACCCGTGCGGTCAAGGGCAGCACCGGCCTCTACAACGTCGTCTACGGATACACCAACGAGGAGGTCGGCCTGGCCGCCGGCCGGCTCGCGGTGCGGCTGCTCAACCACCTCGTCGAGGCCGAGCCCGGCTTCGACCTCGGCGAGGAGCTCGAGCGTTTCCTCACCCGGGCCGAGCGCACCGCGTTCGGGCCGTCGACGACGGCGATCCTCGAGGAGGCGGTCAGCCGCGACATCCCCTTCATCCGGCTGAACACCGGCAGTCTCGTGCAGCTCGGGCAGGGCGTTCACCAGCAGCGCATCCGGGCCACGATGACGTCACGCACCAGCGCTCTCGCGGTCGACATCGCCGGTGACAAGGACCTCACGACCCGCCTGCTCGGCTCGGCGGGGCTGCCGGTGCCGAAGCAGGAGAGCGTGCGCTCGGCCGACGGGGCGGTCGCCGCGGCGCGGCGGATCGGCTTCCCCGTCGTGGTCAAGCCCCTCGACGGCAACCACGGCCGCGGGGTCTGCCTCGATCTCACGAGCGAGGATGACGTGCGCCTCGCCTTCGCGGTGGCGCGGGAGGAGTCGCGCCGCGGGTCGGTCGTGGTCGAGTCCTTCGTCACCGGGCGTGACTACCGCTGCCTCATCGTCGGTGGGCGGATGCAGGCCATCGCCGAGCGGGTGCCCGCGCACGTGGTCGGCGACGGCACGCACACGGTGCGCGAGCTGGTCGACGCCACGAACGCCGACCCACGACGCGGCGTCGGGCACGAGAAGGTCCTGACCAGGATCAAGGTCGACGAGGCGGCCGTGCAGCTGCTGCGCCAGCAGGGCCTCGACCTCGACGACGTGCCGGCCGCCGAGCGCATGGTCAAGCTCGCCCTCACCGGCAACATGTCGACCGGCGGCATCTCCATCGACCGCACGTTCGACGCCCACCCCGACAACGTCGAGGTCGCCGAGGAGGCGGCGCGGCTGATCGGGCTCGACGTCGCCGGCATCGACTTCATCTGCCCCGACATCGCCGCACCGGTGCGCGAGACCGGGGGCGCCATCTGCGAGGTCAACGCGGCGCCCGGGTTCCGCATGCACACCCATCCGACGGTCGGCGAGCCGCAGTTCATCGCCGCACCCGTCGTCGACCTGCTCTTCCCTCCCGGAGCGCCGTCGCGGGTGCCGATCGTGGCGGTCACCGGCACCAACGGCAAGACCACGACGTCCCGGATGATCGCGCACATCATGAAGGGCGTCGGCCGCCGGGTGGGGATGACGTCGACCGACGGCATCGTGGTCGACGAGCGCCTGGTGCTCCGGGCCGACGCCTCCGGACCGAGGTCGGCGCGGATGGTGCTGCAGAACCCGCGGGTCGACTTCGCCGTCATGGAGGTGGCGCGCGGCGGCATCCTGCGCGAGGGGCTCGGCTACGACCGCAACGACGTCGCGGTCGTCACGAACATCGCGCCCGACCATCTCGGGATGCGCGGCATCGACACCCTCGAGCAGCTCGCCGACGTCAAGGCCGTGATCGTCGAGGCGGTGCCGCGCGACGGCTTCGCGGTGCTCAACGCGGACGACCCGCACGTGCGGCGCATGCGGCGGCGGTGCTCGGGCTCGGTCATCTGGTTCAGCCTCGCTACCCCGGGCAGCCGCGTGCGCGAGATGATCGACGACCACTGCCGCCGTGGCGGGCGGGCCGTCGTCCTCGAACCCACCGACCGGGGCGACATGATCGTCATCCGGCACGGTCGGCGCTCGATGCAGCTGGCCTGGACCCACCTGCTGCCTGCCACCTTCGGGGGCACCGCTCTGTTCAACGTCGCCAACGCGATGGCCGCCGCGGGCGCGGCGTTCGCGGTCGACACCGGCCTGCACGAGATCCGGCAGGGCCTGCGCACGTTCACCACGTCGTACTACCTCTCCCCCGGCCGCATGAACCAGGTCGACGTGCGCGGCGTCGACGTCTTCGTCGACTACTGCCACAACGCTCCCGGCATGCGGGTGCTGGGCGAGTTCGTCGACCGCTACTCGGCGGTGAAGGCCGGCCAGGCCGACCTCGGCCGGGTCTCGCGGATCGGCATGGTGGCCACCGCGGGTGACCGGCGGCCCGAGGACATGCGCGAGCTCGGTGCGGTCGCCGCCGAGTTCTTCGACGTCGTCGTCGTGCGGGAGGACGAGCGGCTGCGCGGTCGCGAGCGCGGCTTCACCTCCGCCGAGGTGGTCGCCGGTGCACGAGGTCGGATGGAGCAGGGTGGCGCCAGGTGCCGGCAGGTGGAGACGGTGCTCGACGAGACCACGGCGGTCCGGCACGTCATGGCCCGCGCCAACCCGGGCGACATCGTCGTGCTCGCGGTCGACCGGCATGCCGACGTCATGGCCGAGCTGGAGCGGATGACGCACCAGGCCCAGCCGGGCACGCACGTGCCCGGTGTCGGTGACCCCGACCTCGACCCGGCCGCACTGCAGGCCGAGGCCACCGAGGCCGGCGACTCCGCAGCCCGCGACGTGGACCAGAGCCTCGACCTGGGCACGGACAGCGACACGGACCGCGCTGGGCACCGTGCCGGGAGCCCGGCCGGCTGAGCCGCCCTGTGCCTCAGCGGATGAGCTCGTCGGCGTGGGCGTGAGCCGCCCTCTGCCTCAGCGGGTGAGCTCGTCGGCGTAGGCGGCGATCGCGCGGCGGTACCTGGCCACGTCGGCGTCGGTGCTCGCGGCGGCCAGGGTCGCGAGCAGCCCGCGCAGCGCCCCGGCCGGGTCGCCGGCGGAGTGCTCGACAAGAGCTCGGAACGCCGCGATGCCGAGGCTGTCCGGATGCCGCCCGGCCGCCTCCGCGATGACCTCGCGAGAAGCCTCGTGCTCACCGAGGTTGCGCAGGCTCGAGGCGAGCTGCACCTGCGCCCGGTGCCGGTAGGGCTCCCGCAGGCCCGCGGCGAGCGCCTCGCGGTACAGCGGCACCGCCCGCGCCTCCTCGCCGGCGCTGTCGTACGTGCCGCCGTACTCGTAGGCGACCCGCGCGTCATCCGGATAGGCGCGGTAGAGGGCGCGCCCGGCCTCGATCCGGGCGCGCTCGTCATCCAGCTCCCACAGCGCGGCGATGGCACTCTCGGCCTCGTGTTCGCCACGAGCGGCGATCACCCGGCGGCGCAGGGTCGCCGGGCTGTCCGGCACCGCTCGATGCTTCTGGAGCCACCCGTAGAGCTGCTCACGCTCGGCGTGGCACATGACGGCCACCACGTCGCCGTCGGTGGCCAGCTCGGCACAGGCCGCCAGGGCGGACAACTCGGACGGGTACACCGGCGCCTCGGCGACACCAGCCGATGCCAGCCCCTCCCCGAGCAGCCTCTCCAGGTCGGCCTCGGCGCGGCCTCTGAGGTAGCTCGGCTTGTGGGCGATGACCACGTGGTCGGCCCGGCGTCCGGCGAGTCGCCCCAGCGAGCGCAGGATGTCGTCGGTGCGGTCGCCGGCCGTGCCGAGCACGAGGTGCACCCGGCCACCGGGGAGCACGAGCCCGTGACACACGTCCAGCAGCGCCTCGAGACCGGCCTCGTTGTGGGCGAGGTCGACGACGACGGCGACCCCGTCGGTGGCGGCATCCGCACCGGGTCCGGCATCCGCCTCAGGCCCGGCGCCCGCGTCAGCTCCGGCGTCTGCACCGGGTACGGCATCCGCCCTGGTCCTGGCCGGCAGGGTGAAGGTGTTCATGCGCCCGGGGTTGAGCGCGGCGTCGGGCCGGAACGTGCGCAGCCCCTCGACCACGGCCTCGCGCGGCAGGCCGAGACCGAGGGCGGCCGCGGTGGCGGCGAGCGCGTTGAGCACACCCACCGCCGACAGCCCGCCGAGCGTCACCGGCACGTCGAGTACCGGCAGCAGCCGGTCCGGGGCACCGTCGGGGGCGATGACGGTGAGGTGGCCGTCGAGAACCGTGGCGGCACGTCCTCCGGCGGTGAGCGCCTCCCGGACCGACGGGGCGTCGGCGGCAGCGGTAAACACCCAGGGTCGAGCCCGCACCCCGGCGCGCATCGCCCACACCCGCGGGTCGTCGCCACCGAGCACGACCCATCCGCCCGGGCGGGTGACCCGGGTGACGACGCGCTTGACCTCGGCGAGCTGGTCGAGAGTGTCGATGCCCTGCTGGCCGAGGTGGTCGGCCGAGACGTTGGTGACGACCGAGACGTCGTTGTGGGCGACCCCCATCCCGCGCAGCAGCATCCCCCCACGTGCCGTCTCGAGGATGCCGACCTCCACACCCGGCGCGGCAAGCACGGCACGTGCCCCGGCGGGGCCGGAGTAGTCGCCCACCTCGATCAGCTCCCCCTGCACCAGCACGCCGTCGGTGGAGCTCCAGCCGGTCCGCAGGCCGGCCGTCATGCACAGGTGGGCGAGCAGCCGGGTCGTCGTGGTCTTGCCGTTCGTGCCGGTAACCGAGACCACCGGCACCGCAGGGCGCACCACGAGCGGCGGCTCGTCGTCGTGCGCCGCGCCGATGGCGGGCACCTGACCGGCCACCACGTCGTCGAGCGCCCCGCCGGCCACCAGCCCGGCGAGGGTGGGTGCGATCGCCGCGGCCAGTGCGCGGCCCCGGCCGCGATGTCGCCACACGAACGCGCAGACCACGAGCTGCACCGGTGAGCCCGGGCGGGTCCGGATGCCGAGCCGCCTGGTCCCTGCTGCCGTGGCGAGGGCGCGCGTCACCTGCTCGACGAGGCGCACGAGCGCACGCTGGCGCTGTCCCGAACCGGAAGCGCCCACCTGCACCCGGTGCAGCCCGGCCGCCGAGCACACCGCACGGACGACCTCGGCATCCGCCTGGAGCAGGCCCGGCACCGCCAGGGTGACCTTGACCGCGGGGCGGGTGAAGTACAGGTTGGGGCCCTCGAGAACCCGCACCTCGCGGGTGTCGACGGCGGGCGTGCCTACGGCCGGTTCGGTGGGGTGCGGCTCGTTCACGGCGGCGAGCCTAATGCGCGGCGGTGGTCACACCCCCATGGCGTGGAAGCCCCCGTCGACGTGGACGATCTCGCCGGTGGTGGCGGGGAACCAGTCCGACATCAGGGCGATGCACGCCCGGGCGGCCGGCTCGGGGTCGCCGACGTCCCAGCCGAGCGGTGCACGGCTCTCCCAGGCCTCCTCGAACCGCTCGAAGCCCGGGATGGACCTCGCCGCGGTGGTGCGGATCGGCCCCGCCGACACGAGGTTGCACCGGATGCCCTGGGGCCCGACGTCGCGGGCGAGATAGCGGTTCGTGGCCTCGAACGCCGCCTTCGCGACACCCATCCAGTCGTACACCGGCCAGGCGTACCGGGCGTCGAAGGTCAAGCCGACGACACTGCCACCCGGGCCGAGCAGCGGCAGGGCCGCCCGGGTGAGCGCCTGGAGGGAGTACGCCGAGACGTGCACCGCGGTCGACACGTCGTCCCAGCCGGCCTCCATGAACGTGAACGCGCCCGGCGGCGCGAAGCCGATCGAGTGGACGACGCCGTCGAGGTGCGGCACGTGCTCGCGCACCCGCTCGGCGAGGGCGGCCAGGTCGTCCTCGCGCTGCACGTCGAGCTCGACCACCGGGGGCGTGCTCGGCAGGCGCCGCGCGATGGTCGTCGTGATCTTCGTCGTGCGCCCGAACGAGGTGAGCACGACCGTGGCTCCCTGCTCCTGGGCGAGGCGGGCGACGTGGAACGCGATCGAGGAGTCCATCAGGACTCCGGTGACGAGGAGGTTCTTGCCCTCGAGCAGCATGCGAGCCGGCCTTTCGTGCGCGGTGGGAGTCGTGGTCAGCGGTGAGAGTTGCGGTCAGCGGTGAGAGTTGTGGTCAGCGGTGGGAGCTGCGGTCAGCGGTGAGAGTTGTGGTCAGCGGTGGGAGCTGCGGTCAGCGGTGCGTCGCGGTCCGGCGGTGGGTGCCGGGGTCAGTGGCCCATGCCGAGGCCGCCGTCGACCGGGATGACCGCACCGGTGACGTAGGCGGCATCCGGCCCGGCGAGGAAGCGCACGACGCCGGCGACCTCCTCCGGGGTGGCGAAGCGCCCGGCCGGCACGGCGGCCCGGTACGACCGCTGGGTGTCCTCGGGCAGCGCGGCGGTCATGTCGGTCTCGACGAAACCCGGCGCGACGACGTTGGCGGTGATGCCGCGCCCGCCGAGCTCGCGGGTGACCGCCCGCGCGAGACCGACCAGGCCGGCCTTGCTCGCGGCGTAGTTCGCCTGGCCGGGGGCGCCGTACAGCCCGACGACGCTCGAGACGAGGATGACGCGCCCGCGACGCAGCCGGATCATCCCCGTGCTCGCCCGGCGCACGCAGCGGAACGCGCCGGCGAGATTGGTGTCGATGACGGTGTCCCAGTCGGCGTCGGACATCCGCATCAGCAGCCCGTCCCTGGTCACGCCGGCGTTGGCGACCAGCACCTCGACCGGGCCGCCGAGGATGCCCTCGGCCTCGGCGAACGCCGCGTCGACCGAGGCGGTGTCGGTGACGTCGCAACGCACACCGGCGAGTCCGTCCGGAGGCTCCCCCGACCGGTGGGTGACGACGACGCGGTCGCCCGCCTCGGCGAACGCCCGGGCGACGGCCAGGCCGATGCCGCGGTTGCCTCCGGTGACGAGCACGGCGCGGGGGTCGCTCATGCTGTCGAAGGTAGTGGGTTACCGCTGGGTACCCGGAATCGGCGGACGTAGGGTGAGAGGGTGAACAGGACCACCCACGGCAGCGCGTCCCAGGTGGTCACCAGCGCCGCCGAGTCGCGTGTCGACGACCAGCAGCGGCGACTGCGGGGCTACCTCGTGACCATGTCCATCCGCACCGTGTGCTTCGTGCTCATGGTCGTCGTCGACAGCTGGCTGCGCTGGGTCTTCGCCGCCGGAGCGGTGTTCCTCCCCTTCTTCGCCGTGGTCGCCGCCAACGCGGTGCGGCCGGCCACCGCCGGCCGGGTCCGCCCGGTGCTTCCGGTGGTCGACGACACTCATCTGCTCACCGAGCACGCCTCCGTGCCCGCCGAGCCCGCGGGCCGCGCCGATCGGTGAGCACGGCCTACCGCTGAGCGCGGCCCACTGCTAGCTCGGCCCATCCGGCGAGACGCGCCCGCGGACGACCGGCGCCGTCATCCGCCGATCGAGGACATCGGCCGGTCGGGTTGGAGGAAGTCGGGCCCGTCGATGCCGTGGCCGGCCTTCTTCGCCCACATCTCGGCCACCACGAGGTCGGCCAGCTGGGCGTCGGTGGCGCCCTCCCGCAGCGGCCCCCGCAGGTCCACCTCGTGGCGGGCGAACAGGCAGTTGCGCAGCTGCCCGTCGGCGGTGAGCCGCACCCGGTCGCACGCCCCGCAGAACGGGGCGGTGACACTCGCGATGACGCCGACCGTGGCCGGCCCGCCGTCGACGAGGAACAGCTCGGCCGGCGCGCTGCCGCGCTCCTCGGCCGGGGTGAGCTGGAACCGCTCGCCGAGCCGCTCGAGGATCTCGGCCTGGGGAACCATCAGCGAGCGGTCCCAGGCGTGCTGGGCATCGAGCGGCATCTGCTCGATGAAGCGCAGCTCGTACCCGCGGTCGAGGCACCAGCCGAGGAGGTCGGCGACGTCGGTGTCGTTGACGCCGCGCATCGCGACGGCGTTGACCTTGACCGGGGTCAGCCCGGCGTCGGCGGCCGCCTTGAGCCCGGTGACGACGTCGTCGAACCGGTCGCGCCGGGTGAGCCGCGCGAAGCTCCGGGCGTCGACGGTGTCGAGGCTGACGTTGACCCGGTCGAGCCCCGCGTCGGCGAGCGGCGCGGCCAGCCGGTCGAGGCCGATGCCGTTGCTCGTCATCGCGATCCGGGGCCTGGGGTCAAGCGCGGCGATGCCGCGCACCACCTCGACCAGGCTGCGCCGGAGCAGCGGCTCGCCGCCGGTGAGCCGCACGCCCGTGACGCCGAGCCCGACCATGACGCGGACGAGGCGCACCACCTCGTCATCGGTCAGCATCTCGGGCTTGGCGAGCCAGTCCAGGCCCTCCGCCGGCATGCAGTAGGTGCAGCGCAGGTTGCACCTGTCGGTGACCGAGACACGCAGGTCGCGGCCCTCCCGACCGAAGCGGTCGAGCAGGCGCGGGGCGGGACGGGCGCTCATCGGTGCCCAATCTACGCGGGCTACCGTCGAGGGGTGCTGCGTCGGCTGCTGACACCGCGCTGGCTGGGCGCCGCGCTCCTCGCCGCGCTGTTCGCCGTCGCCTGCTACCACCTCGGCTGGTGGCAGTACGGCCGGCACGTCGCCAAGGTCGAGCGCAACGAGCGGCTCGACACCTTCTACCGCGCTGACCCGGTGCCGCTCGGCTCGGTGCTCACGCCGGCCGGCGTCGATCCCGACCGCGAGTGGACCCGTGTCACCGTGCGCGGCAGCTACCGTTCGGGGCCGGTGTTCGTGCGCGACCGCACGCTGGACGGTGAGCCGGGGCTCGAGCTGCTCTGGGCACTCGAGCCGGATGCCGGTGGGCCGGCACTCGTCGTCGACCGCGGCTGGGTGCCGGTGTCGGCGGGGGGTGCCGCGGTGCTGCCCGCGGCTCCAGCAGCACCCGCCGGCCCGGTCGAGGCGGTGGGCTGGGTCAGGCGCGGCGAGGCGTCCCGTGGACGCGACCTGCCCGGCGACCAGCTGGCCTCGGTGAACGTGGCAGAGGCCGGCCGCGAGCTCGGCGTCGACGTGCTCCCGGGCTACCTCCAGCTCGAGTCGGAAAGACTGCCGGACGGGTCGACACCGCCGCGCCCCGAGCCGCTCGGCGAGCCCGACCGCAGCCTCGGATCACACCTCGCGTATGCCTACCAGTGGTGGCTGACGATGGCACTGGGCTTCGGGCTGGTGTGGTTCGGCATCCGGCGCGAGCTGCGCGCCGAGGCGCCCCAGCGTCATCCGCCGAAGGCCAGGAAGGTGCGCATCTGGGACGAGGAGGACGCCTGAGCTCACAGGAAGCCCTCAACTATTGATCGACGCTGGCCGTGCAGAAGCTGCACCTTGGTCGATAGCTACTCCGCCCAAGATCCGCTGTACGGCTGAACGCCCGTTCCTCGAGTTCTGCTTAGGCAGATAGCTTGCCAGGCCGACTGAGCTGCGCCGCACCTACCTGGGCGTCCCTCAGATCGGACCTTGACGATAAAACCAGGAGTGGTCGGAACCTACGTCGACCGGTCGCGGCTTGTCGCCGAATGGCATAGCCAACGGGACCCCGGGCAGGAGCACGGTGTACCCGGCCTGAGAGAAGAAGCCCGCTACCGCCGGGTCGCAGTGCCCAGCAGCGAACGACGGCGCCGATGGAAGCAATTGCTGAGCCGTAAGAAGTAGGACTGAGCCAAGGCCATGGGCCCGCCAACTAGGCGATACTACGATCGCATCGAGAAACATTGCATGTTGTGAGTTGAACTGCATTGCCGTGAGAATAATCGCACCGATAACGCCGTCGCGAGGATGTGTCGCGACCACCACGCCCCGGTTGTCATTGGGGCCGCAAAACGGCAGTACCCGCGAGTGGCAGTAGCCCGTTGATCGCAACAAGCTGGGCGCGAAAATCGTTCGTGAACTTGACTCCACGACGCATCAACAATGTGGCGCGCTCCCGATGGTTCGCCGCAACGCGACCACCTTCGGCAGCCCCGAGCATCACCTTGGACGTCTTCGCGAGATCGGGACGATCTCCCGCTGGCCTGCCCGCGATCCAAGCGTTGATGAACTCTACTGGTGTCCAGGGGATTGTCCCCGCCGAGATCGCCTCGAGGGCCTCCGGCCGCATCTGAGTCAGTTGCTCGGGACTTGGGAGGTAACGACCAGTTGAGGTGTAGACCGGCGACCCGTCGGTCCACGAACAATGCGGCCCGACGCGTTGGCAGACTTCATACAAATCGAGTGAGACATTCACTTCTTCGACGTCAACGATCTTTGCGCGAGATGCACACCATGAAACACCATCGTCAAAATCAGGGTCACGCTCGATCACGCCCAGAGGTTCCACTCGATACAACGAGCCGTTCTGAAGAACGACACCCGTCTCGGGATCTGCCATACGGACTAAGCCGCCATATGCGCGCGCAAACTCACGTTCAGTGGAGAAGTAGACTCGCGCCGGATCTGTTACATCCGTCTCGTACTTACCGCCTACACCGTAGAAGTGCAAGTCGTGACCAGAAGATTCGGCTTCTGCCCGACCGACGAGGACGGCGCCCGGTTCGAGACCAGGCTTGCCGCCGTGCCAGAACGTCCCAGCAGCCGGTGGGACACGACTCTTTAAATAGGCAGTCCGGGCACCTCGACGCGCGGCGTCCTGCTGACGCCTCTTCGACCGCGACTGATTCGACTGCGACCTTTTCGACATGACTGTGGACTCTAGATCCGCCCACCGACAGTCGCGCGCTCCGTGATCCATCGAAGACCGACCGGCGGCACGCCCGCCGTGGGTTCGAGACGAGCCGACCGTGGCCGGTGGAGCCGTCGCGGTCGCCGCGTGTCAAGGTTGCCCATGACCGCGTCGACGACCAGCGAACGTTCCGGACTCATCGTCGCCTCGCTGCTCGAGGCGTTCGAGCCGCTGATGGCCGCCGACCCGCACGGGTTCCGTACCAAGTTCCGCAAGATGGCGCGCGACCCGTTCGCCTTCTACCGCGGCACCGCGTGCCTCTTCTACGCCGACGTCGGCGAGGGCGGGCGGTACGCCGACTTCGACCGCGGTCTGGTCGACGAGGAGTCCTCGCGGGTGTGGATCCAGGGTGATCTGCACGCCGAGAACTTCGGCACCTACCTCGACGCCGACGGCCGGCTGGTGTTCGACGTCAACGACTTCGACGAGGCCTACCTCGGTCACTGGACCTGGGACCTGGCCCGGTTCGTGGCGAGCCTGGCACTGCTGTGCTGGCAGAAGGCGCTCCCCGACGAGGCGATCGACGCACTCGTCGCCGGCTACGTCCGTGGGTACGCCGACCAGGTCCAGCACTACCGTCAGGTCGCCGACGACACCGAGTGGGCGCTGACCCTCCGCACGGCCGAAGGGGCCGCTCTCGACTCGCTGCACCGGGCCAAGCTCGCCACCCGGTTCGGCATGCTCGACTCGATGACCGTCGTCGAGGACTTCCGTCGTCGGTTCGCCGACGGTCCCGGCATCCGGCGGCTCTCCGGCGCCGAGGCCGACGCCGCGCGTGGGGCGTTCGCCGCGTACCTCGACACCATCCCGACCTCACACCGGGGGTCGGTGACGTTCGACGTGCTCGACATCGTCGGTCGGTCGGGGTTCGGCATCGGCAGCGCGGGCCTCCCGGCGTACAGCGTGCTCATCGAGGGCTTCACCCAGGCGCTCGACAACGACGTCGTCCTGTCGATGAAGCAGGGCAACGTCGCCGCACCCAGCCGAGTGGTCCGGGACGACCGGGCAGCGGGGTTCTTCGAGCACCACGGCCACCGCACCGCGATCTCGCAACGCGCGCTGCAGGCGCACGCCGACCGGTTCCTCGGGTGGACCTCGCTGCCCAGCCCCGACGGCGAGGTCGGGTACGTGGTGAGTGAGGTGTCGCCCTACGAGGCCGACCTCTCCTGGGACGACGTGTCCGAGCCCGGTGATCTGGCCGTGCTGGTGCCACAGCTGGGCCGGGCGACTGCGAAGATCCACTGCGTGGCCGACTCCGAGTCGGAGCAGGACCTCGTCACGGTGAGTGTCGAGGAGGCCGTGGGTCGTTCGATCGGGGGCGACGTCGAGGGCCTGGTCGGCGTCCTCACCCGCTTCGCACACGAGTACGCCGGGCAGGCCCGCGAGGACCACCGGCTCTTCGTCGACGCCTTCCGCCACGGCGCGTTCGAGCACGTCGCCCCCACCTGAGCCGGCCCGGCGATCACCGGCGATCGGGACTGATCCAGTGCAGACCGTCGAACCCCGCGAAGTCGCTGTCGAGAGAGCAGACGCCGGTTCCGTGCTCGATGGCGAGGTGGGCGTCGGTGACGAGGTTCCCGCGCCGGTCGCCGTCGACGAGCAGCCGTTCGAGGAGGTAACCGGTGCCTGGCACCAGGTGTCGGCACCCAGGCCGGGTCAGGCATCGAGCCAGTTGGTGATCTGGCCTCAGGCATCCGCCGGTGCGAGTGGGCTGGTCGTGACACGTGGGTAGGCGATGATGCGTTGAGACGCCATGAGGGACGACCACGGCAAGCCGACCCGCTCGACGCCGTTCATCGTCGGCTCCAACCACGCCCGCGCCGTCGCCTGGACATGCGACTGTTCGTCGACCGCAGAGCGAAGGACGTTGGCGTCGACGATCACGGGGCGCTCTCGGCGTCGTCCTGATCGAGCAGCTCGAGGGCACCGGTGACGTCGGTGACGTCGGTCGCCAACCCGACGCTCGCCGTTCGCTGCCGGAACCGGGTGGGCGCGGCCCCCTGGGCCAGACCTGCACGGGCCAGCTCGCTGACGACCTCACCGAGACCGATCCGACCTTCTCTGCGCAGCCGCTCCACGGCCGCCGCGACCTCGGGATTGAGCCGCACCGTGGTTGTCATACCTGCCACGCTAGCGCCAGTGGTGCGCCACGAACTGCGTCACTGGCGCTGACCGTCGGACGCCAGGTTGTCGAGCGGCGGGACGCCACAGTGGGTCAGGCGGTGACGTCGGCCAGGTCGTCGCGGAACTGAGTGCGGTACAGCTCGGCGTACAGCCCGCCTCGGGCGACCAGCTCGGCGTGAGTGCCGCGCTCGACGATCCTGCCCTCGTCGACGACGAGGATCTGGTCGGCGTGACGCACCGTCGACAGCCGGTGCGCGATGACGAGCGCGGTGCGGTCGCGCAGCGCGTTGTCCAGTGCCGCCTGCAGCGCCTGCTCGCTCTCGCTGTCCAGGTGGGCGGTGGCTTCGTCCAGGACGATCAGCCCCGGACTCTTGAGCAGCAGTCGGGCGATGGCCAACCGTTGCTTCTCGCCGCCCGACAGGCGGTGGCCACGGTCGCCGACCACGGTGTCGAGCCCGGCGGGAAGCGACTCGACGAGCGGCCACACCTGGGCCGCCCGCAGTGCCTCGGCCATCTCTGCCTCAGTCGCCTCGGGCCGGGCGTACCGCAGGTTCGCCCGAATCGTGTCGTGGAACAGGTGCGCCTCCTGGGTCACCACGCCGACGGCGTCGTGCAGCGACTCCAGGGTGACCTCGCGGATGTCGACACCGTTGACCCGCACCACGCCGGACGTCGGGTCGTAGAGCCGCGCGACCAGCCCGGTGATCGTCGTCTTGCCGGCGCCACTGGGCCCGACGAGCGCTACCAGGGTGCCCGGCTCAACGGAGAAGGAGACCTCGCGCAGCACCGGGCCGCCGCCCCGCCGATCACCGACCGCGACCGACTCCAGCGACGCCAGCGACACCTCGTCGGCCGACGGGTACGCGAACGACACGTTCTCGACATCCACCCGCACCGGGCCGGCGGGCACCGGCCCGGCGTCCGGCGCCTCTGAGACGAGCGGCTCGAGGTCGAGCACCTCGAAGACCCGCTCGAACGACACCAGCGCGGTCATGATGTCGACCCGCACGTTGGAGATCGCGGTGAGCGGGCCGTACAGCCGGGCGAGCAGCGCCGCGAGGGCGAGCAGGGTTCCCACCGTGAGCGCACCATCGACGGCGAGCACGCCACCGATGCCGTACACCATCGCCGTCGCGAGCGACGCGACGAGCGTGAGCACGACGAAGAACACCGACCGGTTCATGGCGATGCGCACCCCGATGTCGCGCACCTGGGCGGCACGCTCGGCGTACTCGGCGTCCTCGGTGGCGGGGCGGCCGAAGAGCTTGACCAGCAGGGCGCCGGCGACGTTGAACCGCTCGTTCATCCGGGTGCCGATGTCGGCGTTGAGGCTCATCTGCTGGTGCGTGAGCGCCGCGAGCCGCTTGCCCATCGCCCGGGCTGGGAGCAGGAAAACCGGGACCAGCGCGAGCGCCCCGAGCGTGAGCGGCCAGGACAGCAGCAGCATCGCGCCGACGATCAGCACGAGCGACACCGCGTTGCTGACCACGCTCGACAACACCGACGTGAACGCCTGCTGGGCGCCGATGACGTCACTGCCGAGGCGGGTGACGAGCGCACCGGTCTGGGCGCGGGTGAAGAAGGCCACCGGCTGGCGGAGTACGTGCGAGAAGACCTGGGTGCGGAGGTCGTAGATCAGCCCCTCCCCGATCCGCGCCGAGAACCAGCGCTGCACCAGGGTCAGCAGGGCGCTCGCCACCGCGATCAGCGCCACGAGCATCGCAAGCCGGATGACGACGCCCCGGTCCCGGGGGATGACGCCGTCGTCGACGAGGGCTTTGAGCAGCAACGGCGTGGCGACGACCAGCGATGCCTCGACGACGACGAGCGCGAGGAACGCCGCGATCTGGCGCCGGAACGGCCGCGCGTACCCCATGACGCGTCTCGTCGTGCCGGGCCGAAGACCCTGCTCGGCGACACTGGAGTCCTGGGACAGGCTCCGCATCGCCATCCAGCCGTTCATGCTCACGCGTGCTGCTCCTGTCCTCGTCCCGAGAGTGAACCACCGACCCCCGACGGTCTGTTCCGCGACGGCTCCCACATGACCGCGCCGCGCGACGCCCCACCGGCACCGACGCGTACGGCTTCGGCAGTCGGAGTGCCGCCCGTACCTCGTCTCGTCGGCGTGGTCCCCGCACTCTCGCATGCACGCTCGAGGAGCGACAGGTGGGTGTCGGTGGACGCTGGGACGCTGTACCGCATGAGCCCGGATGACGCCCGCCCACCCCGACGGCCGGTTCAGGCACCGCTGCCCGAACCCCTCACGGAGGCGGACGTCATCCCGCCCGGTCAGCGCTCGACGCAGCAGCTGCGGGCCTGGTTCGCCGAGCGGCTCGGTCCGTCGTTCCGGTTCGACGGGCACATGCGCGCCTTCCTCGCGGGGTCCGACGGCTCGGCCACCCTCGGTGACGCACTCGCGCACTGGCACGCCACCCGGGCGCTTCCGCGCGAGGTGCCGGCCGAGCAGTTCGAGTACAACCGCTTCACCCGGCGGTGGTGGCGCGAGCATCCCGGGGGCGACCGTGCCGATCTCGCCGCGACGTGGCGTGCCTACCGCGCCACCCCGACGAATAGGCGCGCCCGGGCGTGAGCAGCATCGCTCGACGGAGTCAGGCGAGGGTGACCAGGTCGCGGTAGTCGGCGCCCCAGAGGTCCTCGACCCCGTCGGGCAGGAGCAGGATGCGCTCGGGCTCGAGCGCCTCCACCGCGCCCTCGTCGTGGGTCACCAGCACCACGGCGCCCTCGTAGGTGCGCAGCGCGCCGAGGATCTCCTCGCGCGACGCCGGGTCGAGGTTGTTCGTCGGCTCGTCGAGCAGCAGCACGTTGGCGCTCGAGACGACGAGCAGCGCCAGTGAGAGCCGGGTCTTCTCACCGCCGGACAGCACCCCGGCCGGCTTCGCGACGTCGTCACCGGTGAAGAGGAACGAGCCGAGCACCTTGCGCACGTCGGTCTCGCCGAGGTCGGGCGCGGCCGACTTCATGTTCTCGAGCACGGTGCGCCCGACGTCGAGGTTCTCGTGTTCCTGCGCGTAGTAGCCGATCTTCAGCCCGTGACCCGGCTCGACCTGCCCGGTGTCGGGCTGGTCGACGCCGGCGAGCATCCGCAGCAACGTGGTCTTCCCTGCACCGTTGAGGCCCAGCACGACGACCCGCGACCCGCGGTCCACGGCGAGGTCGACGTCGGTGAACACCTCCTGGGAGCCGTAGGAGCGTGACAGCCCGGACGCCCGCAGCGGCGTGCGCCCGCACGGCGCCGGCTTCGGGAAGCGCAGCCGGGCCACCTTGTCATGGGATCGCTCGGCCTCGAGCCCGCCGAGCAGCCGCTCCGCCCGCCGCGCCATGTTCTGCGCCGCGACCGTCTTCGTCGCCTTGGCGCGCATCTTGTCGGCCTGCGCCATCAGCGCGGCGGCCTTCTTCTCGGCGTTGGCCCGCTCGCGCCGGCGACGGCGCTCGTCGGTCTCGCGCTGCTGGAGGTAGGCACTCCATCCGAGGCTGTACTGGTCGAGCTCGCCCCGGTTCGCGTCGAGGTGGAACACCTTGTTCACCACATCACCGAGCAGCTCGACGTCGTGGCTGATGACGACCAGCCCACCCCGGTAGGCCTTGAGGTGGTCGCGCAGCCAGGCCACCGAGTCGGCGTCGAGGTGGTTGGTGGGCTCGTCGAGCAGCAGGGTGTCAGCACCGGAGAACAGGATGCGGGCGAGCTCGATGCGCCGTCGCTGCCCGCCCGACAGGGTGCCGATCGGCTGCTCGAGCACCCGCTCCTGCAGTCCGAGCGCCCCGGCGATCCGGGCCGCCTCGGACTCCGCGGCGTACCCGCCGGCCGCGGTGAACTCGGCGTCGAGCCGGCCGTAGCGGCGCATCGCGCGCTCCTGCCGCTCCCCCGCCTCGGTCGCCATCGCGTGCTCGGCGCCGCGCAGGTCGCGCACGATGGCGTCGAGCCCCCGTGCCGACAGCACCCGGTCGCGTGCGGTGACGTGCAGGTCTCCGGTGCGCGGGTCCTGCG
>JBOFBK010000357.1:0-1798 GCA_051645525.1 Dermatophilaceae bacterium | reverse complement strand
CGCCCGAGCGTGCCGGGCGACACCCCGACGATCGCGAACGACACCAGCGCCATGACCCCGATGGCCACGAGCGAGGGCTGCCAGGTGCCCTCGACCTCGTCGACCACCGCGAGGGTGACCATAACGGCCACGGTGGACTCGGCCACGACCCGCAGGAACGAGAGCACCGAGAGGTAGGCGGCGGTGTCGCCGACCACCCGTGAGAGCGCGACCGCGCCGGCCCTGCCCTCGGTGAGCAGCTCCTCGGCGCGTACCCGCGACATCCGCTGGAACGCCGCCTCCGCGGTGGCGATGAGGAACGCGACGACGGTCGCGGCCACCGCGGTGGCGACAAGGATCGTCATCGAGGGGCTCCGGGGGTCTCAGGCACTCGGGCGGCCCCGGGTGGCGAGGAACGTGAGCAGCAGCTGACGCTGGAGCTCGAACATCTCCTTCTCCTCCTCGGGGGTCGCGTGATCGTAGCCGAGCAGGTGCAGGATGCCGTGCGTCGTGAGGAGCAGCAGCTCCTCCTCGGTGGCGTGGCCGGCCTCGCGGGCCTGCTTCGCAGCCACCGACGGGCACAGCACGATGTCGCCGAGCACGCCCTCCTCGGGCTCGGTGTCCTCCCGCCCGGGCCGCAGCTCGTCCATGGGGAACGACATGACGTCGGTGGGCCCGGGAAGGTTCATCCACCGCACGTGCAGGGTCTCCATCGCGGCCTCCTCGACCAGGCGCAGCGACAGGTCGGCGCGAGGGTGCACGCGCATCTGCTCCATGACGTAGCGCGCGCACGCAACGAGCTCGAGCTCGTCGAGCTCGTGGTCGGTCTCGTTGAGGACGTCGATGCTCACGACTGCGGCGGCCGCGGCGTGGAACGGCGGTGGGATGACGGATGCTCGCTCTTGCCGACCTGCCGCTCGTCCCAGCGCCCGTAGGCATCGACGATCGCGCCGACCAGACGGTGCCGCACGACGTCGAACGCGGTCAGCTCGGCGAAGTGCACGTCGTCGAGGTCGGTGAGGATGTCGCGGACGACCCGCAGGCCGCTCTGTGTGCCCCCGGGCAGGTCGACCTGGGTGATGTCGCCGGTGACCACCATCTTCGAGCCGAACCCGAGCCGGGTGAGGAACATCTTCATCTGCTCCGGCGAGGTGTTCTGCGCCTCATCGAGGATGACGAACGCGTCGTTCAAGCTTCGACCGCGCATATAGGCCAGGGGGGCGACCTCGATGGTGCCGGCCGCCATCAGCCGCGGGATCGAGTCGGGGTCGACCATGTCGTGCAGCGCGTCGTAGAGCGGCCGGAGGTAGGGATCGATCTTGTCGTTGAGCGTGCCCGGCAGGAACCCCAGACGCTCGCCGGCCTCGACCGCCGGCCGGGTGAGGATGATCCGGTTGACCTGCTTGGCCTGCAGCGCCGCGACCGCCTTGGCCATGGCCAGATAGGTCTTGCCGGTGCCCGCCGGGCCGATGCCGAACACGATCGTGCTGCCGTCGATGGCGTCGACGTACCGCTTCTGGCCGAGGGTCTTGGGGCGGATGGTGCGGCCACGGCTGCTGACGATGTTCATCGTCAGCACGTCGGCCGGCCGTTCGACGGTCTGCTCGCGGAGCATTCCGATCGAGCGCTCCACCGCGTCGCGATTCAACGGCTGGCCGCCATCGATGATCTCGAGCAGCTCGTCGATGAGACGCTCGACGAGAGCAACCTCGGCGCTGGGGCCTGCGATGTGGAACTCGTTGCCGCGCACGTGGATCTCGACCTTCGGGAACTGCCGCTCCATCGTGCGCAGCAGCTCGTCGCGCGGACCGAGGAGGGC
>JBOFBK010000356.1:0-32283 GCA_051645525.1 Dermatophilaceae bacterium | reverse complement strand
CCGACGGCCGCGGCGCGGGCCCGCACGGCATCCGGCGGGAGGAACGTGCCGTCGGGCGCCAGCAGCTCGGTCGCCGGCAGGTTGACCGCACCGGGAACGTGCCCGGCGACCGGGTCGATCGGCTCGACCTCGCCGCGGTAGCGCTCGGGTGCACGCGCGTCGAGCAGCACCCCGTGACGGGCCATCTCGGCGGCGGTGTCGACGGCGAGCACGGGTACCGACCCGGGGCGCACCCGGATGCCGCCCCGCGGCGGGGTCGGCACCTCGGTCGTGGTCGGGTATCCGGCGCGGGTCCATGCGGCCAGGCCGCCGTCGAGCACCCGCACCTGGGGGTGCCCGGCCCAGCGCAGCACCCACCATGCCCGGGCCGCGGCGAGCGAGGTGCGCTGGTCGTAGACGACCACCTCGGTGTCGTCGTCGATCCCGCAGGCCCGTAGGGCTGCCTCGAGGACGTCGGCGTCGGGGAGCGGATGACGCCCGCGCGGCCCGGGCGGGCCGGCCAGTGCGGTGTCGAGCTCGAGGTGGGTGGCGCCGGGGAGGTGCGCGGCGGCGTGGAGCTCGCGGCTCGGGCGGCCGAGCAGCTCGTACTGGACGTCGACGACGACCACGGCTTCGTCGTGGGTGAGGACGTCGGCGAGGTCGTCGGCGGTCACGAGGGCGGACACGGAGTCATCCAACCAGCCGGGTCGGACGGGGTCGGGCGGGGATCGGACGAGGTCGGGCGGGGACCGGACCGGCGATTGGGCCGGCGGGCTTGGATGAGGCGGGCTGGGCCGATGGGTCGGGCGGGGACCGGGCCGGGGTCGGATGAGGCGGGCTGGGCCGAGGCGTCGAGCGGGATCGTGCCGGGGTTGGATGAGGTGGGCCGGTGGGTCGGATGAGGCGGGGTGAGGATGTCGCCCGGCCCGAGGGAGGATGGGTACGTGTCTCCGCGTGTCCGGCTCGTGCTGCTGCACGGCTCGCAGCTGAGCGGCGTGCAATGGTCCCAGTACGCGAGGCTGCTCGGACCCGGCGTCGACCTCGTGCTCCCCGACCTCCCCGCCCACGGGTCGCGCCGAGTCGAGCCGTTCACCTGGGAGTCGGCGCTCGACGTCGTGGGGGAGGCGGTCGAGGGCGGGTCGGGCGGGCCCGTCGTGCTGGCCGGGCACTCGCTCGGCGGCTACCTCGCCATGGCCTGGGCCGCGCGTCATCCGACCCGGCTGGCCGGCCTGGGCCTGCTCGGCGCCGCAGCGGTGCCGACGGGGCCGGGAGCGGCGCTGTACCGGGGGCTGTCGCGGGTCGAGGCGCGGCTCGGGTCGAGGCGCATGTCGCGCCTGCTCGACCGCGAGTTCGACGCGCTGCTGCCCCCTGAGCTGGCCGCGGTGGTCAAGGAGGCGGGCTACGGGTTCGACGGGACCCCGGCGGCGTGGGCCGGCGTGATGGGCGAGTGCCGACCCGCCATGCTGGCCGAGGTCACCGCGCCGGTGCTGCTGTGCGCCGGCCGGTTCGACCAGCTACGGGTCGACACCCGCCGCTTCGTCCGGGCCGCGCGCTCGGCCCGGTGGGTCCGGGTGGTCGTCGTGCCGGGGGCGCTGCACGTGTTCCCGCTCACCCACCCCCGCGAGACCGTGGCCGCGCTGTGGGAGCTGGTCGCGGCAGCCCCTGCGGGGATGCCGTCGGCGCCGTGACCGACCATGTACCCGGCAGGGGTGACACCGGCAGGGGTGACAATGGCACGGTCATGTCGCTCTCCACCACCGCCGCCATCACACCCTCTGCTCCCGCCGCACCTCGCCCCGTGCTGCCCCCGCTGCGCATCGGGCGGCACGTCATCGAGTCGCCGGTCGTGCTCGCGCCGATGGCCGGCATCACCAACCGCGCGTTCCGCCGGCTCTGTCGCGAGTACGGCTCCGCGGGCGCGGCGACCGGCGGCGCGTCGGGGGCGAGCTGTCTCTACGTGTCCGAGATGGTGACCTCGCGCGCGCTGGTCGAGCGCTCGCCCGAGACGATGCGGCTGGTCACCCACGACCCCGACGAGCACCCACGCTCGGTACAGCTGTACTCGGTCGACCCGGCGACGGCCGGGCAGGCGGCGCGGCTGCTCGTCACCGAGGACCGCGCCGACCACATCGACCTCAACTTCGGTTGCCCGGTGCCGAAGGTCACCCGCAAGGGCGGGGGAGCCGCGCTGCCATGGAAGACCGACCTGTTCCGCGGAATCGTCCGGGCCGTCGTGCGCGAAGCCGAGCCCTACGACGTGCCGGTCACCGTGAAGATGCGCATCGGCATCGACGCCGACCACATGACCTATCTGGATGCCGGGCGCGTCGCCGAGGCCGAGGGGGTCGCCGCCGTCGCGCTCCACGGGCGCACGGCGGCGCAGGCGTACTCGGGAGCGGCATCGTGGGAGGCGGTCGCCCGGCTCAAGGACGCGGTGCGCTCCATCCCGGTGCTCGGCAACGGTGACATCTGGTCCGCGCAGGACGCCCTCGACATGGTGCGGCGCACCGGCTGCGACGGCGTGGTCGTCGGGCGTGGCTGCCTGGGCCGGCCGTGGCTGTTCACCGACCTCGCGGCCGCGTTCGCCGGGTCGCCGACGCGGGTTCGGCCGGGGCTCGGCGAGGTGGTGGCGGTGCTGCGCCGGCACGCGGAGTACCTCGTCGAGTTCTACGACGGCGACGAGCTGCGCGGGTGCCGCGACATCCGCAAGCACATCGCCTGGTACCTCAAGGGCTTCCCGGCGGGGTCCGCGGTGCGCAACTCGCTGGCACTGGTCGACTCGCTGACCGCGCTCGAGGCGCTGGTCGGGTCCCTGGACCTCTCGGCGCCCTGGCCCGGGCCGGATGCCGAGGGGCCACGTGGGCGAGCCGGGTCGCCGCGGGCGGTGGCGCTGCCGGAGCGGTGGCTCGACTCGCGCGAGCTCGACGACACGCAGCGGGCGGCCGTGGCGCAGGCCGAGGTCAGTGTCTCCGGCGGCTGACCAGGTTCGTCACCGAATCAGGAGTGGATTCGCTGCTGCGACGGGTACACCGAGCTCACTCACCAGGTGAACCGCCTTGCAGTCCGAGTGGATTCCGTGCCGCTTGAACTGCACCGATGCCACTCGCCGGTCGCGTCATCCGGTGCCGCGACGCACAGCGCGACACCCCGGGCCACACGGACGCAACGCCTCGCGGTAGCCGCGGGCCGCCAGGGCTCCGTGCAGGTCGGCGGCCAGCGCGCACGGCCCGTCGTGGACATCGGGCCAGCCGGCTCGCAGCGTGATCCTCCCGGTTCGAGCCGTCCGGCGGTCGCGCAGCCGGTCGCGCTCCACACCGGCGCCCTCGTGGCCGATCCGGCCGTCGACCTCGATGACGACGCCGAAATCTTCCGACTCGAAGTCGCGGCGGATCCCGCCGCCGTCGACGGTGTCGGGCACCTGCATCCGCATTGGTGGCAGCCCGTGGGCGAGCAGCACCGACTGGACGAACTCGACCTCCAGCACACTCTGTGCGCCCTCGGCCACCACGCCCAGCGCGAGCTGCAATGACCCACGGTGCGGATGCCGCCGCCGCTCGGCGAGCGCTGCCGCAAGATCGTCGGTCCCGCAGGCTCGACGGGCCACGGCGTCCGCTGTCCAGCCCACGGCTTCGGTGCTGGTCGTTCCCGGTGCCGCCGCCAGGTCGAGCACCGTCGTCGCAGCTGTCGTGACGCGCAGGTCGCGCTTCTCGGTGGTGAGCAGTCTTCGTGGTCGGAGAACGCGCATCCCCGGGACTCTCCGGACCTGTCGGTGGTTGGGCACCGCCACGACGAGCACCTGTGGCTGCCTCTCGAGAAACCCGTGCAGGTGTGCCGCGGCCCGTAGGGCGAGGGCGGCATCCGGGCCGGCGTGCAGCAGAGCCGCGCTGGCCCGCGCCACCCAGGTGAGAGGGCCGGTGTGGTCCTGGTACACGCCCGGGCAGATCCGTCGCCATCGCCCGGACTCCAGGCGCCACCGGAGCTCGCCCTCGCTGAGGTGCTCGAGCGCCTGGGCGCGGCTGACGACACCGTGCTGCAGGTGGGAGCGGGTATCGAGGTCCATGCAGGCAGGATGCCGGTGCGCGCGACCCGGCGTTCGCCGTCATCCACAGGGATGACCCGGTGAGCGAGGTCACTGTCGCCACTGCTGCAGGGAGCTCGCTCACCACCGGGCCGTGTCAGCAGGCGGCACTAGATTGTTCGTCGTGGCACACCCCACGGACACCTCCGACACGATCGGCACACCCGGCGGGTCGGCGGAGAAGCCGGCCACGTTCTTCCGCGACGCCGCCGAGTTCGGCCGCTGGCTGGCCGCGCACCACGGCACCGAGACCGAGCTGTGGATGGAGCTGCGCAAGAAGCACGTGCCCGACCGCGGGCTCGAGTGGGCCGACGCGGTCCGCGAAGCGCTGTGCTGGGGCTGGATCGACAGCCGCGCCGAGCGCATCGACCACGACCTGACGCGCCAGCGCTGGACCCCCCGCAGGCCCGGCAGCATCTGGAGCAACGTCAACATCACCGCGGTGAACGAGCTGATCGCCGTCGGCCGGATGCAGCCCAGCGGCCTCGGCGCGTGGGAGGCTCGCCGCGAGGACCGCAGCGGCGTCTACTCCTTCGAGGGCGACGGCATCGAGCTGGGCCCGGGGTTCGCCGCCGCGCTGGCGGCCGACCCGGCGGCATCCGCCTTCTGGGAGGTCGCCACGCCGTCGTACCGGCGCCAGGTCACTCACTGGGTGATGACGGCCAAGCAGCAGGTCACCCGAGAGAGGCGGATGACGCAGCTCCTCGCCGACTGCGCGCAGGGCCGCCTCATCCCCACGCAGCGCTACGGCACACCGCCGAAGTGGGTCGAGCGCGCGGCCGAGGCGGCCCGTGCTGCACAGCCCCCCACGGAGGCAGCCCGTGCCGCGCAGCCCGCCCCGTAGGCTCCTGCGGTGACCTACACCGCCCACGACCGCGAGCGTTGGGTGGGCGAGGACCCGGCGACCAAGCGGGCCGACCGCGACGACTTCGCCCGCGACCGCGCCCGGCTGGTGCACTCCGCCGCGCTGCGCCGCCTCGGCGCCAAGACCCAGGTCGTGGCCCCGGGCAGCGACGACTTCGTGCGCAACCGGCTCACCCACAGCCTGGAGGTGGCGCAGATCGGCCGTGAGCTCGGTGCCGCGCTCGGCTGCTCCGCCGACGTCGTCGACACCGCGTGCCTCGCCCACGACCTCGGCCACCCACCCTTCGGGCACAACGGCGAGGCCACCCTCGACGCGCTCGCGGCCGACATCGGTGGCTTCGAGGGCAACGCGCAGACCCTGCGGCTGCTCACCCGGCTGGAGCCCAAGCGCTCCCACGCGAACGGCCGCCCGGCCGGGCTCAACCTGACCCGGGCTTCTCTCGACGCCGCCACCAAGTACCCCTGGCGCCGAGGCGAGGCACCTTGGGAGACAACGAAGTTCGGGGTGTACGACGACGACCTCGACGTCTTCGACTGGATGCGCGACGGCGCACCCCCGAACGGCCGCGCCTTCGAGGCCGAGGTCATGGACTGGGCCGACGACGTCGCCTACTCCGTGCACGACGTCGAGGACGCCATCGCCTCCGGCTGGCTCGACCCGCGCCAACTGCGCGACGCCGCCGACACCGATGCCGTGCTCGCCGTGGCCGCCGACGTCTACGAACCCGCTGCGGATGCCGGCGAGCTCGCCGCCGCTCTCGACCGGCTGCTCGCCGCGGGTCTGGTCCCGCCGGCCCACGACGGCACCCGGGAGTCGCTCGCCGCGCTCAAGGACATGACGTCCAAGCTCATCGGCCGGTTCCTCGGTGCCGTCGAGCGGGCGACCGCCGAGCACTACGGGCCGGGCCCGCTGCGCCGCCACGCGGCATCCCTGGTCGTGCCGCCGGGGGCGCGCGCCGAGACGGTCGTGCTCAAGGCGGTGGCCGCGCACTACGTGATGTTCGCGGCCGAGCGCGCCGAGGTGTACGAGCGCCAACGCGAGGTCGTCGCCGGGCTGGTGGCGGCCTACGAGGCCGACCCGGCCCGGCTCGACCCCGCTCTCCGCCGCGACCTCGAGCAGGCACCCGATGACGCCGCCGCCCGCCGCGTGGTCGTCGACCAGGTGGCTTCGCTCACCGACGTCCGCGCCCTGGAGCTGCACACCCGCTGGTGCCGCGCCACCGGCGTCACGGTGAGCACCTAGACTCGCGGCACAACCAGGAGGGCCGGTGCCGGGTCGCATTCGAGCCGAGGACGTCTCGGCGGTGAAGGAGCGCACGTCCATCGACGACGTCGTCCGTGACCACGTCACGCTGCGCCCGGCCGGGGTCGGCTCGCTGAAGGGCCTGTGCCCGTTCCACGACGAGAAGACGCCCAGCTTCACCGTGCGCCCGGCGGTCGGCAGCTACCACTGCTTCGGCTGCGGCGAGGGCGGCGACGTCATCAGCTTCGTGCAGAAGGTGGAGCACCTCACCTTCACCGAGTCCGTGGAGCGGCTCGCCCAAAAGCTGGGGATGGAGCTGCGCTACGAGGAGGGCGGAGCACCTCGGGACGGCGGCATGGGCCTCGGGAAGCGGTCGCGCCTGGTCGAGGCGCATCGGGTGGCCCAGGAGCTGTACGCCACCGTGCTGCTCGACACCGGGAGCGCGGAGGGCCGGCCCGGCCGCGACTTCCTCCGCGAGCGTGGCTTCGACGGCGAGGCCGCCGCCCGGTTCGGGGTCGGCTGGGCGCCACGCGGGGGAGAGGCCCTCACCCGGCACCTGCGCGAGAAGGGCTTCACCGAGGACGAGATGGTCGCCGGCGGGCTGTCCGGCCGCGGCAGCCGTGGCCTCTACGACCGGTTCCGGGGCCGGCTGGTCTGGCCGATCCGCGACACCACCGGCGACACCGTCGGCTTCGGCGCCCGCCGCATCCTCGACGACGACCGCATCGCGGCGAAGTACCTCAACACCAGCGAGACCGCGATCTACAAGAAGTCGGCCGTGCTCTACGGCCTCGACACTGCGAAGAAGGCCATCGCGCAGCAGCGCCGGGCCGTGGTCGTCGAGGGCTACACCGACGTCATGGCCGCCCATCTCGCCGGCGTCGAGACCGCGGTCGCCACCTGCGGCACCGCGTTCGGCGTCGACCACATCAAGGTGCTGCGCCGCATCATGCGCGACGAGCCCGATGTCGCGCCGGCCCGGGTCGTGTTCACCTTCGACGGCGACGCCGCCGGGCAGCAGGCGGCGATGAAGGCGTTCGCCGAGGACCAGCGCTGGGCCGCACAGTCGTTCGTCGCGGTCGCCCCCGACGGCATGGACCCCTGCGACCTGCGCCTGGCCAAGGGCGACCCCGCGGTACGGGCCCTCGTCGACGACGCGGTGCCGATGTTCGAGTTCGCGGTGCGTACGACGATCCGCCGCTTCGACCTCGACCACGCCGAGGGCCGGGTCCAGGCCATGCGCGCCGTCGCCCCGATCGTCGGCTCCATCCGCGACGGCAGCCTGCGTCCCGAGTACACCCGCACCGTCTCCGGGTGGCTCGGCGTCGAGGTCGAGCAGCTGGCCACCGAGGTGCGCCGCGCCGCCCGGGTCCGCCCGGCCACCTCCCGGCCGGATGACGCCCGCACCGACCGTGCGGGAGGGCTCCGTCATCCGGAGAGTGTCGACGACGTGCCCGAGCCGAGCCCCGCCGAGCTCGCCGCGGCGGTGCCGGCCCCGGACCTGGGCGACCCGGTCGTGTCCGCCGAGCGGCAGCTGCTCCAGGCAGCCGTCCAGTACCCGCGGCAGCTCGCCCCGGCGGCCCTCGACGACCTCGCGCCCGAGGCGTTCACGGCGCCCGCGCACCGGGCGGTCTTCGACGGCATCCGCATCGCCGCGGCGGCCGGTGCGCGCGAGGCGTCGACGGCAGCGTGGGTCACGGCGGTCGCCGATGCGGCCGCCGCGCCGGTGCGCCCGCTGGTCTCCGAGCTGTCGGTGGCTCCGCTGCCCACGCGGTTCGACCCCACCACCGGGATGCCGCCGCAGCGCTACCTCGACGCGCTCGTGGCCGGCGTGCACGACGCCCATCTCGGCCGCCGCATCGCCGACGCCACCGCGAACGTGCGCCGGGTGCAGAACGACCCGGCCGCCGCGGCCGGCGACCTCCGCGAGCGCACCCTCGCCCTGCACCAGCTCGAGCTCGAACGGGTGCGACTGCGCGAGGGTGTCTCATGAGGTGGCGGGTGCCGGCCGGACGGCCGGCCGTTCTGGCGGAGGTGGCGGGCGTCATCCGGGAGTCGGGGGAGTGGAGCGAGGCCGGTGACGAGCGGCTGCTCGGCGCGGCGGCCGACGGCGCGGGAACGACCGTAGTCGTCGGGCGACACCGGCTGTGGGTCGTGCAGTCCCAGCCGGATGACGTTGCGCGCGTGGCAGTCTCGCGGCCCTGGCATCTCGTCGACTCCGGCACGTGGAGCGGGGCAGACCTCGCGCTACGGGTCACCTGGGTCGACGGCGTGCCGTCGGTACGGGTGGCGCTGCCCGAGCCCGGGTCGCTGCCCGAGCTGTTCCGCGAGCGGGTGCAGAGTTCGGTGGTCTACGGCGAGACCGTCGACCTGGGCGAACGCCGCACCGCCCGAGTCGTCGTGCGGCGCGACCTCGCCACCGGCGCGCTGCTCACCCAGGCGGTGCTCGGCCGGGGGGTGCGCAGCACCGATCCCGGAGTTCGCGAACAGGTCGCGGCCGGCCTCGCCCGCGTCCGCGAGCAGGTCGGGCTCGACTGACCACACCTCCCTGCGCCCCGATGAGCGCGTGTCGCCGGTGCTGATTTCCGCGCTGTGACCGCTGTTGCTATCGTTGCCGGGCGCTGCCGCGGCGACCCCGCGCCGGCCGGTCCCCTGTAGCTCAACTGGCAGAGCATTCGGCTGTTAACCGAAGGGTTGTTGGTTCGAGTCCAACCGGGGGAGCAGCACGACGGGCCCGGACCTCACAACGGTCCGGGCCCGTCGCCCGTTCCGGCCGCCGCGCCGTCCGCCCCTGCGGGACGACGGTGGCCGGTGGTCTCCCGGCTCAGCCGGTGAACGCCTGCTCGTAGAGCGCGCGCAGCGCCGGCTCGTCGGCTCCGGCTGTTCCGCACCCGCGGACCATGCCCGTGTCGTCGACGTTGACCAGGTAGGACCCGCCCTTCTCGAGCCGCGCTGCACCGAGCAGTGCAGTGAGATCGGCGTCCGGCGTGGAGATCTCCACGCGCTCCGCGCCGTCACCACCCTTGAACCACCGGGTCACGTCGACCACGGCACGCGTCCGGTCGATCTCGACCACCGTGCCGGCGAAGGCGGCCACGGCCGGCGTCAGGATCTCGGCGCTCGCCGGCGCGCACATCGTCGACGGGCCGGGAGCCGCCACGGAGTAGGTGGCTGCCACCACCGGGGTGCGCGTCGGCGGTGGCGAGGAGTCCGTGCCGCCGAGCGTCATCCAGGCCACCGCACCGGCCGCCCCCACGGCTGCCACGGATGCCGCCGCCAGCCAGCGCGCCGCGCGGGGGCCTGAGCCGGGGTCGGGGGCGAGGTCGACGTCGTCGGTCACCTGCGTCATGACGTGCTCCATCCTCTCGGGGTCCGGGCCTGGAGAGGAGCGCGCCGGGTCGGCGGCCGCGAGCATCGCCCGCAGGTCGTCATCCGTGGTCATCGACCCACCTCCTCTCCATGCCCTGTTCCTGTCCGGACCGAGCGCAGTCCTTTCATCGCGAGCGCGGTGCGTAGCCGGCCCTTGGCGCGGTGCAGCCGGATCGCGGCGGCGTTGGCGCTGGTGCCGAGCACGGTGGCGATCTCGGCCGGGCCGAGCTCCTCCCAGGCCCACAGCCGCAGCAGCTCCTGGTCGGTGGCGCGCAGGCAGCCCATCGCCTCGGTGACCGCGGATGACGCGTGGTCGTCATCCGACGGTGGAGCGACGGGCCGGGGCGGGTCGAGTGCCACGACCCGGGCGACGAGGGCGGTGCGTCGCCGCTCGCTGCGTCGCTGGTTGGCCAGCACGCCGCGGGCCACCCCGTAGCACCACGGCAGGGGCTCCTCGGCGGGCACGTCGTCGAAGCGGCGCCACAGCACGAGCAGCACCTCGGCGAGGGCGTCGTCGACGTCGCCCGGTGGGCAGCGACGCGCGAGGTAGCGGTGCAGCGCGCCCTGGGTGGCGCCCACGAGATCGCGGAACTCCTGCTCACGGGCAGGGTCGACCGACAGGGGGCTCACCTCTGGCTCCTGTCCGGCACGGAGGTCACTCTTTCGCGATGCCGTCCCGGACGACGGTCACGGCGGCCCGGTCGCGCCCGGCCCGCCGACGCCCACGCCGACGCCCACGGCGACCGCTCCGGGGCCGGGTTCGGCGTGCGCGACCGGGCCGGCCGTGCGACCGCGCCGGCTGAGCCGGCGCTCGACGCGACCGGCGATCAGCGTCAGGCCGTAGTTGAGCAGGATGAAGAGCACCGCGGCCAGCACGTAGGCAGGGATCACCGCCGCGTAGGCCGTGCCGAGGTTGCGCGTCTCCTGCAGCAGCTCGGGGTAGGTGATCGCGGTGCCCAGAGCGGTGTCCTTGAGCACCACGACGAGCTGGCCGACCAGGGCCGGGAGCATCGCGGTGAGCGCCTGCGGCAGCTCGATGGAGCGCAAGGTCTGGCCGCGGCTCAGCCCGATCGACAGGCCGGCCTCGCCCTGCCCTTTCGGCAGCTGGTACACCCCGGAGCGCACGAGCTCGGCGATGACCGACCCGTTGTAGAGCGTCAGCGCCGTGACCACCGCGTAGAACGAGTTGAAGTCGCGGCCGAACAGGTTCTCGCGGGTGTAGATCGCGAACAGGAACAGCATCATCAGCAGCACGGGCACCGCGCGGAAGAACTCGACGACGATGCCGCACACCCAGCGCACCGGGGCCAGCTGCGAGAGCCGGCCGACTCCGAAGACCAGGCCGAACACGATCGCCAGCACGATCGAGAGCGCCGCCGCCTGGAGGGTCTTGACGATGCCGGGGATGAGGTACGCGGTCCACACCTCGCGCTGCACCACGCGGGCCCACATCTCGCCGTCGAGCTGGCCGGACTCCTCGAAGCGCCGCAGCACGAGGTAGAGCAGGCCGGCGGTGATGAAGAGCGAGAGCGCGGTGAAGACGCGGTGCCGGGCCCGGGCGCGCGGCCCGGGGGCGTCGAAGAGCACCGAGGGCGCGCTCACCGCTTCACCGCCAGGCGTCGCGACAGGCTCGTGAAGAGGATCCCGACCGGGAGGGTGAGGATGACGAACCCGAGCGCGAAGACGAGAAACACGTCCAGGCCCGCGGTCTCGTTCTCGAAGATGACCTTCATCAGGTTGGATGCCTCCGCGACGCCGATGATCGAGGCCACCGTGGTGTTCTTCGTCAGCGCGATGAGCACCGACCCCAGCGGGGCGATCGCGCCGCGGAACGCCTGCGGCAACACGATGTGGCGCAGCGACTGCCCGAAGGTCAGCCCGATCGAGCGGGCCGCCTCGGCCTGGCCGGTCGGCACCGTGTTGACCCCCGAGCGCAGCGCCTCGCAGACGAACGCCGCGTGGTAGACCGCCAGGCCGACGATCGCCCAGCGGATGCCGTTGTCGATGACGTACGTCGGTGACGTGGTGGGGGCGAGGCTGAGCTGCACGACGTACAGCAGCCCGGCGAGGCAGAAGAAGAGGATCAGCGTCAGCGGCGTGTTGCGCACGATGTTCACGTACAGCGCCCCGGTGACGCGCAGCACCCCGACCGGCGCGACCCGCATCACCGCGAGCACGGTGCCGAGCACCAGCGACCCGACCGCGGCGAACACGGTGAGGTAGATCGTCATCCGGAACGCGGCGAGCACGTCGTACTCGTGGAGGATGTCGACCACGCGGGCTCCTCTCGGTCGTCGTCAGCGGTGGGCGAGGCCCAGAGGTGACGCCCGACCCCGTTCGGGGTCGGGCGTCACGTCGGAGTGGATCAGGAGCAGGCGTCCGGGGTGGGCGGGTTGCCGGTGCCGGGTGTGAACCCGGCCGGGCCGAGGTTGTCGTCGACCGCCTTCTGCCACGCGCCGTCCGAGATCATCTTGGTGATCGCGGCGTTGACCTTCTCGCAGGTCGCGGTGTCGCCCTTCTTCAGGCCGATGCCGTAGCGCTCCTCGGAGAACGGCTTGCCGACCACCTTGAACTTGCCGGCGTACTCGGCCTGCGCGGCCAGGCCGGCGAGGATGGTGTTGTCGGTGGTCAGGGCGTCGAGGCTGCCGTTGCCGAGCGCGGGCAGGCACTCCGAGTACCCCGCGAGCTCCTGCAGCTGCACGCCGGGGACGTCCTCCTTCACCTTCTGCGCCGACGTCGAGCCGGTCACCGAGCAGAGCTTCTTGCCGTTCAGGGTCTCCTTGCCGGTGATGGAGGTGTCGTCGGAACGTACGAGGAGGTCCTGGCCGGCCACGAAGTACGGCCCGGCGAAGCTCACCTTCTGCTTGCGCTCGTCGGTGATGGAGTAGGTGGCGACCACCATGTCGACCTGGCCGGACTCGATCAGCGTCTCGCGCTGCGCGCTCGGTGCCTGCACCCAGGTGATGTCGGCCGCCTCGGTCCCGAGCTCCTTGGCGATGTAGGTGGCGACATCGACGTCGAGGCCGCTGTACTCCTCGCCCTTCTTCAGCCCGAGCCCGGGCTGGTCGAACTTGATGCCGATCTTCAGCCCGGCCGCCGCGTCGCCGTCGCCGGAGCCGCCCGACCCGGTGTCACCGGCGTCGGAGCCGCAGGCCGACAGTCCGAGCGCGAGAACGGCCGCCGCGGCGACCAGCGCTGTCCGTGATGTCCTCATGTGTGGTGTTCCCTCCTGGATGGCGACCGGTGGCCCGGTCGGTGATGACGACCGGTAGCCCGGTCGGTGATGACGACCGGTGGCCCGGTCAGTGGGTGAGGATCTTGCCGAGGAAGTCCTTGGCGCGATCGGTGCGGGGGTTACCGAAGAACTCCTCGGGGGTGTTCTCCTCCACGATCTGTCCGCCGTCGAGGAACACCACCCGGTTCGCGACCTTGCGGGCGAAGCCCATCTCGTGGGTGACGACGATCATCGTCATCCCGCTGCGAGCGAGCTCGACCATGACGTCGAGCACCTCGTTGATCATCTCGGGGTCGAGCGCCGATGTCGGCTCGTCGAACAGCATGACCTTGGGGTCCATGGCGAGGGACCGGGCGATGGCGACGCGCTGCTGCTGGCCGCCGGACAGCTGCGCCGGGTACTTCGCGGCCTGGTGCGCCACGCCGACCCGCTCGAGCAGCTCGGTGGCGCGCTTGTCGGCATCCGCCTTCTTCATGCCGCGCACCTTGACCGGGCCGAGGGTGACGTTCTCGAGGATCGTCTTGTGCGCGAAGAGGTTGAACTGCTGGAACACCATGCCGACGTCGGCGCGCAGGGCGGCGAGGGCCTTGCCCTCGCTGGGCAGTTGCTGGCCGTCGATGGTGATCGTGCCGCTCCCGAAGGTCTCCAGCCGGTTGATCGTGCGGCACAACGTGGACTTCCCCGAACCCGAGGGGCCGATGAGGATGACGACCTCACCGGTGCCGACGCTGAGGTTGATGTCCTGGAGCACGTGGAGGTCGCCGAAGTGCTTGTTGACGCCGTCGAGGACCACGAGCGGTGCGAACATGATCGTGAACCTAGCCGCGAACGCTCGGCTCCGGTCAACCGCACAGGTCCCGATCACCAAGGATCGAGACCGAAACGAGACCTCGGGTCGGCGGTCGTGGGCGCGCTACGCTTCGCCCGGGGCGCTGAGCACCCGGCGCTCCAGCTCCGGCGAAGGGCTGACGCTCATGGACGACACCGGCACCGCACCGACCACCGCCACACCGGAGCACGTCGACAAGGGCCTCAAGGCGGGGGCCGTCGGGTTCTGGGACGGCGTCGCCATCGGCCTCGACTCCACCGCCCCCGCCTACTCCATTGCGGCGGTGCTCGGCTCGCTGGTCGTCATCGTCGGGGTACAGGCGCCGGCCGTACTCCTCGTCTCGTTCGTGCCGATGTTCTTCATCGCCGGCGCGTTCTACTACATGAACCGGGCCGACCAGGACTGCGGCACCACCTTCTCGTGGGTCACCCGGGCGATGGGCCCGTGGGTCGGATGGATGGGCGGCTGGGCCGTGTTCACCACCGGTGTGCTCGTCATCGGCGCCCAGGCCGACGTCGCCGCCCGCTACGTCTACGAGCTCGTCGGTGCCGACTCGCTCGCCGAGTCCCGGGTCGCGATCGTGGCGCTGGCGGTGGCCATCGTGCTCGTCATGACCTGGATCTGCGTGCGCGGCACCGAGCTGTCGGCGCACGTGCAGCGCTATCTCGTGCTGGCGCAGGTGGGCGCGCTCCTGGTGTTCGTCGTCGTGGCAGTCGGCCGCATGGTCACCGGGAACGTCGCGGATGACGCCGCCGGCTTCAGTCTCGAGTGGCTCAGCCCCGCCGGCATCCCGGCGTCGGCGCTGATCGCCGGGATGCTGCTCGGCGTGTTCATGTTCTGGGGGTGGGAAGCCGCGGTCAACCTCACCGAGGAGAGCCGCGACGCCGAGACGACCCCGGGCAAGGCCGCCGTCGTCAGCACCGTGCTGCTGCTCGTCACCTATCTCGGCAGCGCCATCGCCCTGGTCGGCACGCTCGGGCTGTCGACGCTGGAGGAGTACGACGACGACGACGCGCTGTTCGGGGTCGCGGGTGACGCGGTGCTCGGCCCCTTCGGCTGGCTGCTGTCGCTGTCGATCATCACCTCGTGCGTCGCGGCCACCCAGACGACGATCCTGCCGGCCTCCCGCACCTCGCTCTCGATGGCGGCGGCCGGCGCCTTCCCGCGCCGCTTCCGCACGGTCGACCCCGACCGCGGCACGCCGGCGTTCGGCACGTGGGTGATCGGGATCGTCGCGGTGGTCTGGTACGTGGTGGGCAGCGCGATCTCCGAGAACTTCCTCTTCGACTCGCTGTCGGCGCTCGCCATCGTCGTGGCGTTCTACTACTCGCTCACCGGTATTGCCTGCGCCATCTACTGGCGTAAGCACCTGCGGCGGTCGGTGCGGGCGTTCCTCATGATCGGCGTGGCGCCCGTCGTCGGCTCGGTGGTGCTGCTGGTGATGCTCGTCGCCGCCGTGCGCGAGCAGGCCAACCCGGACAACTCCTACACCGGCCAGTCGGTGCTCGGCGTCGGCGCCCCGCTCGCCATGGCCATCGGCATCTTCGTGCTGGGCCTGATGCTCATGGTCGTGGCCCGGTTCACCGACGCCGAGCGGTACTTCTCGCGCAGGGGCGGTGAGGAGGTGCCGCCCGAAGTCGCCACCGCCGCGCTCGGCCCCACGGCGCCCGGCTCATGACCGCCCCCGCCGTCGTGCGGCACGCGCTCGCGGATGCCGTTCCCGACGTCTTCTGGACCCACCGTCCCGAGCGTCCGTCCGCCCGCCCGCCCCTCACCGGTGTCGCCCGCCGGGCCGACCTGGTGGTCGTGGGTGGCGGTTTCACCGGGTTGTGGGCCGCCGTGCAGGCCAAGGAGCGCGACCCGTCACGCGAGGTGGTGCTGGTGGAGCGGGGCCGGCTCGCGGTGGCCGCGTCCGGCCGCAACGGCGGGTTCGTCGCGCCGTCGCTCACCCACGGACTGGCTCAGGGAGTGGCCTGCTGGCCGGCCGAGGTGGCGGCGCTGGAACGGATCGGCGCCGAGAACATGGCCGGGTTCGCGGCGACCCTGGAGCGGTACGGCATCGACGCCGACTTCCATGTGCCGGGCGAGATCACCTTCTCCCTCACCGAGCACCAGGACGACGCGGTGCGCGCCGGGTACGAGCTGCACCGCGAGCATGGCGTCGACGCCACCTGGCTCGACGCGGATGACGCCCGCGCCCGGGTGCGCTCGCCCCGGTACCGCTGTGGCTGGGTCGACCCCACGGTCGGGCTGCTCGACCCGGCCCGCCTGGTGTGGGGCCTCGCCGACGCGGCCGAGCGGCTGGGCGTGCGGTTGCACGAGGACACCACGGTGACCGGGTTCGACGAGGAGGCGGGCGGCATCCGGGTCCGTACCGAGTGGGGGAGCGTGCTCGCCGGCCGGGTGGTGCTCGGCACCGGGGCGTTCCGCGGGCTGCTCAAGCGGCTGGCCTGGTACACGCTCCCGGTGTACGACCATGTGCTGATGAGCGAGCCGCTCACGGCAGCCCAGCTGGATGACGTGGGCTGGCGCGGGCGCGAGGGCCTCACCGACGGCGGCAACCAGTTCCACTACTACCGGCGCACGCTCGACGACCGGGTGCTGTTCGGCGGGTACGACGCGAACTACCACTTCCCCGGGCGCATCGACCCGCGGCACGAGCAGTCGGAGTCGCACGACCTGCTGGCGCGGCACTTCCTCGAGATCTTCCCGCAGCTGGAGGGGGTGCGGTTCACCCATCGGTGGGCGGGCGTCATCGACACGACGTCGCGGTTCACGCCGGTCTTCGGCACCGCGCTCGGCGGACGGCTCGCGTATGCCGTCGGGTACACCGGGCTCGGGGTGGCGTCGACCCGGTTCGGCGCGCAGGTGGCGCTCGACCTCGTCGACGGCCGCGACACCGAGCTGACCCGGCTGGGGATGGTGCGGCGCAAGCCGATGCCGTTCCCGCCGGAGCCGGTGCGGTGGGCGGCGGTGCGGGCCACCCGGGCCAGCCTGGCGCACGAGGACCGCACCGGTCGGCGCAACCTGTGGCTCCGTGGGCTCGACGCGGCAGGCGTCGGCTTCGACAGCTGAGCCGTCGGGCCGGCGAGGTTACCGGGCGGTAGAGTCCCGGCCGTGCCGTCGTCGGCCGGCGAGGCCGCTCGTCCCGACCGGCCGACTGCGCCCCATCCGCTCGACATCGAGGAGAGACCATGACGCGCTACGACCCCGAGACCACCACGCTGCGAACGCTGCTGGAGGACCCCGACGTCGTCGCCATCATCGACCAGCACGCGCCCGGGATGCGCGACAACCCGCTGCTCGGCAGCGTGCTCTCCATGCCCGCCGCGCAGGCGATGAGCATGGCCGGCGCCGTCATCGGGGCCGACAAGGCCAATGCCATCAAGGCCGACGTCGAGGCCCTCGAACCCCGAGCGGACTGACCCGAGCCGACCGGCTCTCAGATCGCGGGCTCGGCGACACCTCGGGACTGAGGGCTCGCTGTCACTGAGCGTCGGGGCCTGTCCACGCGTTCGAGTCGGGTCCAGCCGGTCCAGCCGCGTTCCTCCAACAACTGCAGCAGCCGGCGGCCGATGGGCACGGTGTCGAGGAACACCGAGTCGAGCAGCTCGACGAGCTGGTCGTCGAGGTGGAACTCGCGCGAGAGGCCGTCCCACTCCGACGAGGCGGCGTCGGCCTCGCAGAGTGCCGCCACGCGGTCGGCGAGGGCACACAGCCGTGGGTCCTCGACCGGCCAGCTGGCGGCTCGCAGCAGGTCATGGGTGAGCTCGACGACGACCGGGTCGTCGAGCTGAGCCTTCTTGAGCGCCATCAGGGTCGGCATCTGCTCGGGCATCTGGGCTGCGATGAGGATCCAGGCGTCGCGTTCGAGGTCGACCATCCGGTCCGGGAGCCCGAGCTGTCGAAGGCGGTCGAGGTAGTCGATCGCGTCGGGTGGCAGGGCCAGGCTGTCGCCGGCCGCGAGCCGGGCGATCCGCCGACGGTGCTCCTGCTTGGTGCGGATCTCCGCCTGCAGCCGGTGGTCGATGTCGTTGATCGCGTCGGCGAACTCCTCGGGGCCGGCGGCGAGCAGCTCCCTGACCCGCGACAGCGGCACCCCGGCGTCGGCGAGGGTGCGGATGCGGATCAGCTCCACCACGGCAGCGGCGTCGTAGCGCCGGTAGCCGGAGTGGTCGCGCTCCGGCTCTGGCAGGAGGCCGGTGTGGTGGTAGTGGTGCACCGTGCGGACCGTGACGCCCGCGTGGGCCGCCAGCTGTCCGATCGTCAGCATCTCGCCAGCGTGCCTCAGGAGATCCTGTGTCGGTAGTACGCCATCGCGGTCACATAGGCGACAGCGAGGATGCCGGCGCACCAGGCGAGGGCGACCCAGAGGTCACTGCCGACCGGCTGCTCGGCGAACAGCGCCCGGATCGCATCCACGATGGAGGTGACCGGCTGGTGCTCGGCGAAGGCCCGGACCGGGCCGGGCATCGTGTCGGTCGGCACGAAGGCCGAGCTGAGGAACGGCAGGAACAGCAGAGGGTAGGCGAAGCCGCTCGCGCCATCCGCTGAGGTGGCGGTGAGACCGGGGATCACCGCCAGCCAGGTGAGCGCGAGGGTGAACACCGTCAGCGTCCCGGCCACGGCGAGCCAGGCCAGCACGCCTGCGCTGGAACGGAATCCCATCAGCAGGGTGACTGCCACGACCACGGCGAGCGCGACCGCGTTCGCGACCATCGACGTCAGCACGTGTGCCCAGAGCACGGACGAGCGGGCGATCGGCATCGACTGGAAGCGTTCGAAGATGCCGCCCTGGATGTCGAGGAACAGCCGGAACGCGGTGTAGGCGATGCCGGAGGCCACAGTCATCAGCAGGATGCCCGGCAGCAGGTAGGTCACGTAGGAGTCGGTGCCGGTGTCCTCCTCGATGGCGCCGCCGAAGACATAGACGAACAGCAGGAGGAACGCGATCGGCATGATCGCGGTGGTCATGATGGTGTCCGGGCTGCGCAGGATGTGCCGTAGCGACCGGCGGGTCAGCGCGGCGGTATCGGCCAGGACGTGGGTGTTCATCGTGGTCCTCACTGGTCCGTCGCGGCGTCGGCGCCGCGACTGATGCCGTGCGGATCGGCCGTGTGCTCGCTGCGTCGGTCGCCGATCACGGCGAGGAAGACCTCCTCGAGGCTGGGCTGCTTCTCGACGTACTCGACCGTCGCCGGCGGGAGCAGGGCCTTGAGCTCGGCCAGGGTCCCGTCCACGATGATCCGGCCCTGGTGGAGGATCGCGATCCGATCGGCGAGCTGCTCGGCCTCCTCGAGGTACTGCGTCGTGAGCAGCACCGTCGTACCGCCCCCGGCCAGCTCCTTGACCGCCGCCCAGACCTCCAGGCGTCCTTGCGGGTCCAGCCCGGTCGTGGGCTCGTCGAGCAGGATGATCGGCGGGTCGCCGATCAGGCTCATCGCGATGTCGAGCCGGCGACGCATGCCGCCCGAGTAGGTCGAGACCCGCCGTGAACCGGCCTCGGTCAGGGAGAACCGCGCCAGCAGCTCGTCCGCGACGGCGCCAGAAGCCGGCAGGTGTCGCAGCTGAGCGATCAGCATCAGGTTCTCTCGGCCGGTGAGGATCTCGTCGACGGCGGCGAACTGCCCGGTCAGGCTGAAGGACGCCCGCACGTCTGCGGCCTGGGTGGCCACGTCGAAGCCGTGCACCCGAGCGGATCCGTGGTCCGCGTTCAGCAGGGTCGCCAGGATCCGCACCAGGGTCGTCTTGCCGGCGCCGTTCGAGCCGAGCAGGGCCACGATGCTGCCGCGCGTGACCTCGAGATCCACCCCGCGCAGCACCGGCAGGTCGTTGAAGGACTTCTCGATCCCGCGCACGTCGATCGCGCGGGCCGTCATGTCAGTGGTCATGCGCACCAGGCTGCAACCCTGACCATGCGTCAGGGTCAACCCCGCGGGTGAGTCCGTGGCCCCTGACGTCCGTGGTGGTCCGGGACCTGTCCCGGATCGACCGGTGGTCGAGCCCGTGCATCGCTGCCCGACGGCCGGCGGTGGGAACGTGGCGGGGCCCTCGACACCGCCGTCCCAGGAGCACTCATGAGCGTGTCCCGCCGTTCCGTCGTCGCTGCCGCCGCCCTCGGGCTGGTGGCTCCTCATGGCCGCAGCCTCGCCCAGCCGGCGGTCGCGGCATCCGCACCACACGCAGGCGACGCCGGCCGCGTGCTCGAGGAGGTACGTCGCCAGGTCCGCCAGATCGCCCGGATGCCGGAGCGGGCCCGGGCCGCGCGTGGCGTCGGCTGGAGCAACGTGGCCATCGGTGGCTGTGGGTACATCACCGGCCTGCTCCTGCATCCGGCCGAGCGTGACCTGGTCTACGCGAAGATCGACATCGGCGGGGTCTTCCGCTGGGAGCCGCGCAGCCGGTCGTGGACCTCCCTCATGGACTTCCTGCCGATCGAGCAGTGGAACGACTACGGCACCGAGAGCGTCGCGATCGACCCGTCCGACCCCGACGTGCTGTACGTCGCCACCGGCAACTACGACCAGGAGTGGGCCGACGAGGGGAAGATCTACCGCTCGACCGACCGGGGGTGCTCCTGGACCAGGATCAGCCCGCAGGGCTGGGGAGTCCGCTGCGGCGGCGGCCAGTTCCGCCGGGGCACCGGCGAGCGGCTCGCGGTCAGCCCGCATCGCAGCGAGGTGGTGCTGTTCGCCTCGCGCCGATCCGGGCTCTGGCGCAGCGAGGACCGGGGCGCAAGCTGGCAGCAGCAGACCTTCGACGGCTTGAACGCCGACCTCGGGATCCAGTCCCTGCTGTTCGACCCGAAGACCCCCGGCCTGGTCTACGGCACCTTCAACGGCCTGGGCATGTACCGGTCCACGGATGACGGGCGCAGCTGGGCCCGGATCGAGGGCGGGCCCACGGTGGGCATGCGGATGGCGTTGACCTCCGTCCCCGGCGAGCTGTGGGTCACCTACGACGAGTTCCCCGGGCTGGCCGACGGCGGTGTCGCGAAGCTCGCCGCCGACGGGACGTGGACGACGACCTACCCCGCCGGTGCGCCGATCGGTGCCTACAACGCCATCGCGGTCGACCCGTTCGACGACCGGCACCTGCTGGCCGCACCGGGCGAGACCTACCAGCCCGGCACCACGTACCGCAGCCGCGACGGCGGCCACACCTGGACCACGGTCGACTGGACCTTCGACAGCACGGTGCCGTTCGTGCAGGGCACCGGGCGCGGGTACGGCGACGCCGGCTGGTTCCTCGGGGAGCAGGCGGCCTTCGTGTTCGACCCGCACCGCCGGGGGACGTTCTGGATGAGCAACTGGTTCTTCACTTCGCGATGCGAGGACATCGCCGCCGAGGCGCCCACGCTCACCAGCCTGGTCGCCGGCCAGGAGACCACGGTGGCGCTGTCCCTCGCGACCAATGCCTCCGGGCAGCTGGTGTCCGGGATGGCCGACGTCGGCGGCTTCCTCCACGACAACGGCACCGCCGCCTACCCCTCCGGCCAGCACCCGGCGCTCGAGGGCCAGACCCCGCTCGACGGGCAGGTCTACCCGTGGAACGCCACCACCGGTGCCGTCGCGTTCGCCGGTGACCGTGATGTCGTCTTCCGAGCCGGCAGCGTGCGGGGGATCGAGATGAACGGCCTGGCCCGCAGCGACGACGGCGGTCGCTCGTGGCGACTGCTGCACGAGTGGGACGCACCCGAGGGGTCCGTCGGCAAGCCGCTCCGCGTCGTGGTGAGCGCCACGGATGCCGACAACCTCCTGGTGACCCGGTTCGGGGCTCCCACCCAGTACACCCGCGACGGTGGAGGCTCCTGGGCCGACTCGACGGGCGCGGCGCAGACCCCGGCCAACGAGTTCTTCTGGGGCCAGCCGGTCGTGGCCGACGGCGCCACGGCGGCGACGTTCTACTCCTACGACGACACCGCTGCGACGGTGTCGCGCAGCGACGACGGCGGCGCCACGTTCCGGCCGGTGGCCGACGGTCTGGTCAACAGCACCGCGGGCGACCGCCGAGGCTACCTCGACGCGACGCCCGGGGTGGCCGGCGAGCTCTGGCTCTGCCTCGAGGATGCCGGGCTCCACCTGAGCACGGATGCCGGCGAGTCCTGGCAGGCCATCGGCGCGGTCACCCAGGCCCGCAACCTCGCCGTCGGCCCTCCCGCGGAGCCCGGGATGCCGGCCACGCTCTACCTCTACGGCAAGGTCGCCGGCGAGCAGGGGATCTGGATGTCGCTGGACCGTGGACGGACGTGGACCGACATCCAGCAGGCCGGGCTCGAGATCGGCACCGGACCGAACACCATGGAGGCGAGCCAGGTCGAGTTCGGACAGGTCTTCGTCGGGACCTCCGGCCGTGGCGTCTTCCGGTACGCCCTGTCCGGCGGTCGCAGCTGACCTCCCCCCGCAGCGGAGGTCGCGCCGCCGATCGGTCGCATCGACCGGTGGCGCGGTCGGCCGCGAGCTTCGGCGGCTCGGCGGGGTGCCCGGTCGGCGACGGCGCTCGTCCGGTGCCCGCTCGGCGACGGCCCTAGTTGGCCGTCCGGATGACGGCGACCTCGTACTGGCCCAGCTCGCGGCCGTCGGTGTCGGCGCCGGTGAGCACGTCGAGGCCGGCGACCGGTACGGGGACGGAGCGGCTGCCGTGGTTGACCACGAAGGTGAGCCCACCGCGCCGCACGACATCGACCCAGCGGTCGGCGCCGGGCGCCGCCTCGACCCCGGCCTCGTCCAGGAGCACCGCCACGAGGTCGTCGAGGTCGTCGTCGCGCAGGTGGGTGGCGACGTACCAGGCGTGTCCCGCGCCGCGGGCCGCCCGGGTGAGCGCCGGTCGACCGGCTGCCGGGCCGCCCTCGAACGCGCCCAGGACGTCCGCGGTGTCGACGTCCACGACATCGCACCAGTCGTGGGCCACCGCGGTGCGGATGCCGCCCGTCACCGGCGCGTCCGTCACCGGCGCAGCCCACGTGAGGCGCACCGACGATCGATCCGCCTCGGCGGCAAGCGGCGCCGGCTCCTCGACCCGCAGGCCGAGTGTCTGCTGCAGGCCCCCGAGGTACCCGTCGAGCCGGACGTGCAGCCGCTCGTCGACGACCGCGGTCTGTGCGGTGACCACGAGCGTCGTGCCCGCCCGCGCGGCGGCGTCGATCTCGGCGAGCTGCCGGTCCGAGGCGGCGAACAGCGCGGGCACCACCACCAGGTCGTAGCCGCCGAGGTCGGCGTCCCCGCGCGCGAAGTCGACGAGGACGCCCCGCGAGCGCAGCGCCCGGTGCCACGACCGCACGATCGCGACGTAGGAGGTCGCGGCCGGCATCGCGTCCTGCTCCAGCGCCCGCCAGCTCGTCCAGTCGAGCACAACGGCCGCCCGGGCCGGCGACGTGGTGCCGGCGACCTCGGGCAGAGCGCTCAGCTCACGGCCCAGGCCCACCACCTCACGCCAGGTGCGGGTCGCGGTGCCGGAGTGCGGCACCATGCCTGAGTGGAAGCGCTCGGCGCCGACCCGGGACTGCCGCCACTGGAAGAACATCACGGCATCCGCACCGCGTGCCACGGCCTGGTACGACCAGGCGCGCATCATCCCCGCTGGTTTGGGCACGTTGCGCGGTCGCCAGTTGACCGCCGAGGTCGCCTGTTCCATGAGGTACCACGGCCGTCCTCCGGCCAGCGACCGCATGAGGTCGCAGTCGGCGGCGAGGTCGGGTCCGGCCATCGGGTCGGACGGGTCGGGGTAGGAGTCGTTCGACACGACGTCGACGTGCTCGGCGAAGGACCAGTAGTCGACGTAGCGGAAGAACCCCATGAAGTTTGTCGTCACCGGCACGTCCGGCGTCGCGCGCTTGAGCACCGCCTTCTCGGCGAGGAAGCAGGCCAGCAGCTCGTCGGAGGAGAAGCGGTCGAAGTCGAGGAGCTGGTGGGGGTTGCGGAACGTCGGCGCCTCTCGTGGCGGCAGCACCTCGTCGAAGTGCCGGTAGCGCTGGGACCAGAAGGCGGTGCCCCACGCGTCGTTGAGGGCCTCCACGGTCCGGTACCGCTCGGCCAGCCATCGCCGGAACGCCTCGGCGGAGACGTCGCACCAGCAGTGGCTCAGGTGGCAGCCGTACTCGTTGCCCACGTGCCACATCCGCAGCGCCGGGTGGCCGGCGTAGCGCTCGGCGAGGACGCCGGCGAGCCGGACGGCATACCTGCGGTACACCGGCGAGCTCGGGCACCAGTGCTGTCGGGCGCCGGGGGAGAGCCGCCGGCCGTCGGCCGTCACCGGAAGCACCTCGGGGTGGGTGACGGTCAGCCACGGCGGCGGCGACGCGGTGGCGGTGGCGAGGTCGGCGCCGATGCCGTGCTCGGCCAGCAGGTCGAGCACCCGGTCGAGCCAGCCGAGCTCGAACCGGCCGTCCTCGGGTTCGAGCGCGGACCACGCGAAGACGGCCGGGGTCACGAGGTCGACACCGGCCTCGCGCATCAGCCGCATGTCCTCGGCCCACACCGACTCGGGCCACTGCTCGGGGTTGTAGTCGCCACCGAGGTGGATCCTCGTCACGTGGTGTCACTCCTTCGCGGCGCCGGTGGTGAGGCCGGCGCGCCAGTAGCGTTGCAGGAACAGGAACGCGGCGACCAGGGGGAGCACCGACACCAGCGACCCGGTGATGACGGTCGAGAACAGCACCTGCGATCCACCGCCGGCGACGCTCTGACCCTGCTGCAGCGCCAGTCCCACGGGCAGCGGGTACAGGTCGGGGTCGTTGAGCACGAGCAGTGGGAGCACGTAGTTGTTCCAGGTGCCCACGAGCGCGAAGAGGAACACGGTGACCATTCCAGGCCCCAGGAGCGGGACGGCCACCTGGCCGAAGATGCGCAGCTCGCCTGCCCCGTCGACCCGGGCGGCCTCGATGCACGAGACGGGGACGGCGTCGGCGACGTACACCCGCATGAGGTAGACGCCGAAGGGGGTGACCGCCGACGGGAGGATGACGGCCCAGGCCGTGTTCGTCATCCCCAGCTCGCTGAAGACGAGGTAGGTGGGGATGGCGAGCGCCGTGCCGGGCACCATGATGGCGCCGACCGCGGCGCCGAAGAGCACCCGAGACAACGGGAAGCGGTACACCGCGAAGGCGTAGCCGGCGGTGGTCGACAGCACCATGGCGGCCACTGCGGCGCCGACGGCGTAGCCGACCGTGTTGGCGGTCCATCGCAGGTACGTGCCGTCCTGGGTGGTGAACACCGTCCGGAGGTTGTCGACGAGGTTGTTGTCCGAGGCGAACCACAGCCCGAAGCTGGTGAAGAGGTCGGCGTTGTCCTTCGTCGAGGACACGACGAGCCACCACAGCGGCACCATGAAGTACAACACGCACAGCCAGAGCAGGACGGTCAGCGGGACGCTGCGGCGGACCCTCACAGGACGTCTCGGCGCCGGAGCAGGGTGAGGGCGGTGTATGACACGACGGCGATGACCGCCCCGAGCAGGAACGAGATCGCCGCGGCGTAGTTCGGGTCCTGGCTGGAGAAGGCGACCGAGTACGCGTACAGGCTCGGTGTGAAGCCGCGGTCGACCGACGACGGCGCGAGTTGGGCCAGCAGGCTGGGCTCGGTGAAGACCTGGAAGGTCCCGATGACGGAGAAGACCACGACGAGAGCCAGTGCCGGGCGGATCGCGGGCACCTTGACGTAGCGGGCGATCTGCAGCGGGGAGGCACCGTCGATCTCGGCCGACTCGGACAGTTCCGGCGGGATCGCCTTCAGGGCGGCGTAGAGGACCACCATGTTGTAGCCGACGAAGGACCAGGTGAGGATGTTCATGACCGACCAGAGCACGGCGTTCTCGGACAGCAGGTTGGGGCCGTCGAGGCCGGCCGCGCGGAAGGTCTGCGCGATCGGGCCGAAGTCGTTGCCGTAGAGGTAGCCCCACATGAGAGCCGCGACGACACCGGGGATGGCGTACGGCAGGAACACGAGCAGCCGGACCCCGCGCGCACCGTAGGCTCGCCCGCTGTCGAGGCCGAGCGCGATCCCCAGAGCCACGATCACCATGGCCGGCACCTGGACCAGCAGGATGAGGCTGACCCGGCCGACGCCGCGCAGGAGGAAGGGGTCGGTAAGGGCACGCGTGTAGTTGTCCAGGCCGACGAACACGTCTCCACCGACCAGCCGGGACTGGTAGCCGCTGATGACGAGGGCGTAGACCAGCGGCACGACGAGCGTCAGGACGAAGAGCGCGAAGAAGGGTGTCACGAGCAGGTAGGCGGCGAGGTTCCGCCGCCCGGTGCCCGGCCGCCGTCGGGGCCGGGCACCGGGCGAGCGCGGAGCCGTCCGCTGGGACTGCGTCACCGGTGCTGCGGTCATCACGAGGTCCGCACGGTGAACCCCTGCTGCTCGGCGTAGTCGACGAGCTGCTGTTGACAGGTGCGCAGTGCGGCGTCGATCGGCTGTCCCTTCTCCAGGGCGTCGCCCACGGAGTCGCCGAAGATCGTGATGAGCTCGTCGTGGAACGGCAGCCACTGCCATTCGGTGTTGACCGTGTCGGAGACGTCGGCGAAGACGGCGTTGACCTTCTGACCCCCGAAGAACGGGTCCGCCTTGTCGCGGAACGCCGGGTCGTCGAGCAGGGTGCTGACCGTGGGGAAGAGGAACTGCTTGTCGGCGAAGGCCAGGGTCGGTTCGCGTTCGGTGTTGATCCAGCGCGCGAACTCGGCTGCCGCGATGGGGTTCTTCGTGGTGCGGATCACCGCGTTCGACGACCCGCCCCAGTTGCCCGATGCCGGCTCGCCCTCCCACTGCGGCAGCGGTGCCGCCGACCACTTGCCCTTGGTGGCGGCGGCGGTCCCCTGGAGGAATTGCGGTCCCCACGCCGCGGACAGCCAGGTGGCGTACTTGCCCTGGGCGAGGCCCTGGTACCAGGTGTCGGTGAAGTCCGGGTCGACCGAGACCAGCTTCCGGTCGACGAGGTCCTGCCAGTACCGGAGTACCTCGGCGATCTCCGGGGTGTCGATGTCGATGCCCACGGTCTTGTCGCCGTCCCAGGTGAAGGGCGTGGCACCGGTCTGGGACAGCAGCCCGAACATGAAGGCAGCGTCGTTGGTCGGGAGGTTGGTGAGGTAGGCGTCGGTGCGACTGCGCATGGCCTGGGCCGCAGTGGCGAACTCCGCCCAGGTGGCCGGTGGGCTGGAGATCCCGGCCCGTGTGAACAGGTCGGTGCGGTACAACGTGCCGAGCGGCCCGGTGTCCTGCGGGATGGCCCAGATGCCGCGCTCGTCGGCCACCTGGCGCCACACCCACGGCTCGAACTGCTTCTCCACCTCGCCGGCCCGGTAGGGCGTCAAGTCGAGAACACCCTCGGTGAGCACGAACCCGGGAAGCGAGGAGTACTCGATCTGCGCGATGTCGGGGGCGCCTTCGCCGGCTTCGAGCACCGTGCGCAGCTTCTCGTTCTGCTCTCCCGCGTTCTGGGCCTGCACTGTCACGTCGATGGCGGGGTACTGCTTCTCGAACATCGCCACCTGGGTCTCGATGTCGGGCACCCAGGTCCAGAAGGTGAGCTCAGTCGGGGTCGACATCGCCTTCTCGAACTCCTGGTCGCTGATCGCCTCCGCCGCTGGTTCGGCCGCCGGCTCGTCTCCCGAGCACCCGCTCGCCAGGAGGATGCCGACGCCCGCCATGGCGAGCGCGGCACGTACCCGACGCTTCCGCGACGTCCTGAGCCGGTCCTGCATCCCGATCTCCTTCATGTCCGGGGGGTCGGCCGCGTCGTTGCTGGCCGAGCAAGCGCCACGTCGCGCCCCACGGAGCAGGCTCGTCGACGCTCCGCTGTCCGGCCGCGCCCGCCCGTCCATCCGAGCGCACGACCGGAGGATCCGGGACCACGGGTGCGGGGACCCTAGCCGGTGCCACCAGACTCGGGACGTGACCGAGCGAGCCGCGAGCGTGGAGGACGACAGCAGGCCCACCGATCATGCCGAGGAGGCGGACGACGGCAGGGTCGGCGAGGCCGCGGACGGCACGACGGTACGCATCGGTCACGACGCGCTGGAGCTGGTGCTCCGGGTCGGTGACGGGGTCGCGCCGTGGATGTCGTGGTGCGGCCCGCCGGGCGGCGAGGAGCTCGCGCACGGCGTGCCGCTGATCCAGGTGCATACCGTCGGGCGGGGCCGGGTGCCGTCGTCAGGCCGGCTCGCCGACAGCGCACTCGGCGCCGACTTCCGGTACGTCGGCCACCGGAGCCTGCCCGAGGCGCGACCGGGCTGGACCGTGGTCGAGGTGGACGCCCGCGAGCCGGGCGGCCTGGTCGCGACCGTGCGTGTCGAGCTGCCCGCCGGTGTCGCGGCCGTGCGTGTCTCGCTGTCGCTGCGCCACGACGGTGCCGACGCGGTGGTGCTGCAGGCGATTCCGACCCTCGTCGCGGCCGTGCCGCTCCGCGGGGGCGCAGGCCCGGCTGCCGAGGACCTCGACCTCGTGCACGCGGATGCCGACTGGCTCGCCGAGTCGCGGTGGCGGCGGCAGCCGTTGCGCGACGCCGGACTCGCCGACGTCCACCCCGTGCTGGGCAACCGGGGGCGGGCGCGGGTGGCGGTCCGCTCGCAGGGGACCTGGTCGACCGGCCGGGCACTGCCGGTGGGTGCGCTCATCGACCGTACGGGCACAGGCGGCGCCGTGCTGTGGCAGATCGAACACAACGGCGGGTGGCGGTGGGAGGTCGCCGAGACCGACCGGCGCGTCTCCGTCGCACTGAGCGGACCCCTGGACGCGGACCATCAGTGGTCCACGCCGCTGCGCCCGGGTGAGGTGGTGGAGTCGGTGCCGGTGGCCCTCGCCGTCGGTGACGACCTCACCGGAGCGGTCGCCGCGATGACAGCGTTCCGCCGCGCCGACCGCCGACCGCACGCCGCCGACGACCGGCTGCCGGTGGTCTACAACGACTTCATGAACACCGTGATGGCCGACCCCAGCACGACGGTCCTGCTCCCTCTCGTCGACGCCGCTGCTGCGGCCGGCGCCGACGTGTACTGCGTCGACGCCGGCTGGTACGACGACGCGGCCGGGTGGTGGTCCTCGGTCGGCGAGTGGAGCCCGTCGCGGCGCCGCTTCCCCGGTGGGCTCGAGGAGGTGCTCGACCGGATTCGCGCGCACGGCATGGTCGCCGGGCTGTGGCTCGAGCCCGAGGTCGTCGGTGTCGACAGCCCGGTGGCCCGGCAGCTGCCCGACGAGGCGTTCCTCCGACGGCACGGCCAGCGGGTGGTGGAGCACGAGCGCTACCATCTCGACTTCCGGCACCCCGGTGCGGTCGCCCACGTCGACGCGGCGGTGGACCGGATCGTCGACGGGCTCGGGGTGCAGTACCTCAAGCTCGACTACAACATCGACCCCGGCGCCGGGACCGACGTCGACGCGGCAAGCGCCGGCGACGGCCTGCTCGGCCATGCGCGAGCGGTGCTCCGCTGGCTGGACGACGTGCGCGGTCGTCATCCGGACCTGGTGCTGGAGAACTGCGGATCCGGCGGCATGCGCGCCGACTGGGCGATGATGCGCCGGATGCAGCTGCAGTCCACCAGCGACCAACAGGACCCGCTGCACTACCCGCCGATCGCGGCGGTCGCGCCGATGCACCTGCTGCCCGAGCAGGCCGGCAACTGGGCGTACCCGCAGCCGGAGATGACCGAGGAGGAGGTCGCCTTCACGTTGGTCACCGGCGTCCTCGGCCGCCTCTACCTGTCCGGGTTCCTTGACCGGATGGATGCCGCCCGGATGGCACTCGTCCGCGAGGCGGTGGCCGTGCACCGGGCGCTGCGCCCGCTGATCCGGCACGGGATGCCGTTCTGGCCGCTCGGCCTTGAGCAGCGCGACTTGCCCTGGGTCGCCCTCGGGATGCGGGCCGGCGCGGAGTGCGCGGTGTCGCTGTGGAAGCGGCCAGGTGGCGCCGCGGAGGTCGACGTACCGGTGCCGTGGATCGGCGACGCGGACACCGAGGCGGCGGTCGTCTTCCCGTCCCGGCTCGGTGGCTGGCGGACGTCGTGGGACGCGTCGTCGCGGTGTCTACGGGTCCGGGTCGACGACCCGGACCGGGCGACCGCACGGGTGGTGCGGCTGCATCCGCGCCGGTGAGCGGCGCGCCGGGGGTCAACGCCCGGGGACGACCGGCGTCCGGGGGAGGACGTGCCCGTGCCGGCGGTACATGGCGGGGGACTCCAGGCCGGCCGCCGCGAACGAGGCGTAGAACCGGCTCGTCGACCCGAACCCGGCACGGCGTGCCACGTCGCGTGCGGGCAGCTCGGTGCTCGCCAGCAGGCGACGTGCCTCGGCCACCCGGCAGCCGGTGAGGTAGCCGCCGATGGTCTGGCCAAGCACCCTGCGGAACACCTCCATGGCGTAGTGCGGGCTGAGGTGCACGTGCTCGGCCACGTCGTCGACGGAGATCGGGTCGCAGCACCGGGTGGCAATGAATCGCGCCATCGCGAACGCCCGGGCCGCCGCCGTACGGTCTACCGCTGGGTCGGGGCACTCGCCGGGGGTCCGATCCATCGCGCTCCGTCCGAGCCGGCGCACCATCGCCTCCATCTCAAGCACCGCGGCTCGACGCAGCTCGTCGTCCTCGAGGTCGGCCGACCACCGCTCGAAACGACGTTCGGCCAGCCGCATCGTGCGGTCGTCGTGCGGTGCCTGCATCGACGCGGCGAGGACCGGGCGCCCGGCGAGGAGGTGGGTGAGCATGCCCGCGCTGAGATCCCAGCTCAGCACCTGGTCGAGGGGAAGGTGTACCCAGCCCATCCGGCTGCCGTGGGCCGCCGAGGCGATGCGGTGCGGGATCGACGCCCAGAAGAGTGCGAGGGTGCCGGCGCTGAGGTCGAAGGTGTGGTCCCCGAGGTGGTAGCGGACGCTGCCCCGGGTCACGAGGTTGAGCTCGAGGTGGTCGTGGCGGTGCGGGCGCTCCATCCGCGGCACGTCCCCGACCCACGATCGCAGCTCGGACTCGTGGGTGTCGCTCGTGGCCAGGAGCTCCTCGAGCGACGACGTGCAGCGCCCGGTGGCGCGAGCGGGCGAGGACGAGCGTGATGATGCGTCGACATCATTGTCTGTTACCGCTAACACACCGGCAACCTAACCGGCGACACCCCAGTCCGACAAGAGCCGACCTCAGGGTCGACGGTCGCGTGGGCGCGGCGCCGCCGTGGACTCGCGGACTCGCAGACTCACCTGGGACTGCGTCCGACGCGGCCTGGCGGCTCCCTCGATGTCGGCGATGAGCTCGGCCACCGCGGCACTGCCGAGCGCCTCGAAGTCGACCGCGACCGTCGTGAGGTTGGGCGTGGTGAACGCGGCCTCCGGCAGGTCGTCGAAACCGACCACGCTCATCTCCTGCGGCACCTGCCAGCCACGGTCGTGGAGACCGCGGACCACCCCCATCGCCATCTGGTCGTTCGCCGCCACGACCGCGGTCGCCGATAGGTGATCCTCGGTGAACCCGGTGGCCGCGAGGTGTCCCGAGCGTGCCGACCAGTCACCGGGCACGGTGCCCACGCAGACCATGCCGTGGCGCCGTGCGGTGGCTCGCAGAGCCTCGGCCCGGTGGCGTGCCGAGACCCAGGAGTCAGGCCCGGACACGTGGAGCAGACGGCGGTGCCCGAGAGCCGCCAGGTGGTCGACCAGCTGGGCGACGCCCCGCCCGCTTACCGACCGCGCGACCGTCCGGCTGCGCTCGTTGCTCTCGGTGTCGATGCGCACGGGCAGTGAGAACGTCGCCTGTTCCAGCGCCTTGATGAGCTGGGTGGTCGGGGCAACGGCGAGAATGCCGGCGAGCTCGCGGTGATCCAGGGCGTCGAGTGCCGCGTCCGCGTCGACGGACCCCGACCATCCGTAGAGGACGTCGAGAAGATAGCCGGACTGGCGGGCGCGGTGGGCTGCTCCGGCGACCGAGCGCATCGGACCGTACTCGGACATGCCCGTGGCGATCACGCCGATCCGCTGTGGACGCCGCGTGGCGAGCGCGCGGGCCGTGGCGTTGGGGCGGTAGCGCAAGGAGTCGATCGCCGCCTCGACCCGGTGACGTGTCTCCGGCCGGATGCCCGTGAAACCGCGCAGCACCCGGCTCACCGTCTGGTGCGAGACGCCGGCCAGCGCGGCCACGTCGTACATCGTCGCCGGCTTCTCGTGCCCAAGTGCGCTCGGACCGCTCACGACGGGTGGACCGCTGATGGCGACCTCCCTCGTTCGTCGGGGCACTCGGCGCCCCGGTCGCGGCTGTAGTCCACGTCAACGGTAGGGGTCGGATGACGGCATCCGGCTCGGTTTCTCCGCTCTCGTCGAGCGCGCCGAGGATCCGGGCGCCGGGCCGGACCATCCGAGAGTTCGGCCGGTGTCGGCGGCGGCCCCCGGTCACGATGGTCCGCGACAGCCGGCCAGCCGGAGGGCCGACGCGAGGACGGGACGAGGCGTGGACACGACCGAGCCGGGCAGCGACGGCGGCGGAGGGGATCTGCGGAGCACGAGCGCACGCTCGGCTCCGCACGGGCTCGTCGACGAGCTGCGGCGCACGGTCGACCACCTGCATCGTCAGCTCGTCGCCAACGGGCTGGTCGCCTGGACCTCCGGCAACGTCTCGGCCCGGGTGCCGGGACACGACCTGCTCGTCATCAAGCCCAGCGGGGTGCCTTACGAGGAGCTCACCCCGGAGGCGATGGTGCTGTGCTCGCTCGACGGCCGCCCCGTGGA
>JBOFBK010000355.1:0-6389 GCA_051645525.1 Dermatophilaceae bacterium | reverse complement strand
AGACGACCCGATAGTCGCCGATTCGAATGCGCCACAGCCCAGTACCACCCCTCAGTGCTCGAACACCAGCAGGCCGAGGCTCCAGAGCCAGAGCGTCCACCGACGCGGCGATGCGTCGCGCGACCGAGCCTGCGCAGCTCCTTGGCTGCTCTGGGGTCGTATCGAACCTCGAACAACGGGTGGGGTGTCGAGGTCACGCGCCGAGTGATCGGTGCACGTCATCAGCACTCACGGTCTCGACGCGGCCGGACTCGATATCGGCGAGCCGCGCGGCCGCGAGCTCTGCGTCCTGACGGTCGATCATCTCCTCGTATCGAGCGACGAGCTCGGCGGGGACGATCGCGGCAGCTCGCTGATGACGACGCCCGCGAGTGACGTACGTGATCTCACCTCCGAACGCGGCACGGTTCACCGCCTCGGAGAACCGGTCCCTCGCCTCGGACACGGATCACTCGGCAGGTTCGATCGTCATGCCACCACGATACGCGCCAACTACGCCATGGTGGCCCACCAGATGGCGAGCGATCGAGAGGAGACGGATCGGCAGCAGCTCGGCTGACCTGGGCCATCGTGCGGTGCTGGTCGCCCGACATCCGGCTCGCGTGGGGTCGGCGCGAGGCGCAGGTACCCTGCCGTGGTGTCCGCGCCGGGAAGGAGCCGCCGCCAGGCCCGCGCGCTGCTCGACCGCGGGGCCGAGCTCGGCGAGCTCGCGCGGTCGGTGCACCAGGGCGGTCGCGAGCTCGATGCCGAGGTCGCCGCGGCCGCCGAGGCGCTGCGTCACGACTCCGTCCGGCGCGCCCTCGACGAGACCCCGGTCGACGAGCTGAAGGACACGGTGTCGCGGCGGTTGCCGGTGCGGACCGCGGAGCGGGCCGGGGTGCACACGATCGGCGACGTGCTGTCTCGGACCCCGGCCGAGCTGGCCGAGTCGACCGGGCTGACCGCCGAGAGCGCGGCGGCCCTGCGAGCCGCGGCCGAGGAGCACGCCGCCCAGCTGAGCGAGCGCACGCCGACCCGCATCGACCTCGACCCGAGCCATGCGCCCGCCACCCGGCTGGTGGTCGCGCTGCACCGGTTCCGGCGGGTGGGGCCGGTGACGCGGCGGGTGGCCGAGCCCGCCGAGCAGCTGGACCGAGAGCTGCCGCTGCTGCTGGCGGCGGCTGCGCGAGCCGGCGTTCGGTTTCGCCGAGTGGTGCTGGGCCGACGACGACGCACCGAGGTGCACGACGCCCTGGGCCGGCTCGACGAGCTGCTGGCCGAGGCCGACCGGACGAAGCTGCCGGCGCGGCTGGGCAAGGCGGCCGAGGCGCTCTCCCGCCCGCAGTCGTCGCGCGCCCCGGGGGCGGCGTGGCGCGACTTCGAGCGGCGGCCGGCGGAGTACTACACGAGCCTCGAGGACGCCGTGGGCACGCGCCGCGACCTGGATGCCGCGCGCGGTCGGCTCCCCGCGGAGGTCGCCGAGCACGTCGAGGGCCAGGAGCTCGACGACACCTACCGGCGGGTGGCGCTGCGTGGATACCAGGCGTTCGGGGCCCGGTTCGCCCTCGCGCAACGCCGGGTGCTGATCGGCGACGAGATGGGCCTGGGCAAGACCGTGCAGTCGATCGCCGCGCTCGCGCACCTGACGGCGATCGGCCGCACCCATTTCCTCGTGGTGTGCCCGGCCAGCGTGGTCGTGAACTGGACGCGGGAGATCGGCGCACGCAGCAGGCTGCGCGCGCACCGGCTGCACGGCACCGGCCGGGAGGAGGCCTTCCTGACCTGGGTCCGGCACGGCGGCGTGGCGGTGACCACGTTCGACGCGCTGGCCGGCCTCGGCTCCCCGGCCGAGCTGGAGTCGGTGACCGGGGTCGAGATCGCGATGCTGGTGGTCGACGAGGCGCACTACGTCAAGAACCCCGGCACCCGGCGTTCCGGCCTGGTGGCGCAGTGGTCGGCATCCGCCGAGCGGGCGCTCTTCCTCACCGGCACGCCGATGGAGAACAAGGTGCGCGAGTTCGCCAGTCTGGTTTCCTACCTGCAGCCGCACCTCGTGCCCGAGGTGGAGGCGGCGCCCGGGCCGCAGGCCTTCCGGCGGGCCGTCGCCCCGGCATACCTGCGCCGCAACCAGGAGGACGTGCTCACCGAGCTGCCCGAGGTGGTGCGCACCGACGAGTGGGTGGAGTTCGGCGGGCCCGACTTCGACGCCTACCGCGACGCGGTCGAGGCCGGCAGCTTCATGGCGATGCGCCAGGCCGCGTACGAACCCGGCGATCGGCAGGGGTCGGCCAAGCTCGACCGGCTGTGCGAGATCGTCGCGGAGGCGACCGACAACGACCGGAAGGTGGTGGTCTTCTCGAACTTTCGGGGCGTGCTGGCCGCGGTCGCCGAGGCGTTGAGACCGATCACGCGGGTGGTCGGCCCGGTGAGTGGCAGCGTGCCGGCCACGGCTCGCCAGGAGATGGTCGACGAGCTCGCCGCCGCGCCCGGTGGGGCGGTGCTGGTCAGCCAGATCCAGGCCGGTGGGGTGGGACTGAACATGCAGGCCGCCTCGGTCGTGATCATCTGCGAGCCGCAGGTCAAGCCGACGATCGAGGACCAGGCGGTCGCCCGAGCGCACCGCATGGGGCAGGCGCGCTCGGTGCAGGTGCACCGGCTGCTCGTGGCCGACAGCGTCGACGAGCGGATGCTGGAGCTGCTCGGCGCCAAGATCGAGCTCTTCGACGACTACGCCCGGCGCAGCGAGACCGCGGCCGCCACGTCCGCCGCCACCGCCACGCACCTCTCGGATGCCGAGCTGGCACGCCGGGTGGTCGAGCAGGAGCAGCAGCGGCTCGACGTCGCACCCACCGCGGCCGGGACGGCGCGGCGGTCGCAGCGGTTCGCGGGCGTCATCCGCCGGAACGGGTGACCTCGTGCGGCGCACTCGCCGGCCCACGGCGTCACAAGTACCCATGGATTGGACGCGGCACTGCGGATCTTCGGTCAGCGGACGGTAAGGAGTCTTGCCCGGGACGAGGCCCCGGCCCAGCATGACGAGCGTGAGAGGAACACGGATAACCTCGGTGGCCACAGCGGTAGCGGCAGTGCTGCTGACCCAGCTGGGGTGCACGGCCGCCGACCCGGCCGGGACGGCTCCGAACACGACCGACCGGCCGGCCGATCGCTCGCCGATCATCCTGCTCCAAGGCCCCACCGGGCAGAAGAGCCCCGACGGCCCGAGCACCCGCACCAGACGGCTGGTCGCCAATGCCGACTACGTCAGGTCGCTGTCCGATGCCATCGACGGCGTGGTCATCGACCTCCCTGCCGGCTGGAGTGCGATGAAGGGCTCCGCCGTGGACTGCGACGAGCAGTCGGAGACGTTCGTCACACCGCTCGTCGAGTCGGGCGCCGTGGCCGGTTTCGACTCCAACTTCCTCCGGATGCAGATGCGCCGCATCGACATCTTCGACGACCGCGCGGCCGACATCGCCAGGGCCAACTGGACGTGCATGGGCCGCCTCGCACAGGACGTCGGCGCGGTCGGGATCTTCCTCGACACCGAGAGCTACGACGGCCCGGACCCGACGTGGAAGAACAGCATCTACAACTGGCTGCCAGACAGCGGTCACACCCTCGAGGAGTACAACGCCAAGATCCGCCAGCGCTTCGCGGAGTGGGTCTCGTCGTACATGACCGAGCAGCCCGACGGCACGCTGCTGCTGTCCCGCGGCAGCGTCGACGGTGCCGCAGCACCTCCGAGCATCGATCTCAACAACAGCCCGGAGGAGTTCGAGGGCACCGTGGCCTCCATGGTCGGGGCGATCGAGGGCGCCACGACCCCGAGCCAGGTCGTCGACAGCATGCAGCTCTACTGGCTGCGAACCAGGGACGAGTACCAGGACGCCTGCGACTGGACGCGTACCGAGCTGCCGAAGACCGAGCCGGGCAACGTCATCCCCCCTGAGCTGCTCGACGAGTGGCAGGCGATGCCGTGCGGTCATGGCTCGTACGACCAGTCGTGGCCGGCGAACGACCCGACGTACCCGATGGACCCGACGACCTTCCGCGACCAGGTGATCGCCCAGGGCACGGTGGAGTCGGTGCGGTACCGCTGGCTGTTCCTCGAACGCGGTGAGCTGATGGACCCCGACTACGCGAACGACCTGCCCGACTGGCTGACGGCCATCCGCGAGGCGCACGCGTCGAGCTGACGGCGATCCGCGACGACCAGCAGTCGCGACCCGCGAGGCGCACGCGTCGAGCTGACGGCGATCCGCGACGACCAGCAGTCGCGACCCGCGAGGCGCGCGCGTCGAGCTGACTCACTCCGCTCCCAGGAGCGGACGCGGCGTTCCCGCACCGTCGACGCCGGACGCGGTCTCGGCGGTCTCGTGGTGTGGTCGGATCGCGCATCGGAACCCCGTTCGTGCGCCTGGCCGTTGGCTCGGGTGACCATGACCGCGCTCGACGGTGGGCGCAGCCGAAGGACAGGAGCAGGGATGAGCCAGCAGATCGTCACCGACCAGCGATCGCGACCCGTGAGCACGATCGTCTCGTGGGTGGCCGCCATCGTCACCGGCGGCTACCTGCTGCCCTGGGCGATCGCGGCCACGCGTGGCAAGCGCAACGCCTGGGGGATCTTCTGGCTCAACTTGCTGCTGGGGTGGACGATCATCGGCTGGGTCGTCGCCCTGGTGATGAGCCTGAACAGCCACAACCTGGTCGCCGTGTCGTACTCCGCGCCGCCCCAGTACCGGCGTTAGGAAGCAGCCGGATGCCGCGAGGCTCCTACCGGCATGGTGATCGTGAACTCCTTTGATGACCTCTACCATCGGGATAGAGGTCATCAAAGGAGTATTCGTGCCCCGCGTTCCGGTCGTTCCCAGCCGTCAGGCCGCTGATGCCATCGATGTCCTTGCCGGTCTGATCCGCCGTGGCCGCCACCGGCGCGGCTGGACCCAGGCCCAGCTCGCCGAGCGGATCGGCGTCACGGCGAAGACCGTGCGCGCCATCGAGTCGGGTAGCGCCGCTGTGGCACTCGGCACCGTGCTGAACGCCGCCGACGTCACCGGGGTCCGGCTGTTCGATGCCGAAGGCGAAGAGCTGCACCGCCTGCGGGCCCGAGGCCGGGAGACGATCGGCCTGCTCAAGCGCCGGGTCGACCCGCGCACCCCCGAGGTGGACGATGACTTCTGACCCGCCGTTCGTCTGGGCCTGGACACCCGGCGCGACCGAGCCCGTCGTCGCCGGACGGCTCCAGCCGCTGCCCGAGCGCCGGTGGGGGTTTGTCTACGGCCGCAGCTACCTGCGGCTGCCGCAGGCCATCGCACTCGGCCCGGACCTGCCGCTCGAGCCCGGGCTCCGCGCGCCGGCGTCGACCTCGATGACGATGCCCGGCACCATCCGCGACGCCTGCCCGGACGCGTGGGGCCAGCGCGTCATCCGCTACCTGCTCACCGGCGACGGCGAGGCACAGGACCCCGACTGGCCGACCACCATGCTCGCCTCGGAGTCGAACCGCGTCGGCGCCCTGGACTTCCAGGCGAGCGCGGTGACCTACCACCATCGGGGGCGGTCGTCGAGCCTGGAGACCCTCATCGGGGCCGCCGACGACGTGCTGTCAGGCGCGCCGATGGACCCCGCGATCGAGGCCGCGCTGCTCCATGGCACGAGCATCGGGGGCGCCCGGCCCAAGGTCACCCTCTCCGACGGCGACGGCGGCGGCGCTGCCGGCGATGGCGACGTCATCGTCAAGCTCTCGACCTCCACCGACCCGTACCCGGTCGTGCGCTACGAGGCGACCGCGATGGAGCTGGCCCGCCGCACCGGCCTCCCGACCGCGGACAGCCGCGTGGAGGAGCACGGTGCGCGCGATCTGCTCGTCGTGCGTCGCTTCGACCGCGGCGTCGGCACCCGTCGACAGGTGGTCTCCGGCCTGACCCTGCTCGGCCTCGACGAGCTGGAGGGTCGGTACGCCACGTACCCCGACCTGCTCGACGCGCTACGGGCGGCACACACCTTCGCCTTCCCGCTCGGGCGACGCCTGTTCCACCAGATCGCCGTGCGCATCGCGGTCGGCGACACCGACGACCACGCCCGCAACATTGCCGCCTTCTGGGACGGCCGGCAGCTCGAGCTCACCCCGGCCTACGACATCGCGCCCGGCCTGCGCTCCGGCGAGACTGCCAGCCAGGCGATGGCGTACGGCCTTGCGGGACAACGCGAGTCGAGCTTCGCCACGCTGGCCTCGTGCGGCCCGATCTACGGACTGAGCACGTCAGCGGCGCGCGAGATCATCGACCGGGTGATCGACGTCATCCGCACCCAGTTCGACGACGCCGCGGATGCCGGCCATCTCACCGTCGCCGACCGGGCCGCCATGCGTGGGCGCCAGGTGCTGAACCCCGGCGTGATGCACGGCTACG
>JBOFBK010000354.1:0-1090 GCA_051645525.1 Dermatophilaceae bacterium | reverse complement strand
GGGCGCAGGATCGGCAGCATCATCTCGCCGATGACCGCCGCGCTGCCGTCCATGTAGTCGAGCAGGTCGGCCCAGGTCTCGTAGGTACGCCGGGTGAGGTCGGTGCGCATCGCGCGGAAGAACCGCTCGAAGTTCTCGTGAGGGATGCCGGTCTCGCGCACCGTGGTGACGATGGCCGCGGTGACCGGGTCCTCGGACCCGCCGACGTCGAGCGCAGTCCAGAACCGCGACTCGAACGACTGCAGCTCGGCGGCGACCTCCGGGCCGGGGTCGGGGCCGGCGAGGTCGACGATGTCGTCGGCGAGCCGGGCGAGCGTGTAGCAGGCGTGCACGTGCCGGCGCGACCCCACCGGCAGCAGCCGGGCGCCCCAGTAGTAGGTGGTGCCGTGCGCGCGGGTGATCTCGGCGCAGCGCGCGTACCCGGCGTCGAGCACCGCCGGCGCCACGTCGAGCGAACCGCTCACCGGGCGGCCCCGGCGGCCCCGGTGGGCGTGGCCGGATGACGGGGGGCGGGCCGTGCGTTGCCGGCGTACTCCTGCACGCGCTGGGCCGCGAGCTTGCCGCTGATCAGCACCATCGGCACGCCGACGCCGGGTTGGGTGCCCGACCCGGCGAACACGAGCCCCGGCACCCGACGGTCGGTGTTGGCCGGTCGGAACGGGCCGGACTGGCCGAAGGTGTGGGCGAGCGCGAACGGCGTACCGAGATGCATGCCCTGGGCCTGCCAGTCGTCGGGGGTGACCAGCTGCTCCTCGCGAATGTCGGTGGGGTAGCCGCCGGCCTCGAGGAACGCGTGCAGCTGCTCTCGCATCGGCCCGGCCTCCCGGCCCCAGTCGAGACGAGAGCCGTTGTGCGGCACCGGTTCCAGCACGTAGAGCGCGGTGGAACCGTGAGGCGCGGCGGTGGGGTCGGTGACCGTGGGCACGGTGACCAGACGCGACGGGTCGGGCATCAGCTCGCCGCGGTCGATGATCGCCTCGAACGCGCCGTCCCAGTCCTGGCCGAAGTGGATGTTGTGGTGCCGCAGGTGCGCGCCGGGCGCGCCGGAGGCGCCGACGTGCCAGACGACCGCCGAGGGCGAGTAGGAGCC
>JBOFBK010000353.1:0-2614 GCA_051645525.1 Dermatophilaceae bacterium | reverse complement strand
GCCTGCGGGTCGAGGTCGACGAGCAGCACCCGGAGACCCTGCTCGGCGAAGGCGGCCCCGAGCGAGGCGACCGAGGTGGTCTTGGCCACCCCACCCTTCTGGTTGGCGAGCGCGAGGACGGTGGCGGTGCGCGAGGGCGCCATCAGGGAGCCTTTCGGGACGGTCCGGGATCCGCGGGTCCAGACGTCATCCTCTCACCGGTCGTGCCCGCCGACGCGCCGCTGCCGGAGTTCGCCCGGGATCCCTGACCCCGGCCGCGATCCGTCGACCAGCGGGCCGATGCCAGGCGGATGACGCACGCGGTGTCACGCCCACAGTGCGGAGATCGGTGCGGCGGCGATGCGCTCCTCGAGCATGAAGGAGTGCGGGCCGGTGTGCAGGACGAGCCCGCAGACCATCCGCTCGCCGATGCTGTCACGAAGCCAGATCAGGTGCCGGGCATCCTCTCGGCGTGCGGTGGCGGCCGCCTTGATCTCGATCGCGATGATGCGACCGTCGGACAGCTCGACGATGAGGTCCACCTCGTGGCGACCGTCCCGGTCACGGAGGTGGTAGAGGCGCGGATTCGTCGTGGCCACCGCCAGTTCCGGCCGCAGCTGGGCCACCACGAAACTGTCGAGCAGTCGGCCCATCATGGCGGGGTCCCGAAGCACACCCGTTCGGTCCATGCCGAGCAGTGGCCCGACGAGCGAGGGGTCGACCAGGTGACGTTTGGGCCGGCTGGTCATTCGGGCCAACCTGGTGGAGCTCCAGGCGGGCAAGGACTCGACGACGAGCAGCGCGATCAGCAACCGGTCGTAGCCGAGTGCCGTCACCCGGTTGATTCCCGCTGCCTCGAACAACGTGATGTGGTCGGGGACCCCGGCGGTGTTCGCCGCCCACACCTGGAGGTAGCGACGCAGCCGTACCGGGTCGCGGGAGCCGTCGACCAGGGCGCCGTCGCGTGCCACGACCTGGTCGACGTAGCTCGCGAGCCAACGGCGGCGCAGGCGTTCGTCGGGCTGCAGCGCGACCTCGGGGAGGCAGCCGTGCAGCGCGGCGTCGATGTAGCCGACGAGATCGACCGAGGGAGGAGCGGACGCAAGCGCGTCCGTCCCCTCCTCGGCCAACCGGTCGAGGAGGGAGGGCGCGTGAGGGTCGCCGACCAGCTCCCGCTGGCACAGCCCCCACATCGGCAGTCGTACGGCACGGCCGGTCAATGGCCAGCCGGCGCCGGTGAGATCGGTCTGTGCCGAGCCGGTGATGACGAATCGGCCCGCCCCCGAACCGTCGTCGACAGCTCGTTTGAGCGCGCTGAGGACCTCTGGCACCAGCTGCCATTCGTCGACCAACAGTGGGGTGCCCCGCAGCTGCAGTGCTGTGTCCGGGTCAGCACGCGCCAGATCGGCATCCGCCGGCCGGTCCAGGCGCAGTGAGTCCTGGACGTGCCGCCGCGCGGTCGTGGTCTTCCCGCACGCGCGAGGACCGACGACGAGGACGGCGGGAAGGCCGCGAAGCAGGTCATCGAGCAGCGGGTCGACCATCCGTGGGAGATAGCCCATGGGCCGAAGACTATCGTTTATGCGCACCATCCAGTATCGTTTTCGCGCACTCTTCAGTGTCGGTTCTGCGCACCCTCGGCCAGTTGTCTCGCGCGTCGGCGAGTGCACCGCCGGTCGTCGACCGGGGCGGCCTGAGCCGGGCGCGACGTGGCTTGTCCTCGACAACGCCGGGACGTCCGAGCGGCGCGTCGAGGACTGCTCAGCCGGTGACCGCGGAGTGGGGAGGCTCGTCGTCGAGGGCGGCCCAGTCGGGCTTCTCGGGAGCTGCGACCTGACCCTCGGGGCAGTGGGCGCGCATGTCGCACCAACCGCACAGCGGGCCGGTGACCGGCGGGAACGACGCGCTCTCGACGCCGTGCCGGGCGAAGTCGGCCTCGGCGCGACGCGCGTCGCGGGCGATGCTGCGGGCCTGCTCGACCTTGCGCCGCAGCGACTCCCGGGTGTGCTCGTGGCCGGCCACCGTCCCGGACGGCACATGGTGCAGCTCGACCCGCAGGCCGGGCCGACGGAACATCTTCCAGACCGCCGCGGCGTAGAGCGCCAGCGGCAGCGAGGTGCGGGCGTCGTCGTCGGTGGGCGGTGTGCGAGAGGTTTTGTAGTCGACGACGACGAGCTCGCCGCGCCGGTCGTCGAGCCGGTCGACCCGGCCGGTGAGCCGCAGGTCGTCGCTGACGAACGACACGGTGCGCTCGACGCCCGCCGGGCGGACCGCCGGGTCGACCCCGCCGAGGTAGGAGCGCACGGCATCCGACATCCGGCGCCGCCACCGCCGCGACTGGGCGGCGTCGCGGAACCCGATGTCGATCCAGCCCTGCTCGACCAGGCCGGCGCCGGCCTGCGGGGTGGGCTCGCTCGCGTCCCACCAGTCGCGCAGCGCGTTGTGCACGGCGATGCCGAGCGAGGTGTGCGCCCGCTGCCCGCGCTTCTCGCGCCCCTCGAGGTACTGCAGGCGGTAACGCCGCGGGCAGTCGAGGAAGGCGAGCAGCTTGCTCGGGCTCGCGCCGTAGAGCGGTTCGGGCAGGCCGGGAAGCGCGGCCTGTCCGCGACGTGCGTCCTCGGTGGTGCCCACGCGG
>JBOFBK010000352.1:0-5697 GCA_051645525.1 Dermatophilaceae bacterium | reverse complement strand
TTCTCGGCGAGGATGCCGAATGCCTGCTCCTCGGTGAGTTCGGGCTCGTACACGCTCTCCCGCGGGTCGTAGGCGTAGGCGAGGGTGATGAACCCGTTGTCCTGGGGGAGGAACGCGGTGAGCGCGGCGTCGGGGTCGGCGAGCACGGCGAGCGGGCTGTCCGGCTTAGCCTCGAGCACGGCGGCCACGGCGGCATCGACGATGTCGAAGTCGTCGTGGTGCTCGTCGAAGGCACGCCCGTCCGCGGCGAGCACCTCGGCCAGGCTGCGTGGTTCCTCGGGTGCGACGGCGGCGGTGGCCGGGCCGGCGGCAACGGCCGCGAGGGCGGCGGATACCGAGAGTGCGGCGGCGCCTCGGATGAGCCGGTTGTGGCGAAGGGTCACTGATGCTCCTCGATCGTCGGGGTAGAAGGCTCGGGGCGGCGTGACCGTAAGGACAGGTCCTACTTAGGGACAATGCGCCGGCATCACTCGCCGTGCGCCGGCGCCGGAGTAGGGTCCGCGTCGTGCTCGCTGGAGTCGTCGTTCCAGGTCGGGGGTACGGGCCGCAGGCGCCGCTGCTCGACCTCGCCCGCGAGGCGCTGCACGATGTCGGCGCCGCCGTCGAGACAGTCACCTGGGCGGTGCCGCGCGGCCTGCTCGATATCGGTCGCGAGCCGTTCGTCCGCGCTCACGTCGAGGCGGCGCTGCATGTGCTCGCCGAGGTGGCGCCGTCGGGACGACCGGTGGTCGTCGCCAAGTCCCTCGGCTCGTATGCCGCTGCACTCGCCGCCGAACGCGGGCTGCCGGCCGTCTGGCTCACCCCGGCGCTCGGTGACGCCGCAGTCGTCGCGGCGATCGCGCGCAACCCGGCGCCGGCCCTGCTCGTCGGCGGAACCGCGGATCGGCACTGGGTGCCCGAGGCCGCGGCCGGCACCGGCAAGTCGGTGCTGACCATCGACGGCGGCGATCACGGTCTCCGGCCGCCTGGGCCGCTGCGCGCCTACACCGAGGCGCTCGGCGTGGTCGGCACCGTGATCGAGGAGTTCCTCGCCCACCTCGGCCGGTGAGCGAGCCGCTACGCGTGGAGCAGCGGTATCCCGGACGCACGGAATCGAACGTCAGCGGTGACGACGGTCAGCTGCTCGATCATCGCTTGGGCGATGATCAGGCGGTCGAACGGATCGCGGTGATGCACCGGAAGACCGGCGACCGCGAGCCCGTGGTCCGCCGAGAGCCCGAGGGTGCGAACGCCGGCGTCCGCGATCCGTGTCCGCAGGTCGTCAGGGACGTGCAGCTTGCCCACGGCCGTCTTGATCCCGACCTCGGCGAAGGAGACGACACTGAGGAGCAGGTCATCGGCTGCTGCGATCGCGTCCCGTGCCACGACCGACAGCCCGCGCTCGCCAGACAACTGCCAGAGGACGACGTGGGTGTCGAGGAGCAGCCTCACGGGCCGAGCAACTCGTCGAGTTCGGCGTCGGTGAACTCGAAGTCATCATCGATCCGGATCTCCCCCGCCAGCGAGCCCCTCGAGGCGAGGAACCGGGCACCCGGCTTCGCCTGCTCGAGGGCGACAAGTCCGACCACCGGAACGCCGTCCTTTGCGATCTCCACGTCCTCACCGGCCAGGGCGAGACCCCCGGTCTGCGCACGGCAGTTCAGATCGTGGCTCCCCGGGTAGGAATCGAACCTACGTCGCTAGTCCTGATTCAAAGTCAGGCGGGCCCTACCAGCAGACCAACCGGGGACCGCCACCGCGAAGGCGGCGTCCCACGAGGCTAGTGGACCGTCGTCCTGCGGCGTCCCCCTGCTCAGGTCGCCGCCACGGCGTCCACAGGCGTCAGTGGCGTCCACATGTCGACGTGATCGGTGCAAAGCGGCGCCATGGCGTCCAAAGTCGCAGCGGCAGGCGGGCGGTGTCGGTGCGGCGGCAGGCGGGCGGTGTCGGTGCGGCGGCAGGCGGGCGGTGTCGGTGCGGCGGCAGGCGGGGTCAGTGCGGCCGAAGGCCGATGGGGCGTCAGCCGGGCGGAGCGGGCAGAATGGCGAGAGTGGGAGAACAGAAGACCGGCAGCGCACCGCGGGGATCGCGAGCACGGATGACGGGGCGTGAGCGGCGCGAGCAGCTGGTCGGGGTGGGGCGGAAGCACTTCGCCGACAAGGGGGTCGACGGCGCCACGATCGAGGAGATCGCGGCGTCGGCGGGCGTGTCGAAGCCTGTGGTGTACGAGCACTTCGGGGGCAAGGAGGGGCTGTACGCCGTCGTCGTCGACCGCGAGATCGAGTCGCTGCTCGCGGGTGTCACGGCCGCGCTCGAGTCCGGTGGCTCGTCGCGCCAGGTCCTCGAGCGGGCCGCGCTGGCTCTGCTCGACTACGTGGAGACGAACTCCGACGGGTTCCGGATCCTGGTGCGCGACAGCCCTACCGGCCAGAGCACCGGCTCGTTCGCCAGCCTGATGAGCGACGTCTCGAGCCAGGTCGACCACATCCTCGCCGCCGAGTTCAAGCGCCACAAGCTCGACCCCAAAGCTGCCCCGATGTACGCACAGATGCTCGTCGGCATGATCGCGCTCACCGGCCAGTGGTGGCTCGACAACCGCAAGTTCAAGAAGCACGAGGTGGCCGCGCACGTCGTCAACCTCGCCTGGAACGGGCTCACCGGGCTCGAGGCCAAGCCCACCCTCACTCCGGAGGTCGCCACGCGCGGATGACGGCGCGCTCGGCTCGGCGCTCCCGGTCAGTCGTCCCAGGCCGGCGCGTCGGCTCCCCACGGCCGACCGACCCAGGCGAACTCGGTTGGCCCGTCGTCGATCTGGAGCGCCGGGCGTGAGTGTTGCACCGTGCCGGAGGGCGTGGTGGTCTCGACCATCCACGGCGCCGCGTCGGCCACGTGTGCGGCCGGTGCCGGGCTCGTCCGGCGCTCCGCCCGCAGCAGCCAATGGGCGGTGCGGGCCAGGTGGGCCGACACCGACCAGGTGCCACCCGATACCGCCCGCGCCCGCAGCGCCCCGAGCACCCCGGCCGCCAGGAGGTACCCGGTGGCGTGGTCGAGCGCCTGGGCCGGCAACGCCCCGGGCCTACCGTCGTCCGCCGACTCGAGCAGCGCGATGCCGCTGGCCGCCTGGACGATCGAGTCGAAGCCACGCCGGCCGCCCCACGGCCCGCTCGTCGTCCACGCCGACAGACTGGCGTGCACGACCTGCGGATGCCGCTCGGCGACGGTCGCGGCGTCGAGCCCGTACGCCGCGAGAGCGCCGGGCCGGTAGCCCGTGACAAGCACGTCGGCCTCGGCCAGCAGCTCGTGCAGGCGCACGAGGTCGTGCCGGTCGTCGAGGTCGAGCAGCGTCGACCTCTTGCCGCAGTCGGTGTCGAGGTGCTGCGGCTCGAGCTCGGGCAGGTCTGGGCTGTCGACCCGGAGCACGTCGCAGCCGAGCAGCGCGAGGGTGCGCGTGGCCACCGGCCCGGCGATCACCCGGGTGAGGTCGAGCACGCGCGGTCGCCCGGGCACCGACCCATGGCCGGCGCGAGCACGGTGACCTCGACGCCGACCCACGGCGCCATCGGGGTCGTCGGAGCCGACAGGCGCGGCACCGACGACATCGCCCGGCCGGACACCATCGGCGGTCGAGACGCGAAGCAGCTCGTGCCGGTCGACCGCGGCGGCCTGAGCGCCGGAGCGCCACTCCTCCCAGGTGCGCACCCGGACGGCGATGCCGTCGCGAGCGACGACGGCATCCTCGACGTCCTGAGCCCGGGACCGGCCCACCGCCACCACGAGCTCCTCCGGCCCCGCGGTCGGCTCCAGCCCCATCGCCCGGAGCAGCCGTTCCCGGTGGTGCGGGTAGTTGGCGTGTGTGCGCACCCAGCCGTCCGACGCCCGGAACAGGCCGGACAGCGGCGCGAAACCCGGTGTCCGCGAGCCGTCGACGGTCTGCAGCTGATCGGCACGGAACGACACCGCCACCTGCCGCGGGTCGACCCGCACCCGGTGCCCCCGGCCGAGCGCGCACCCGGCCAGCCCGGCCGCCGCGACCGAGCCCACGGCCAGCGCACCGACCGGGAGCACCGACGGGAGGAAGTCACCCGACCCGATGTGGAGCACCCGCGCCGCGTCATCCGCGGTGAGACCGAGCACCGGCAGCACCTCGGCCAGCAGCGAGGAACCCGATGTCACACGAGCCACCGATGCGCCGTCCACCACCGCGACACCAGTGACGCGGAAGTCAGCGTGAGGCGCGCTTGTATCGGCGCCATGTGCCGATATCCGCGTCCGCATCGCGAGCTGGTCGATCGCCGCTCGGGCGACCGGCTCCCCGATCCGTCGAACGTCATCCGGCCGCCTTGTGGGCGACGGCGAAAACCCGCCGGAACGGGAACACCACGCCCTCGGGACCCCGCGGGTACGCGTCGTCGAGCGCCTCGGCATACGGGTCGAGGAACGCCGCGCGCTCCGCGTCGTCGGTGAGGAGGTCGAGCACCGGCCGCAGCCCCGTGCCGCGCACCCAGGCGAGCACCGGGTGCTCGTCGCCCTCGGCGGGCAGCACGTGCAGGTAGGTGGTCTCCCAGGCGTCGACCGCACAGCCGAGCCGGGCGAGGTAGCGCAGGTACGTGGCCGGCTCGCCCACGTACGGGCGGTCGAGGGCTGCGGCGAGCTCGGCGGCGCGCGGATGACGCTCGGCCACCTCGCGCATCAGGCGGTGGCTCGGCGCGTCGAAGTTGCCCGGCACCTGCAGGGCGAGCCAGCCGCCCGGCGCGAGCGCCGCCACCCAGGCGTCGAAGAGGTCGAGATGGCCGGGCACCCACTGCAGCGTGGCGTTGGCGAGCACGACGCCCGGTGGCTCGCCGAGCGAGGCGAGGTCCCAGTCGCGCACGTCGGCCTGCACCCACTCGACTCGGCCCTCGGCGTCCTGGGCGCGCGCCGCCTCGAGCATCGGCTCAGAGCTGTCGACCCCGACGATCCGCGCCTGCGGCCAGATCGCCGCGAGCCCCGACGTGAGCGGGCCGTCGCCGCACCCGAGGTCGACGACCAGGCCCGGGTCGTCGGTGTGCACCTGGGCGAGGAGATCGGCGAACGGGCGGCCCCGCTGCCCGGCGAACTGGGCGTAGGCCGCGGGGTCCCACGTCGGGTGGTCGCTCATCGGGTGCCTCCTCGCACTCCGTCGCCGGTCGCCGGCGGTGGTTCACACAGCCAACGGTGTGCTGTGCGGCCGGCGGCGGGCCGGCGGCGGGCGGTCGACCGGGTCACCGGTGTTCGGGCATGACGCCCGCGTACAGTGCGCGCCATGTCCGCTGACGATGTCGACCGTATCGTCTCGGCCTGGCGGCGCGAACGACCCGACCTCGACGTCACACCCCTGGAGGTGCTGTCCCGGGTCTCCCGCCTGGCCCGGCGGCTCGACCTCGCCCGTGGCAGCACCTTCGCCGACCACGGCCTGGAGTCCTGGGAGTTCGACGTGCTCACCGCGCTGCGCCGGGCCGGCCACCCCTACGAGCTCAGCCCGGGGCAGCTGGTCGCCGAGACCCTGGTCACGAGCGGCACCATGACCAACCGGGTCGACCGGCTGGCCGCCCGCGACCTCGTCGAGCGACACCCCGACCCGCGCGACCGGCGTGGCGTCATCGTGCGGCTCACCCCGGCCGGGCGGGATGCCGTGGACGCCGCCCTCGCCGACCTGCTCGGCCGCGAGCGCGCGCTGCTCGCCGATCTCGCGGATGACGA
>JBOFBK010000351.1:0-3369 GCA_051645525.1 Dermatophilaceae bacterium | reverse complement strand
CGCAGGAGGCAACTCCTGTCAGCCTTAGGCCCATCCTTCGGGGTGGGCCTTCGTGCGTCCCGGGTTCGGTCTTCACCGCGGCCTCGGCCACCAGCAGCCTTCGTGCACGATCAGCGGCTGAACGTGGCTCCAGAGCCGGGCGTTGGCCCGCTCTGCCCGGGGGTCGGTCTCGGTGTGCGTGGCGATCCGGCGGGCGAGGTACGCCACCAGGTCAGCCGCTTGGACCAGCCGGCTCGCGGTGCTGGGCGCGAAGTGCAGGGTGTCGACGATGTGGGTGATCTGACGACTTCGGTAGCCCCAGGTGGACAGCCGCTGGTAGTGGCCGAGGTCCCGTCGGTAGGTGTCCTGGTCGGTGACCTCGTCGGCGATGAGGAGTGCGTTGTGGCCGGCCTTCTCGGCGTACTCGTCGATCCGCTCGACGAGGTGGGTCATGACGATGGAGTGCGGGTGATCGTGGCCGTTCGGGTGGCGCCGGTCGAGGCCGACGATGTCGACGCTGCGGATGACGAGCCGCACGTCGTGAGCAGCCAGAGCTTGGAGCGCCTTGTCGAAGACGCCGATGCGCACCCGGACCCTAGGCGCCAGGCACTCCCAGTCGGCCTTACCGGCGACGATGTCGTAGCCGTGTAGCTCGGCGTCTCTGGACAGGTCGGGGTGGTCCTCGCTGGTCTGGGTAACGATGCCGTCGAGGGCCTGGGTCAACGGGCGTGCGCTGGCGTCTGGGACGAGCACCGCGGCGATGAAGTACCGCTCCTTGGTGTACGACTCGTCGAGGTAGGCCAGGAGCACCCGGTCAGAGTAGAGCCAGCCGAGGACGAGGTGCCGAGTCCGCACCTCCCGTTCGTCGTAGGGCAATCCAACATGCCCGTCGCGCTGATCTACCAGCACGTCACCGAGGCCGGATCCCGCGCTCTCGCCGACCGTCTCGACACCCTCGTGCGCGAGCACCGAGACACCGGCCAGGTGTGAAGTTCGTTGCACGTTGGTTGCACGCCGGGCCACTTGACTCTGACGGGTTGTCCACCCGGTTGTCAGACCAGCACCCCGGACCTGCGCTTTCGCTGTGGAGCCGGTGACGAGAATCGAACTCGCGTGTCCAGCTTGGGAAGCTGGCGCTCTACCATTGAGCTACACCGGCGCAACGGGTCGAGCCACCACCTGACGGCTCCCCGGCGCACAGAATCGTAGCGGACCGCCATCCGCACCTGGGGAGCGCCCGAGCAGCGCCAGGCGCCCCGGTGCGAACGGCGGCGGCCGGGCGTCATCCGCCCCTTGTAGCCTGAGGCACGTGCTGCTCTCCGACCGCGACATCCGCACCGAGATCGAGACCGGGCGGGTGCGCCTCGACCCGTGGGACCCGGCGATGGTGCAGCCAAGCAGCGTCGACGTGCGGCTCGACCGGTTCTTCCGGCTTTTCGACAACCACAAGTACCAGGTCATCGACCCCGCCGAGGACCAGGCCGACCTCACCCGCCTGGTCGAGGTCGACCCGCGCGAAGGCTTCGTGCTGCATCCGGGCGAGTTCGTGCTCAGCAGCACCGTGGAGACGGTCAGCCTCCCCGACGACCTCGCCGCCCGCGTCGAGGGCAAGTCGAGCCTGGGCCGGCTCGGCCTGCTCACCCACGCCACTGCCGGCTTCGTCGACCCCGGCTTCACCGGCCACGTCACCCTCGAGCTGAGCAACGTCGCCACCTTGCCGATCATGCTGTGGCCGGGGATGAAGATCGGCCAGCTCGCGTTCTTCCGGCTCTCGTCCAGCGCCGAGAACCCCTACGGCAGTGGGCAGTACGGCTCGCACTATCAGAACCAGCGGGGCCCCACCGCGAGCCGCAGCTTCCAGGGCTTCCACCGCGCCGACGTCTGAACAACGCCCGGATGACGCCGCGTCACGTCGAGGTGCACGTCACCACCCCTGATGCCGCCACCGCGCAGCGCATCGCCCGGGTGCTCGTCGAGGCGCGACTGGCCGCCTGCGTCCAGATGGTGCCCGGCATCACCAGCACGTACCGCTGGGAGGGTGCCGTCGAGACGGCGGCCGAGCACCTGCTGCTCGTCAAGACCACCGCCGAGCAGGTCGACGCCGTGCGCCTGGCCGTGCTGGCCGAGCACCCCTACGAGGTCGCCGAGGTGGTCGCCGTGCCGCTCGTCGCCGTCGACGAGCGCTACGCCGCCTGGCTCGAGGAGTCGGTCGACCCGGCCGGGCCGAGCAGCACGACCGGTTCGAGCAGCCGAGCCGGTTCGGTCAGCCTGACCAGTCGCTCACCCCGACTGCGTCGACACCGCCGGGCGACTCGCCGGAGCGCCACGACCCAGACCGAACCAGCTGACCGCGCTGCCCGCAGCCAGCAGGCCGGCGCAGACGAGCATCGCGGTGCGGTAGCCGGCGGTCATCGCGTCAGGGTCGAGGTAGTCGTCGCCGGTGAGGCCCACCAGCGCGGGTAGCGCCGCCACGGCGAGTAGCGACCCGGCCCGCGCTACCGCGTTGGACACCCCGCTCGCGACGCCGGCGTACCGGTCGGGCGCTGCGGCGAGCACGGCTGCGGTGAGCGGCGACACCAGCAGCGCGAGGCCGAGCGAGAAGACCACCATGCCGGGCAGCACATCGAGCCAGCCCGCCCCCTCGCCGACCGGCAGCAACAGCAGCACCCCGGCAGCGCACACCAGTGGGCCGACCGTCATCGGGATGCGCGGCCCGATCCGCGCCGAGAGCGCCGCAGCCCGCGACGACAGCAGCATCAGCACGATGGTGATCGGCAGCGCCGACATCCCGGCCTCCAGTGCACTCCATCCGGCGGCCTGCAGCTGCAGGACGATGAACAGCATCACCGAGCCCAGCGCGCCGTAGACGAGCAGCGTCATCCCGTTGGCCGCCGAGAACACGCGAGAACCGAACAGCGACAACGGGACCAGCGGGTTCGGGGCGCGGCGCTCCACGACCACGAAGGCCACGGATGACGCGAGCGCCACCGCCCAGCCGAGGGCGACGAGCGCGGTCGGCGTCGAGCCGTCGGCCGTGAGCACGAAGGTCAGCGCGGCGAGCGCCGCCACGGTGAGCGCTGAGCCGGTGTAGTCGAAGGGCTTCCCACACTCCTCGAGGTCACGGCTCTCGGGCGCCGAGCGCGCGGCCATGACGAGTACGGCCAGACCCAGCGGTACGTTGATCGCGAAGACCCAGCGCCAGGTGGTGGTGTCGACCAGCCAGCCGCCGACCAGCGGCCCCAGTGCAGCGGCGACGCCGGAGAACCCCGCCCAGGTGCCGATGGCCGCGGCGCGGTCCTCCGGGCGGTACGAGGCCTGGATGAGGGCGAGCGCCCCCGGGGTGAGCAGCGCCGCTCCGACACCCTTCAGCACCCGCGCCGCGATCAGCTG
>JBOFBK010000350.1:0-4939 GCA_051645525.1 Dermatophilaceae bacterium | reverse complement strand
CCGGATGACGTGACGGTGGTCATCGTGGGCGGGTCGGCCTTCACCGACGGCTACCTCGCCGAGCTCGCCGCCATGGCCGACGACGACCCTCGTATCGTCCTGCCGGGATTCCTCTACGGCGACGAGCTCGCCGGCGTGTACCAGCACGCCGCGCTGTTCGTGCAGCCGTCGGACCTCGAGGGCCTGCCGCTCACCCTGCTCGAGGCGTCGTCGTACGGCATCCCGGTGCTCGCCAGCGACATCGACCCGCACCGCGAGGTGCTCGCACCGTGCCGCTGCGGCGCGCACCGCACCTTCCCCCGCGGCGACCTCGACGCCCTGGCCGCCGCGCTCGCCGCGATGTGGCACGACCGCGAGCGGCTTCGCGGGGCCGCCGCACGGGAGGCTCCCGACCTCGTCGCGCCCTACCGGTGGCCGGCCGCCGCCGACGCGGTCGCCGCCGTCTACCGCTCCGTCACGCGTGACCGCGCGACCCCGTCCCGTCCCCGACCGGTCCGCGGGCGGCGACGCCCCGGAGCCGTCCCGCCCACTCCACCCACCCTCTCCCGAAGGGCCCCGTCATGACACTCTCCCGCCCGCTCGCGTCATCCGCCCCGGTCGCCGGCCGGATGACGGCCGTGCTCACCGTGGTGCTCGCGCTCGTCGGCGGGGCGCTGCTCGCAGCACCTGTGGCGCGCGCCGACTCGCCGCCGCCGCTGTCGCTGGCCTCGGCCGCGGACACCTCGATCTGGGGCGCCAACGGGCGCGTCATGGACATCGTGCCGCTCGGTACGAAGGCGCTGATCGGCGGCGGCTTCGACTATGTGGGTCCCACGGTGGGGCACACCGCGCGCACCGACCCCGGCACCGGGGCGCTGCTCGGCACCCGGCAGATGGTCACCGGCGACGTCTACACGACGATCTCCGACGGCGCCGGCGGCTGGTACCTCGGCGGCGAGTTCGGGGAGGTCGACGGGTACTACCGGCGCAGCGTCGCCCACGTGCGTGCTGACGGCTCGCTCGACCGCGGCTTCAACGCGAACGTCAACGGCCCGGTGCGGGCGCTGGCGCTGGTCGGCGGGACGCTCGTCATCGGAGGCAAGTTCACCGAGGCCGGCGGTGGACCGCGCACCAACCTCGCCGCGGTCGACGCCGCCACGGGCGACGCCGTGGCCGGCTGGACCGGCAGCGCCAACAACACCGTGCTCGCGCTGACGGCGGCCGGCGGCGGCGTCTACGTCGGTGGCCAGTTCACGACCCTGAGCGGGGTGAGCCGCCGGTACCTCGGGCGGGTGTCGGCCACGACCGGCGCGCTCGACGCGAGCTTCTCCGGGCAGACCTCCGCGCTGGTGCGCGCCCTCGCGCTCAGCGCCGACAGCGGCACGCTCTACGTCGGCGGTGACTTCACCAGCGTGTCCTCGCGGTCGGTCACCACGGCCGGTCGCGGCCGGGCGGCGGCCTTCGCCACGGCGTTCGGTGACGTGCAGTCGTGGAACCCGTCGGCGAACGGCGTCGTCCGGGCGGTCGTGGTCGAGGGCTCGACCGGGATGATCCACGTCGGCGGCGATTTCACCTCGATCGGCGGCCAGGCGCGCACCGCCTACGCCACCCTGAACGGGTTCGGCGCGGCCACCTCGCGCGACCTCGGGCTGAGCCTCGCGCACTGCCCGCACGACACCAAGTCGGTCTACGGGCTGCCGGCGACCTGCCCCAACACGGTCGACGCCATCGACGTGTCGGCCGGCCGGCTGCTCATCGGCGGGCAGTTCGGCCAGGTGCTCGGCCAGCCGCGGCACCACTCCGCGGAGGTCGACCTCGCGAGCACCACCCTCACCGGCTGGAACCCGGTCACGGGCAACCGGGTGTACTCGCTGCTGCGGCTCGACGACGAGATCGTCGCCGGCGGCGCCTTCACCAGCGTCGGTGGCCTGATCCGGCGCGGGCTCGCGGTGATCGACCTCAGCACCGGGCAGGCCGACCCCGCGTTCCAGGCCGACGTCGACCAGATGGTGCTCGACCTCGAGCCCACCGCCGACGGCTCCGCGGTGTACGTCGGCGGCGACTTCAAGAGCGTGGGCGGCGTGGCGCGCAACAAGGTCGCCAAGGTGAGCACCAGCACCGGCGCGGTGGCCAGCTTCAAGGCCGGGCTCAACAACACCGTCATCCGGCTCGGGCTGAGCGCCGACGGCGTCTACGTCGCCGGCAAGTTCACCAAGGTCGGCACGACCCAGCGGCTGCACGTGGCCAAGCTCGACCCCACCACCGGAGCGCTCGACCCGGCCTGGGTGGCCGACACCTGGGGACCCGACGGCCGGCTCCGGGCGAACGGCATGGTGCAAGGGCTCGAGGTCGCGCCGGACGGCTCGAAGGTCTACCTCTCCGGGCCGTTCACCACGGTGAACAACACCAGCGTCGCCGGCGGCATCGCCGTCGTGAGCGGCGCCAGCGGCGCTCTCGACGCGCGCCGGCTCGGTGGGGTGCTCGGCTGCAGCACGGTGGGGCCGTGGATCAACCGCATCTACCTCTCGGATGACGGTCAGCGGTTGTACGGCGGTGACGTCTGCCCCGACTACATCTACCAGTACGAGGCCGTGAACCTCGCCACGCCGACCCGGCCCACCGGACTGCTCTGGCGCACCTGGTGCAACGCCGGCATGCAGGGCACCCTCGAGGTCAACGGGCGCTTCTACTACGGCTCGCACGGCGGCAACAAGGGCAGCGGTGGTGCCTGCTGGGCCACACCGGCCGGCACCAACGTCGAGCGGCAGCGGTTCGTCGTGTTCGACGCCGCCACCGGCAACCTGCTCGACTACGCGCCCGAGTTCGACCAGCCGATGGGCGTGTGGTCCTTCGCGGTGAGCCCGTACGGCCTGCTCGTGGGCGGCGACTTCACCTTCGCCGGTGAGAAGACCGCCATCGCGCAGGGCTTCGCGCTGATCCGGGGCACACCGTGAGCCGTGTCCGGGCCGCGGCGGCCGCGATGACGACCGCGGCCACGGTGCTGGCCGCGCTGGTCGCCGGCCCGGGCGCTGCGGCCGAGTCGCTCGGGGCCACGACCTGGATGTCCCGGTCGTGGGGTGTCGACGGCCGGGTGTCCGAGCTGGTGCCGACCCCGCGCGGCGTGGTCGTCGGCGGGTCGTTCGGCACCGCGCTCGGCCCGGCCGGCCAGAGCCGCCCGGCCCGCGGCGTGGCGCTGTGGGACCCCGACACCGGGGCGTTCGTCGACTGGCCCGTGCAGGTCGCCGGTGAGGTGCTCGCCGCCGCCGTCGACGGGGACACCGTCTACCTCGGCGGCGACTTCAGCGCGGTCAACGGGTCGGCACGGCGCAACCTCGCCGCGGTGAGCCTGCGCACCGGAGCCCTGCAGGCCTGGGACCCGCGCGCGTTCGGCGCGGTCGAGACGATCGCCGTGCGGGCGTCATCCGTGTACGTGGGTGGTGCGTTCGACCAGATCCAGGACGGCATCGGCACCACGGCGGTGGCGCGGGTCGCCCGCATCGGCGGCGACGGTGTGCTCGACCGCACCTGGTCTGCCTCGATCGCGGCCGACGAGCGGGTGCGCGTCATCCTGCCGGCCGCGCACACCAGCGGCGTGTACGTCGGCGGCGACTTCACCAGCCTGTTCGGCACCTCGGCCCTCGGCCGGCTCGCGCTGGTGGGCACCGGAGCCACCGCCGTGCCCGACCCCACGTTCCGGTCGGGCAGCAACAACGGCCGCAACCGCTCGCCGGTGTTCGACATCGACCTCGCCGGGGGCGGCTCGCTCGTCATCGCCTCCGGCGGGGGCGGTGGCGGATGTACGCGGCAGGATGCCGTCACCGGTCGCACCGTGTGGAGCTACCGGGGCACCGGCGACATCGTCGCGGCGCGGGTGCTCGGCCCGAACGCCTACTGCGCGGGGCACTTCAACGGCACCGCCTCGTTGGGCGGGCTGGACCGCAACAAGATTGCCGAGATCGACCTCGCGAGCGGCGCCATCGGTGCCTTCGCGCCGCGGGTCAACAGCGCCCTCGGCATCTGGGCCCTGGCGAGCACCCCCACGACGCTCGTGGCCGGGGGTGACTTCACCACGGTGAGCCAGAACCTCCAGCCGCACCTCGGCGCGTTCCGCGACCGCTCGGCGCTCGCGCCCCCCGGCGCGCCGGTCGGAGTGTCCGCAGTGCCGGGCGACCGGTCGGTGACGCTCCAGTGGGGCCACCCCGACACCGACGGCGGCGCGAAGGTCGGCCGCTACATCGTGCTGCGCGAGAACGACTCCGGCGTTCTCGTCCAGGTGGGCAACACCGCGGGCACGACGTTCACCGACACCGGCCTCACCGACGGCGTCGAGTACCGGTACGCGGTCCGAGCGTCCACCTCGGTCGGTGAGGGGCCGGCATCCGCGCCGGTCGCCGCCACGCCCGACGGCGACGCCACGTTCGCACCCACGGTGCCGCGCGACTTCGCGGTCACCGGCGGCACCAGTGCCCGGATGACGTGGAGCGCGCCGGCATCCGACGGCGGTTCCGCGGTCACCGGCTACCGCGTCTACCGGTCGGTGGCCGGGGGTGGCGAGTCGCTGCTGTCGGAGGTCGGTGCCGGTGCCCGGACGGCCGAGGACCGCACCTGCCCGGTGCAGCAGAGCTGCGCGTATCGGGTGGCGGCGGTCAACGCCGTCGGCGAGGGGCCACGGACCGCGGCGATCTCGGTGGTGGGCAACACCGGCGTCCCGGCGACGCCGGTGCTCACGGCGAGTGCCGGGCCGGGAGCGGCGGCGAGTCTGTCCTGGACGCTGTCGTCGCCGGGCGCGGCGCCGGTCACCCGGTTCGTCGTGCTGCGCGACGGCGTGCGCCGGGCCACCACCGGTGCCGACGTGCTCTCCTTCGTCGACACCGGGCTGGTCTCCGGCCGGTCATACGTCTACCAGGTCCGCGCGGTCAACTCCTTCGGCAACTCCGAGAACAGCGACCCCCGAACGGTG
>JBOFBK010000349.1:0-3084 GCA_051645525.1 Dermatophilaceae bacterium | reverse complement strand
GTCGAGGTGCTGCTCGGCGCCATCCGGCAGGTGTGGGAGCGGCAGGGCACCGAGCCCGAGGAGGCTACCGCGGGAGGCGGTTGCGGCGGCGGCTGCTGCGGCGGGGTCTGCGGCTCCGGAGCGGAGACGGCGGCGGCGGCGGCGGACCAGGCTGAGGTCGCCCGGCGCTGACCTGATCTCGCCCGTCGCGGCATCAGGGGCATCCCGCCGACTCCGGAGGTTCCTGCGGGCCCAGGACGCTATAGCGTCCTGGCTCGGCGGGATGCTCCTGACTCCGCGGCGAGCTCGCCTGGACGTCAGGACGTGAGGACGTGAGGACACCCCGCGTACCTGGAAGAGCTCACCTGCCCTTGCTGCATTCCTGCCCTGGGGGAGTTCGGCGAGGTACCACCACGCGGGGTGCCGGCACCGATCCTAGGCGCGGGGCGTCATCCGGGGAAATCACCCGGACGGCAGGTTCCGGACGGCCGCCACCCTCCCGACCGGCGCACGACCGGCCCCTCACCCACCCGACGACCGGTGCACAGGCCGGCCCGCCAGACTGGGGGCAGCCCATCCGGAGGAGACCGATGACGCCCCGCGCCCTGTTCACCTGGTTCGCCCGTGCCGAGGTGGTTACCTGGACCCTCTTGCTCCTGGGGATGGTGCTCAAGTACGGCACGCGCACGACCGAGCTCGGCGTGAGCGTGTTCGGCATGGTGCACGGGGTGGTGTTCCTCGGCTACGTGCTCGTCGTGCTGGTGGTGGCGCTCGACCAGCGCTGGTCGGTGCGGCTCACGGCGCTCGCCCTGGCCGCCGGGGTGCCGCCGTACGCCACGCTGTGGGTCGAGCGCAGGGTCGAGCGGTCCGAGGCGGTGACCGACCGGTGGCGGCTCGCACCCGGCGGTGACCAGCCGCGGAACCTGCTGGAGCGGGTGCTCGCCAGTGGGCTCGCGCGACCGGTCACGGCATCCGTCGTCGGCGTCGTGGGCATCGCGGTCGTCACGGCCGTCCTGCTGCTCGTGGGGCCGCCCTCGCCGCCCGGCTCGGCCGGATAGCGGGCACCGTCAGCCCGGACGGTGGCGGCCGCGGATTTCGGCCGGATGCGCAGGCTCCGGTAGCCTCCCCGGCGGAGGATTCGCATAGTGGCCTAGTGCGCACGATTGGAAATCGTGTTGGGGATGAAACCCCTCGCGGGTTCAAATCCCGCATCCTCCGCCGACACCAGACCCCCCCGAGAGCCGGGCTCTCGGGGGGGGCTGGTGTCGGCCTGACCTGGTCTCGGGCGGGCCGCCGGGACTGAAGCGAGCGACCGGCGAGAGGGATGCCGTTCGGCGTGCTGCCGCATCCCTGCTGGAACGGCGTGAGCCTCCGACGTCAGCGCCGGTCAGCCCTGTTCGCAGAAGCCGTCGTCGACGAGGCGGGACGCCGTGGCCCCGCGTCTGTCGGTACGGCCCCGCCCTGTCGGTCAACGGGCCGCGGCTCCTCGCCCGGCTCCGCGCCGACCTCGCCACAGCTCGCCCCCCCGGCTGGACGACGTCCTCGCGGCGGTCTGAAGCGGCGGTCTCAGGTGGCCGAGATCAGCGCGCGGGCGCATCGGGGGCGCCGCGGCGTGCGGCGCGACGGGGCACTGGCCCGCATCCACAGCCCGTATCGGATTGGTCGGTCGGCGCACTGCCCTACTCCCTCGGTGCGGTGTGACCGCACCGACGCTCCCGACGGGGACGCCCGGCGGCCTCGGTCGGAGAAGCGGTGTCGCAGGCTGAACGGGCGGATGACGTGGTCGGGTCTCCTGCTCGATCGATACGTGATCCGCTCGACGATCACGCCGTGCCGGCAGTCAACGCATCGGGCCATGTCGTGTCCCACGGACGACCCGAGGAGCCAGCCCCGAGGCATCGACATTTCCACCCATCTTGACCCTGAGTCTCGACGGTCGAGATGTCCGCCGTCCGGTCCGGTCCGTCCGGTGTGCGCTCCGTTCGGTGTGCGATCCGTTCGGACGATTCATCGGGGACGCCGTGGGGCCGAGCCGTCGTAGTGGCGGCCCGGCCCCACGGGTGGGGGTGGTGTGGTCAGCCGATGGGCGGCGGGATGGGTGCGAGCTCTCGCAGTTGCTCGCGTTCGCGGTCGCGGCTGCGGTCGTCGGCGTCGGGCTGTTTCTTGCCGGTGGCGGGCGGGTCCTGGAACGGCACCTGGTCGGCGGGGCAGGTTGCGGGTGCGTCGGCGGGGATGGCGCCGTCGATGAGGTACTGGGTCCACACCGCGACCGAGCAGCTGCTTCCCGCGCTGAGGGTGGTGTGGCCCCAGCCCTGGACGGTGAGCACCTGGGCGTTGCGGAACTTGGCCGCCGCGGGTGCGGCGTTCTGCCAGGCAGTGGCGGGGTCGTAGCGCGGGTTGAGCACGAGCACCTGCGCGTTGGTGGTCTGGTTCCAGTTGCCGAGGTAGGCGTCCTGGTCGCGGTTGGCGTCGGACCAGAACTCGCACACCGAGTCGAGTCCGACGCCGAACCACACGGCGTTCCGGCCGAGGAAGCCGTACTTGCGATCCTGCTGGTCGGCGAAGCGCGGGTAGGCCAGCGGGTTACCGACCGGCCGGGTGTCCGAGCACAACACGCCGATGTTCCCACCCTCGGACGCGTAGTCCTCGTCGCGCAGTTCGGCCTGCAGGCGTAGCTCGGCGGCGCCAGCGCCGATAACAGCCGGGTCGGACGACGCGAGCTCGGCGAGCTGGTTGGCCAGGTCGGCGTATGTCGCAGGGTCGTAGAGCGATTCGCCGATGGCGCTGGCGACCGCGTCGTAGGTGTAGGTCTGTCTCTCGCCCTCCACCTCGACCGTGATGGGGCTCTCGAGCAGTCGTCCGAGCAGGTCGTCGACGACCTGCTCGGACTCACCGACGGCGTTGAGCGCGCAGGTATCGCCGCCGTCGGCGCACAGGCGAAGGAACTCGGTGAAGGTCTCGCTGAACGATAGGCCCTGATCGGTGCGCACCCCGATCGGGCGGCGGTCGTTCTTGCCGACGTACTCGGTGGGGTCGACGTTGCCGTCGAGGATGAGGGTGCGCACGTTGTCGGGGAACAGCCGGGCGTAGGTCTGGCCGACGATG
>JBOFBK010000348.1:0-1081 GCA_051645525.1 Dermatophilaceae bacterium | reverse complement strand
CGACCACGATCGAGCCGGATGACGTATCGCCGCCGGTGGTCGCGGTGTCGGACGCGAGCGGGTCGCTGTCGCCGCCGCAGGCCGTGAGCCCGACGACGGAGGCTGCCGCGAGGGCGGCGAGCATGGTCCTGCGCTTCATCAGTGGTCCTTTCGGGGAGGGGTCCTGACCAGGTCGACGTGGCCCTCGGAGGCGTGGTCGCCAGCGGTGGGGTCAACCGGACCAGCGGCTCGATCCTTCCGTACCCGGCCGACAGTGCCCCGGCCATCCCGGATGCCGGCCGAGACACTACGTCGCTGTGCGAGGGCGAGCACGGCGTCGAGCAGCACTGCGAGCGCGGCGACCAGCAGTGCCCCACCGGCGGTGCGCGGGTAGTCGCTCAGCGCGATGCCGTCGATGAGGTACCGGCCCAGACCGCCCAGCCCGACGTACGCGGCGATCGTCGCCGTGGCCACCACCTGCAGCGTCGCGGCGCGCATGCCGGAGAACAGCAGCGGCAGCGCGTTGGGCAGCTCGACCTGCCACAGTCGTTGCGCCGACGTCATCCCCACCCCGCGGGCGGCATCCCGGACCCCGGGGTCGACGTTCTCGATGCCGGCGTACGTGCCGGCCAGCAGCGGCGGCACCGCGAGCAGCACGAGCACGACGACGCTCGGCAGCGTGAACGCGAGCTCGCCCTCGATCATCGGCCCCAGCCACAGCACGACGACGAAGAGGAATCCGAGCGTGGGGACCGCGCGCAGCGAGTTGGCCACGGTGACCAGCCACCGGCCTCGGCCGCTGTGCCCGACCCACAGCCCCACCGGGATCGCGATCGCCGCGGCGACGGCCAGCACCACCGCGGTGTAGAGCAGGTGCTCGAGGAGACGGCTCGGGATGCCGTCCTCGCCCGACCAGCTGGCCGGGTCGGTGAACCACGACAGCAGCGACGAGATCATGCCTCACCTCCGACCGCCACGACCGACCCGCGGGCACGCTGCCACGGCGTCAGCAGCCGGCCCACGAGCACGATGAGCCCGTCGAGCAGCAGGGCGAGCACGATGCAGCCGAGGATGCCGGTGACCAGCTCGCCCCAGATCACCC
>JBOFBK010000347.1:0-2075 GCA_051645525.1 Dermatophilaceae bacterium | reverse complement strand
GTCGACCCGGCCGAGGCGCCCGACATCGTCATCACCGAGATCGGCGGCACCGTCGGCGACATCGAGTCGCTGCCGTTCCTCGAGGCGGCCCGCCAGGTGCGCCACGACCTCGGCCGCGACAACGTGTTCTTCCTGCATGTCTCGCTCGTGCCATACCTCGCGCCCAGTGGCGAGCTGAAGACCAAGCCGACCCAGCACTCGGTCGCCGCGCTGCGGCAGGTCGGCATTCAGCCCGATGCGCTCGTGTTGCGGGCCGACCGGGCCATCCCGGACTCGATCAAGCGCAAGATCAGTCTGATGTGCGACGTCGACGCCGAGGCGTGCGCGGCGGCCGTCGACGCGCCGAGCATCTACGACATCCCCAAGGTGTTGCACCGGGAGGGTCTCGACGCCTATGTCGTGCGCCGGCTCGGGCTGACCTTCCGCGACGTCGACTGGACGGCGTGGGACACCCTCCTGCACCGGGTGCACGAACCCGAGCACGACGTCGAGGTCGCGCTGGTCGGCAAGTACGTCGACCTGCCCGACGCGTACCTGTCGGTCACCGAGGCGCTCCGTGCCGGCGGGTTCCACCACGACGCGCGCGTGCGCATCCGGTGGGTGCCGTCCGACGACTGCGAGACCGAGGCCGGCGCACAGCGCGCCCTCGGGGGTGTGGATGCCGTGCTCGTGCCAGGGGGTTTCGGCGTGCGCGGGATCGAGGGCAAGGTCGGCGCGCTGCGGTGGGCCCGGGAGCGGCAGGTGCCGACGCTCGGCATCTGCCTCGGGCTGCAGTGCATGGTCATCGAGTTCGCGCGCCACGTCGCCGGCATCGAGGGCGCGAGCTCCACCGAGTTCGACCCCGGCACGCCGGCGCCGGTGATCGCGACGATGGAGGAGCAGAAGGCGTACGTCGACGGTGCCGGCGACCTCGGCGGCACGATGCGGCTGGGCAGCCAGCGGGCGCAGCTCCTGCCGGGGTCGCTCGTCGCCGGAGCGTACGGCGCCGCCGTGGCCGACGAACGGCACCGCCACCGCTACGAGGTCAACGAGACCTACCGCCCCGCCCTCGAGGCGGCCGGGCTGCGGGTCAGCGGTACTCATCCCGATCTCGGGCTGGTCGAGTTCGTCGAGCTGCCGCCGGAGGTGCACCCGTACTTCGTCGCCACCCAGGCACACCCGGAGTTCAAGTCGCGGCCCACCCGCGCGCACCCGCTCTTCGCGGGCCTGGTGGGGACGGCGATCGAGCAGCAGCGCGCCTCGCGGCTGGTCGAGGTGGAGCGTCCGCGTCATCCGGAAGTCGCCGAGGCGCATGCCTGACGCCCGCATCGAGGCGGATGACGAGTGTGCACCGTTGCGCGACGACCTCCGCCGTGCGCCGGTCGTGACCTCGGAGGTGCTGCATCGAGGGGCGGTGTGGGATGTCGTGACCGACACCTTCGATCTCGGTGCGGCCGGGCGGTTGCGCCGCGAGTATGTGGCGCACACCGGTGCGGTGGCCGTGCTGGCTCTCGACGACGACGGCCGGGTGCTGCTCGTCCGGCAGTACCGCCATCCGGTGGGGGCGTTCGAGTGGGAGCTGCCGGCCGGTCTGCTGGACGTCGAGGGCGAGTCGCCGTGGGTGGCGGCGGCCCGGGAGCTGCACGAGGAGGCCGACACGGTCGCGTCGCGGTGGCACACCCTGGTCGACCACCACGCCTCACCCGGCGGGTCGACCGAGTCGCTGCGCATCTACCTGGCCCGTGACCTGAGCCCGGTTCCCGAGGCGGAACGGCACGAGCGCACCGGGGAAGAGCTCGGGATGCCGATGCGTCGGGTCGCGCTCGACGACGCGGTCGAGGCCGTGCTCGCCGGCGACCTGCGCAACCCGAGCCTTGCCCTCGGCGTGCTCGTCGCGGCCCGCGTGCGCGACGGCGGATGGGCCGCGCTTCGGCCGGTCGACGCTCCGTGGCCGCAGCGCAGCCCGGGGCGGCAGCCGGTGTGACGCCGGCCCGCTACGGGAACCGGGCGGCGTGGATCTGCTGCACGTGCGCGGCGGTCAGCGCGGAGTTCCAGTACGCCACGTCGTCGAGATCGCCCTGGAAGTAGGTCGACCC
>JBOFBK010000346.1:0-4371 GCA_051645525.1 Dermatophilaceae bacterium | reverse complement strand
AGCGCCACGAGGAACGCGACGTTCTGGTCCTTGGCGTACATGCCGCCGACGATCGCGACAGCCCCGATGACCACTGCGGCGGCGCGCGCCACCCGCACCTCCTGCTCCTGGGTGGTCCGGCCGCGCTTGAAGACCTCCTTGTACAGGTCGTGGGCGAAGGTCGCCGACGTGGCGATGGTCAGGCCGGCCACCACTGCGAGGATGGTGGCGAACGCGACCCCGGAGATGATGCCGAGCAGCACCGACCCGCCGAGCTCGTAGGCGAGCAGCGGAGCGGCCGAGTTGGCCTTGCCCGGTGCGGCGCCGATCGCCTCCGGGCCGACCAGGGCTGCGGCGCCGTACCCGACGACGAGGGTGAGCAGGTAGAACCCGCCGATCAGCCAGATCGCCCACTCGACCGACTTGCGGGCCTGCTTGCTCGTGGGCACCGTGTAGAACCGCTGCAGCACGTGCGGCAGGCCGGCCGTGCCGAGCACGAGCGCCATCGACAGCGAGATGAAGTCGATCTGCGTGGTGAGGCTGGTGCCGTACCGCAGCCCGGGGTCGAGGATCGCCTCGCCCTTGGCCGACCGGTCGACCGCGGCCTCGAACAGGCTCGACAGGTTGAAGGAGTACATGCCGAGCACCCAGACCGTGATGACCGCGGTGCCCGCGATGAGCAGCACGGCCTTGATGATCTGCACCCAGGTGGTGCCCTTCATCCCGCCGATGAGCACGTAGGCGATCATCACGACGCCGACGACCGCGATGACGAGGTTCTGCGCGGCCTCGCCGCTGACCCCGAGCAGCAGCGACACCAGCGCGCCGGCGCCGGCCATCTGGGCGAGCAGGTAGAAGAACGAGACGCAGATGACCGAGATGGCCGCGGCGATGCGCACCGGGCGCTGCCGCAGCCGGTACGACAGCACGTCGGCCATGGTGAACCGGCCGGTGTTGCGCATCAGCTCGGCCACGAGCAGCAGCGCCACCAGCCAGGCGACGAGGAACCCGATGGAGTAGAGGAACCCGTCGTAGCCCTGCAGCGCGATGGCTCCGGCGATGCCGAGGAAGGATGCCGCCGAGAGGTAGTCGCCGGCGATGGCGATGCCGTTCTGCCGGCCTGAGAACGCGCCGGCGGCGGTGTAGTACTGCTCGGCGGTCTTCTTGCCCGACGCCACCCGGACCACGATGACCAGGGTGACGACGACGAACGCCGCGAAGATCGCGATGTTGAGCGCGGGTGAGCCGACCGACGTGGACTCGGCAGCGGGGAGCGCGGGAAGCGTGGGGAGCGCGGGCAGGGCGGAAGCAGGCATGGTCAGTGCTCCTTCGCGCCGTCGAGACGGGCCCCGAGCCGGTCGGCCAACGGGTCGAGCTCGCGGTTGGCCCAACGGGCGTAGACGAAGGTGATGGCGAACGTGGTGACGAACTGGCCGAGCCCGAACAGCAGGCCGACGTTGATGTTGCCGACCAGCTCGGTGCCCATGAAGCCCGGCGCGAACGTGGAGAGCAGCACGTAGACGAAGTACCAGGCGATGAAGAACGCGGTCATCGGGAACACGAAGCCCCGGAACTTACGGCGCAGCTCCTGGAACTCCGGCGTGGACTGGACGGCGAGGTAGGGGTCCTCGTCCCGGGTGCGAGCCTCGTTGCTCACGGGTCACCTCCGACGGATCGGTACCCGGGGCCTGCCGCCCGGGCTCGTCCTCAGGGTGGCGCGCGGTGACGCGGTGCGGGAGGGGTGATGGGTCTTCGGGACGACGGGCGGGTCCGGCGGTCGCCGTGCGGGCGTCATCCGTGCGGCGAACGGCACCGACGGTGCGCCGAACGGTCGGCGCCGCCGCGCGTGGTGATACCCGTGTGGTCTCAGTCGGTCGGTCGTGGGTGCGTCGGTGCCGCGGCCGGGGCGGGCGAGCAGCTCGGCCCGGTGGGCGATGGCCTCGGCTCGCACAGCGGGCGGAGCGTCGGTATGCCGAGCCAGGCCACGGTCGAGGATGCCGAGCGCCCCGGCATCCGCGCCGCGGGCGTCGCCCTGACGCGCGGCGACGTCGATGGCGCGGGCCAGGCCGCTGCGCCGCTGGTCCCGGTGCGCCAGGGGTAGCGGTGAGCGGTCGCGGGGCGGGTCGCGGCGTCGGCATGATGGGAGCCGTGCGTGCGCTGCGGAAGACGACCGCCGGCCCGGGGCTCGAGCTCGTGGAGGTGCCCGAGCCGCAGTGTGGCGATAAGGACGTCACGGTGCGGGTGCTGCGGGCCGGCATCTGCGGCACCGACCTGCACCTGGAGCAGTGGGACGACTGGGCGGCGGCGACGGTACGGGCCCCGATGACGATCGGGCACGAGTTCTTCGGCGAGGTGGTCGAGGTCGGAGCCGGTGTCGACCACCTCACCGCGGGCGACATGGTGTCGGGGGAGGGGCACGTCGTGTGCGGGGTGTGCCGCAACTGCCGGGCCGGGCGGCGGCACCTGTGCATCGACACCGTGGGCGTCGGCGTGCACCGCGACGGCGCGTTCGCCGAGCTCGTGACGATCCCGGCCACGAACGCCTGGGTGCAGCCGCGCGACCTCGACCCCGACCTGGGGGCGCTGTTCGACCCACTCGGCAACGCCGTGCACACCGCGCTGCAGTGGCCGGTCGTGGGGGAGGACGTGGTGGTCACCGGCGCCGGGCCGATCGGGGTGCTGGCGACCGCTGTCGTACGGCACGCCGGCGCGCGGCGGATCTGTGTCACCGACCTGTCGGCCGACCGGCTCGCGCTGGCCAAGGCGGCCGGCGCCGACCTGGTGGTCGACATCGGGTCCGGAGGCTCGCTGCGAGAGGCGCAACGGCAGCTCGGCATGGCCGAGGGGTTCGACATCGGCCTCGAGATGTCCGGCGCGCCCGCGGCGCTCGAGGACCTGCTCGCCAACATCAACCACGGCGGGCGCATCGCCCTGCTCGGGCTGCCGAAGGACCGCTACGCCATCGACTGGAGCCGCGTCATCACGCACATGGTCACGCTCCGCGGCGTGTACGGGCGCGAGATGTTCGAGACGTGGTACCTGATGGGGTCGATGCTCGCGTCGTCGCGCGAGCTGCGGGCTGCCGTCTCCTCCGTGGTCACGGGCCGGTACCCGGCTCGGGAGTGGGAGGCGGCGTTCGCCGAGACCCGGTCGGGTCACGGCGGCAAGGTACTGCTCGACTGGACCTGAGCGCCCGGCGTGGTCGTGGCGCACATCGAACGAGGAGGATGACGTGTACGGCGCGGTGAAGGACGAGCTGACGGCCACCCTGGCCGACATCGAGGCGGCCGGTCTCACCAAGCGGGAGCGGGCGCTCACCACGCCGCAGTCCGCACACGTGGCGACGGCCGGCGGCGAGGCGCTGAACTTCTGCGCCAACAACTACCTGGGGTTCGCGGACCACCCCGAGGTCGTCGCCGCCAGCCGGAGAGCGTTGGACGAGTGGGGTTTCGGCATGGCGTCGGTGCGCTTCATCTGCGGCACCCAGACCCAGCACGAGCAGCTCGAGGCGCGGCTGTCGGAGTTCCTCGGCGCCGAGGCGAGCATCCTCTACTCCTCGTGCTTCGACGCCAACGGAGGGGTCTTCGAGGTGCTGTTCGGCGCCGAGGACGCGATCGTCAGCGACGAGCTGAACCACGCGTCGATCATCGACGGCATCCGGCTGTCCAAGGCGGCCCGGTACCGGTACAAGAACGCCGACGTCGCCGACCTGCGGGTGCAGCTCGCCGCGGCCCGAGACGCGGGAGCGCGGCGGGTGTGCGTAGCCACCGACGGCGTGTTCTCGATGGACGGCTCCTACGCCCCGCTCGACGAGATCTGCTCCGCCGCAGAGGAGTTCGAGGCGATGGTGCTGGTCGACGACAGCCATGCGGTCGGGTTCGTCGGGGATGGCGGGCGCGGCACGCCTGAGCTGTTCGGCGTGGCCGACCGGGTCGACATCCTCACCGGCACGCTCGGCAAGGCACTGGGCGGTGCATCGGGCGGGTACGTGTCGAGCCACCGGGAGGTCGTCGAGCTGCTGCGTCAGCGGTCGCGTCCGTACCTGTTCTCCAACTCGCTGGCGCCCGCTGTGGTCGCCGGTTCGCTCGCCGCGCTGGCGCTCGTGTCGGGGTCCTCGCAGGCCCGAGAGACGTTGCGGCGCAACGCTGCGCTGTTCCGCGAGCTGATGGTGGAGGCCGGCTTCGACCTCCTGCCGGGGTCGCACCCGATCGTGCCCGTGATGTTCCCGGGGGATGACGGGGCGCGACTCGCGGGGCGGATCGCCGAGCACATGCTCGAGAACGGCGTGTACGTCATCCCGTTCAGCTTCCCGGTGGTGCCGCGGGGCAGGGCGCGTATCCGGGTGCAGCTCTCCGCCGCGCACTCCGAGGACGACGTGCGACGCTGCGTGTC
>JBOFBK010000345.1:0-5506 GCA_051645525.1 Dermatophilaceae bacterium | reverse complement strand
CAGTCGACCGGCCGTGTGTGTCACCGTGAGGCATGGCGATCGTGCGGATCGTGGCCGCACTCGACGAGCACTATGGCTCATGGCCTGACGCCGGCTGCCGACACCGCGTGGTTGTCCACAAGTCGGTGGTCGGGGGTTGCGGTGGGCGCGGCGGCTGGGGGAGGGTTTTGCGGTGTCGGCGTCGGGTGCGTCGTGGTGCGGGTTTCTCGGTTTCGGGTGGTGGAGGGGTGTTCGGTGAGTACGGGTTTCCCGGAGTCGGAGTTCGTGGTGGTGGGGTCGCCGGTTCGGTTGCGGGAGTCGGCGGGTGAGTATGGCCGGTTCGCGTCGGTGATGGGTCAGGCGGGGGATGTGGTGGTGGGGGTGGACTCCAGTAGCTGGGTGGGCACCGAGGGTGAGCTGTTCCGGGCTCGGCAGGCGGGGCTGGGGCCGCCGATGGAGGTGGCGCAGACGTCGTTCGGGACGGTGGCGCGGGTGTTGGGTGGTTTCGCGGATGAGGTGGAGTCGGGGCAGTCGCGGATGGGGCCGGTGCGGGAGGCTGGGTTAGCGGCATGGGCGCGGGTGGTGGCGGTGCGGGCGGGGTTGGCCGGGGTGCAGGACCGTCCGTTGACTGAGCTGGTGGGGGCGGATGCGTACGGCGCTCATCAGGTGGACCTGTGGCGGTCTCGGGCGGAGCTGGCTGGGGCGGAGGAAGAGTGGCAGGGATGCCGGTCTCGGGCGGCGGCGATCCGGGAGGGGGTGGAGGCGGCAGCGGATCAGACGGCGCGGACGATCCGGGCGGCGGCGGAGATGGCCGACCTGGTACAGATCGGCCCGGGGTCGGGTGTTGGTGGGGTGGTGCGGGCCGAGGGCATCGGGTGGTTCGACCCGGGAGGTCCGGTGGACGCGCCACCGGGTGAGGGCGGGCCGGGGGTGGTGGCGGCGTGGTGGGCGGCGTTGACCCCGCGGCAGCAGTCGTGGGTGGTGGCGAAGCGCCCGGGGTGGGTGGCGAACCTCGACGGGGTGCCGTTTGCGGTGCGGGACGCCGCGAACCGGGCCCGGGTGGCCGGGTTGGAGGAGCAGGTACGGGCTGAGCTCGCTGTGGCCGAGGCCGAGCTGGCGGCGATACGCGAGGGCCCGGACTCGAACCGGGTCGACCTGGGTCTGCTGCCGCTGCTGACCGCGTCGGTGCAGCGGCTGCAGGACAGGCTGGAAGCGCTCACCGCGATCCGCGCCATTACCGCGAAGCCGGATCGGCGGCTGCTGGTGCTGGACCCGCCCCAGGAGGGGCTGCCGCGGGCGGCGGTCGCGGTCGGCGACCTCGACACCGCGGACAAGGTCGCGGTCCTCGTGCCGGGGTTCACCAGCACCGTGGCCGGGATGGGCGTCAACGTCGACGACATGGCCGACATTCGTGATGTCTCGACCCAGATGCTGTTCAAGTACGAAGGATCTGGGTCGGTAGCGACGGTGGCGTGGTTGGACTACGACATCCCCCAGGACTACGGCGCGGTCGCAGACACTGCAGACGCCGAGGCCGGTGGCCGGGAGTTGGCGGGATTCTTGCGCGGGGTGAACGCCTCTCGGGTCACCGACCCGGACCTGACCGTGCTCGGGCACTCCTACGGCTCGATCACCACGGGGTACGGGTTGCAGCAGCCCGGCACCGGGACCGACCGGGTAGTGTTCTTCGGCTCCCCCGGTATCGGCACCGACCAGGTCGGCGACCTGCGGGTGCCGGCCGGGTCGGCGTGGTACGCCGAGGCGAACAAGGACCAGGTCGGTGATCTTGCCGCGTTCGGTGCCGACCTGTCCCACCTGCCCGGGGTCAAGCACCTGGAGACCGGCCCCGCCGTCAGCCCGGACGGGCGGCCACTGGCCGGGGTGCTCGAGCACTCGTTCTATCTGGTGCCTGACACGACCAGTCAGCACAACCTCGCCGCGATCGTCGCCGGGCACCCGGAGCTCACCATCGCCGGCAACAACCTCGACGGGCCGGACGTGCCGTGGCAGCCGTGGGGATGAGCACCTCACTCGCCGCCACTCGGCACGGTGTAGTGGCCCGTGCGATGCGGTGGCCCGTCGCCGTGCTGCTCACCGTGGCACTGCTGCTGACATCCGGCGGGTGTGTCACCCGCACCGACGACCCGAGGGGAAACGTGGACGCCCGCAAAGAGCTGATGAGCCGGCCCTCCTTCGAGCAGGCCGAGGCCGAGTACCTGGACCTGCTGAGCCGGGTCCGCGCGGTGGTCGACGAGCGCGCCCCCAACCTCGAATGGGTCGAACCCGAACCCAGCCGCGCCGACCTCGGGACCTGCGGTAGGCCGTTCCACCTGCTCTACGACGCCGAGAAAGGCATCTACAGGGCAGGCGGTGACGGCGCCAGAGGGGCCATCGACGACACCACCTGGCCCGGCGTCCTGGACGCCATCCGCGCCGTGCTCGCCGAGAACGGCTTCACCGAAGTCACCGTCCTACGGGACACGCCGGGCGACCACGAGATAGCGATCGGGGACCCGAGTACCGGCGCCCGGGTCCAATTAGGCACGGCGACCAACACCACCCTCTCGCTGTACGGAGCGTGCTTCCTCCCCGACGCCGCCCGCCGCAACCCCAGCCCTACCTGACCACCAGCCTCCCGCTCTCCACTAATGCGTACTTGCATCAATGCATGCGAGTACGCATGTTATCGTGGAGTATGCCGAAGACAGTTCAGATCAGAGACCTCGACGACCGCACGTATGCGGCGCTGGCCAAGCGTGCGGCCGAGGCCGGCACGAGCGTGCCGGAGCTGTTGCGCAGCGAGGCCACTCGGTTGGCATCGCGGCCGACCATCACCGAGTGGCTCGAGCGCACCGGGCGCCGGTCGTCCCCGGTCGGGCGGGTCGAGATCGCGGCCGCCCTCGACGAGCACCGCGGCTCGTGGCCCGATGCTGGTCGTTGACGCCTCTTGCCTGGTCGAGGTCCTGATCGGCGGCTCCGCGGCGGGTAGTGTCCGACAGTGGCTGGCCTCCGAACCCGACCACGTCGCGCCGCACGTCGTCGATGTCGAGGTGCTCGGCGTCATCCGCCGTGAGCACCTGCACGGACGACTCGACCGCACCGAGGCGGCCCAGGCCGTCGACGACCTCTACGCATGGCCGGGTGAACGATTCGGTCACCGGCCGCTACTCGCTAGGGCGTGGGAACTGCGCGACACCGTGCGAGGCTGGGACGCGATGTACGTGGCTCTCGCCGAGGCGCTCGGCGCGACGCTGCTGACCTCCGACCGGCGGCTCGCTGCGGCGACCGGCCCGCAGTGCCGCATCGAGGTGGTCTGACGCCCACCAGGCACTGACCACTCGACCACTACGGACGGCGGCCGGGGAGGCGGATGACGAACCGCGCGCCGCCACCCGGAGCCGGCTCGGTCGCCACTGTGCCCCCGTGGCGGGCCACGGCTTCGGCGACGATGGCGAGGCCGAGCCCGCTCCCGGGACGGGAGCGGGCGTCATCCGCACGCCAGAACCGTTCGAACACCAGCGACCGGTCGGCCGAGGCGACGCCCGGTCCCTCGTCGTCGACGACCAGGGTCGCCGAATCAGAACCACTGGCTCGCAACGTGATTCGCACCGTCGTTCCCGGTGGGCTGAACTTCACTGCGTTGTCGGCGAGGTTGACGACGGCCCGCTCGAGCTGGGCGGCGTCGCCGGTGACCTGCCAAGGCTCGACGTCAACGACAAGCCGGTGGTCGGCGCGCAGCCCGGCCCGGTCGGCCGCGGCCCGCACCACCTCGTCGAGGCGCACGTCGTCGGCCGGTGCCGCCCCGGTGGTTCGGGCCAGCTCGGTGAGCTCCTCGGTGAGGTTCGAGAGCTCGTCGAGCTGGGCCACCACCCGGGCCAGCAGGGTCGCTCGCCGCTCTGGCTCCAGTGGGCGGCCGTGCGCCTCGCTGCGCTCGAGCAGCTCGACGTTCGTGCGCAGCGAGGTGAGCGGTGTGCGGAGCTCGTGACCGGCATCCGCCACCAGCTGCGACTGCCGCTCGCGGGACTCCTCGAGGGAGGCGGTCATCGCGTTGAACGCGTGGCTGAGCCGGGCCACCTCGTCCTCGCCTGTGACCGGGATGCGGGTGCGCAGCTCCTGGGTGCGGCTCACGTGCTCGGCGGCGCGGGTGAGCCGGTCGACCGGGCGCAGGGCGGTGCGGGCCACGACGACACCGGCCGTGAGCGCGAGCCCTCCGCCGAGCAGCGTCGAGACGCCGAGCACGACGGCCAGCCAGCGCAGGGTGGTGTCGATCTCGCTGAGGTCGCGCACGACGAGCACCGCGTAGCCGTCGGAGAGGTTCTGGCTCTGCACCCGTACCGGTACACCGCCCACGGTCTCGTCGTCGCGCCGCGTGATGGGGCCACCGGCCGCGGCCCGCCGGTCGACGGCGCGTACCGGCACCGGGTCGTCGCCGTCGGGCGTGCACGTGGTGCCGTCGGCGCGCACGAGCTGCAGCGACACCGGGCCCGCGCGGAAGCGCCCGAAGGTGCCGCTCACCGCGGCGCACAGCTGCTCGACATCGGCTCCGGGGAGCAGCGGCCCGGGCGCGGCGAGCTCCGGCCCGGTGCCACCCGGCGTGGCGCCCGGCATCGGGCTCGGACTACCTGTCCCGGCGGCCCCGCCGATGCGGTTCCGTGGTGGGTCGAGCGCCGCGTCGACCTGGCCGCGCAGCACGCTGCGCGTGGTCACCCAGGCGAGCACGCTCACCCCGGCGATCGACACCGTGACCGCCACGGCGCACAAGAGCGCGATGGTGCGGGTCAGGCTCGGCCGGTGCACGTCATCCCGCTCGGATGGCGTAGCCGACGCCGCGCACCGTCTGCACCAGCCGTGGCCGGCCGTCGATCTCGGTCTTGCGGCGCAGGTACCCGATGTACACCTCGAGGCTGTTCGAGGCCGGGTCGTGGTCGAATCCCCAGATGTCGCGCACCAGCTGCGCCCGGGTGAGGACCTGGCGCGGATGACGCATGAGCAGGGCGAGCAGGTCGAACTCGGTGCGGGTCAACGAGATCGGCGTACCGGAGCGGTGGACCTCGCGCGTCCCGAGGTCGAGCTGCAGGTCCCCGACCTCGAGCAGCTCGGGTGGCCGCCGGTGGCCGCTGGCGCGCCGCCGCTGGGCACGGACCCGGGCGAGCAGCTCCTCGAGCGCGAACGGCTTGACGAGGTAGTCGTCGGCGCCGGCATCGAGCCCGGTCACCCGGTCGCCCAGCATGGTGCGCGCCGTGAGCAGGATGACGGGAGTGTCGTCTCCGGTGGCCCGCAGCCGCCGGCAGGTCTCGAGGCCGTCGAGCACCGGCATCTGCACGTCGAGCACCACGACGTCAGGGTGCTCGCGACCCACCACGTCGAGCGCGACCCGTCCGTCGGGCGCGGTGAGCACCGCGTAGCCCTCGTAGTCGAGCGAGCGGGCGAGACTGTCCCGGACGTCGGCGTCATCGTCGACGACGAGCACCGTGCCCGTGGTCACCTCGGCGCGTGCGCTGCTACTCACGCCCCGCAGCGTGCCCGG
>JBOFBK010000344.1:0-2666 GCA_051645525.1 Dermatophilaceae bacterium | reverse complement strand
CGGAGGCGGTCGAGGGCGGCGCCGGACGACAGCTCGGCGCGCTCGCGCTCGTGGGTGCGGTAGAACTCGAGGAGCCGGACGACGAGCGCCGCATCGGAGCGCAGCTCGACGACGGGGGACGGTGCTCTGGTGCCGCCGGGCCCGAGGACCTGGCTGCCGAGACCACCGAGGGTGACTACGAACCCGGTCACATCTCCCCAGGCGAACCGCCGGAGCCGTCCGTGGGTGCGGGTCGTGAACCCCTGGCGATCGAGCCTGAGGGAGTCGGCCGGCCGGACGATGGAGCCGTTCCGCGCCGCCGGCCAGAGGCAGGCGGCGGCGAAGCCGGCAAGCACGACGAGCGGCCCGATCGCGGTGACATCGACAGTGCCACTGTTCATCATCGCGGCGGTCCCGAGCGCGACTCCGCCGAGGAGGACCACCGCAGCAAGGGTCTCTGCCAGCGCCGACCAGCACGACCCGACCACTTCCAGCCCCTCGTCGTGGTGCCGGAGCCGCAGCCTCCCGCGACGCCTCGGCACGGCGGCGACGACGAACCCGGCGAGCAGGGTGAGGAGCACAGCCGCGAGCGCGCCGAACATCACCGCCCAGGTGGGCTGGCCGCCGTCGATCGCGATTCGGGTGAGCGGCCAACACAGTGCGGCACTGCCGAGCCCGAGGAAACAGCCGATGACGAGTCCCGGCCTGCGCCCGCCGCCCGAGAGCCGCACCTCCACCACCTCGCCGGTCGTCCGGTCTTGCCCGTCTGACGTCATTCCGGACACCGGCGTCATCCGGTCCTGCCCGTCATCCGAACACCGACTTCCATCCGTCACTAATCGCGTCGCCCACATCGCCGGCCACGTCTTTCGCGCCCTCCCAGGTGTCCTTGATGCCTTCGTCGATCTTCTCCCGCACATCCTGCGGGACGAATTGCTCATAGGCCCATCCAGCGGCATAGGTTGCGGCCGCGCCGACGACGACGACCCCGACGACGGTAGCGACGACCGGCGCGCCGACCACGCCGGCGGCGATGACTGCTCCGACGACAGCGGACCCTGCCGCGCCCACGGCGATCCCAGTCACGGTCTCGACGGCGACCGTCGACGGCGACTTGCCCTGGCTGAGTTCCCACGCCCCCAGGGCGACAGCCGTGACGACCCCGCCCCGGGCCAGTCGCTTGCCCCACACCGCCGCGTCGTCAGCGAGCCCGGAGAGGTTGCCGGCGCGGGTCCCCGGCTTGCTCGCGTTCTCCAGGGCGGCCGCTCTCGGCGGCTTGCTCCCCGATCTCACCGCCGGGTTCCCTGACCTGCGGCGAGCCAGCTCGGTGGCCGCGGTCGTCGCCGCGATACTCAAGTCGCGGGCCTTCGCGACGAACCGGCTTTCCGAGACCCCCCAGCCCAGCCCAGAGGCGAGGCCGGCGAGGGCCGCGACGGTGTATGGCGACGACGCCTCGGACTCCATCGTCACGAGGTTGTCGCGGACCCAGGTGTCGAGCTGGTCGAACGTGCCGCGGACATCGGTGAGGAGCTGGTCGTACAGGTCGACCTTGTCCTGGGCCTCGATGAACGCCGACGTCCTCCGGTCCCACGCCGCCCGCTCGGCCGGTGTGTGGCCGGCCGGCAGGTCGGCGGGCCGTACCGCCGCAGGAGGCTCTTGGATGACGAACCCGGCGACGACGAGGCCGCCCTCGCCGGCTCGCGTGCGGTGGTCGGTCATGTCCTCCTGGCGCCAGGTGAGCTGCTGCGCATAGGCACGCGTCTTCTCCCGCACGGCATCGGCACGGTCCTCGATCTGCTCCGCGGCGCTCTTGAGGTCGCTGCCGAAGTCCCCGTAGGCGTCGGCGGAGTCACCCGTCCACACCGCACCCCGATCGCCGGCGGTGCGGCCGATGCGCCGGGCACAATCGCCCAGGGTCGTGGCGAAGGCGTCGAGCCAGTCGGCGACGGCGTGGACCGCAGTGGGATCGCCCGGCAGCTCGGTGTCGATCGCCATCAGGGGATCTCCTTCTCGAGGTCGCGGAAGTCCTGCTCCGCGGCCTCGTCGATGCCCCGGTTGACGTCGACGGTGCGGCGCAGCACCTGGGCCGCGGAGGTGTTGACCTGGCTGAGCTGACCGGCCGCGGTGCCGAGCGCGGCGAGAGCGCCCAGGATGAACTCCGTGCCCTCACCGCCGTCGAGCGAGGTCACCAGGCTGCTCGCGTGCCCGTCGACGTCATCGGCGATCGCGTCGTGCTGCCGCGCCATCCCGAGTGCGGCGTCGTACTGCAGCTGGAAGTCACCCACGGCCGATACCCTCCTCGCCGGCGCCGGTCTGCGCGGTGCGCTGCTCGTCCTCGGGGATGGGCAGGTCGAGGTAGATGACGTCGTAGGGCTGGGTCTGCTCGATCTCGCCGAGCCGGTCGGTCGGCATCAGCGCCCACGGCTGGTGCGGGCCGCAGCACGACAGCAGCCGGTCCATCGCCGTGTAGGCGAGCAGCGCGGTGCGCCCGTCGTTCGTGCGGCGCAGCTCCACCTCGGCGAAGCGGCCCTCACCCCGCCCGGTGACGGGCAGGTACACCACCGGCGGTACCGCCGCCCGGCGCTTCTCGGCGTACTCCCGGTACGCGGCATCGTCGCTGTCCGTGCTCGTCTCAGTCATCCCAGGCCCCGTCATCCAGACTCAGTCGTCGAGGCAACGCTAGTCAT
>JBOFBK010000343.1:0-23575 GCA_051645525.1 Dermatophilaceae bacterium | reverse complement strand
TCGCTCGACGAGGGCGACCTCGTGCCGGGCCGCGAGGTGATGCTCAACGAGGCGATGAACGTCGTGGCGGCCCGGGGGTACGAGGTCACCGGCGAGGTCGTGCTGTGCAAGGAGGTGCTCGACGACGGCCGGGTGCTCGTGGTGGCCCAGGCCGACGAGGAGCGGGTCTGCCGGGTGGCGGCCTCGCTCGCCGACCACACCATCCGGGTCGGCGACGCCCTGCTGCTGGAGTCGCGCAGCGGCTTCGTCTACGAGCGCATCGACAAGGCCGAGGTCGCCGACCTCGTACTCGAGGAGGTGCCCGACATCGACTACACCGACATCGGCGGCCTCACCGGTCAGATCGAGGCGATCCGCGACGCCGTCGAGCTCCCGTACCTCCACCCCGACCTTTACGTCGAGCACCAGCTCAAGCCGCCGAAAGGCGTGCTGCTCTACGGGCCGCCCGGCTGTGGCAAGACGATGATCGCCAAGGCGGTGGCGGCATCCCTCTCACGCAAGGTCGCCGAGAAGGAGGGCCGCGCGCCCGGCAAGTCGTACTTCCTCAACATCAAGGGCCCCGAGCTGCTGAACAAGTACGTCGGCGAGACGGAGCGGCATATCCGGCTGATCTTCCAGCGGGCCCGCGAGAAGTCCAGCGAGGGCTATCCGGTGGTCGTGTTCTTCGACGAGATGGAGTCGCTGTTCCGCACCCGCGGGTCGGGCGTGTCCAGCGACGTCGAGACCACCATCGTCCCGCAGCTGCTCGCCGAGATCGACGGCGTCGAGGGGCTGGAGAACGTCATCGTCATCGGGGCTTCCAACCGCGAGGACATGATCGACCCGGCCATCCTGCGCCCGGGACGGCTCGACGTGAAGATCAAGATCGAGCGGCCCGACGCCGAGGCCGCGCGCGAGATCTTCGCCAAGTACCTCGTGTCGGGGCTGCCGCTGCACGCCGACGACATCGACCAGAACAACGGCTCCGAGGAGACCACGCTGCAGGCGATGGTCGACGCCACGGTGCTGCGCATGTACGCCGAGGAGGAGGAGAACCGTTTCCTCGAGGTCACCTACGCCGGTGGCGACAAGGAGATCCTGTACTTCAAGGACTTCAACTCCGGCGCGATGATCCAGAACATCGTCGACCGCGCGAAGAAGATGGCGATCAAGGACTTCCTGGACACCGGCCAGCGTGGCCTGCGGATCGAGCACCTGCTGCAGTCGTGCACCGACGAGTTCCGCGAGAACGAGGACCTGCCGAACACCACCAACCCCGACGACTGGGCGCGCATCTCCGGCAAGAAGGGTGAACGCATCGTCTACATCCGCACCCTGATCAAGACCAAGGAGGGCACCGAGCCGGGCAAGTCGATCAATACGGTCGCCAACACCGGCCAGTACCTCTGACCGCAACGTCCCGGCCCGCACCCGAAAGCCTTCGGTTCGCCCCCAAACGCTTCCGGGGCGAACCTGAGGGTTCCCGCCTGAGCCATCGGCCGACCGGCGGCCTCGACCGATGGGCCCGCCGACGTGGAAGCCTGTCAGGGCGCCTTGGCATGATGACCGGATGAAGCTCGGTCTGCAGGTCTCGTACTTCTCCTGGCCCGGAGCGCCCGTGTCGACCGGCCCGACCTGGCGGCGAGTCGCCCGCGACGCCGAGGCGGCCGGCCTGTCGTCGCTGTGGGTGATGGATCACTTCTTCCAGATCTCAGTCGTCGGCCCGTCCGAACTCGACATGCTCGAGGGCTACACCACGCTCGCCCATGCCGCGGCCGTCACCGAGCGGATCGAGCTCGGCACCCTGGTCACCGGGGTGACGTACCGTCATCCGGGCCTGCTGGTGAAGACCGTGACCACGCTCGACGTGTTGTCGGGCGGGCGGGCCTGGCTGGGCATCGGCGCGGCCTGGAACGAGGAGGAGCACCGCGGCTTGGGCGTTCCCTACCCGTCGACGAGCGAGCGGTTCGAGCTGCTCGAGGACACCCTGCGGCTCGCGCAGCAGATGTGGAGAGACGACGACGCTCCGTTCACGGGCACGCACCTGTCGCTCGAACGGCCGCTCAATCACCCTCAGCCGGTGCGGCGCCCGCCGATCATGGTCGGCGGTGGAGGCGAGCAGAAGACGCTGCGGCTGGTGGCGCAGTACGCCGACGCGTGCAACCTGTTCGACGCCGGGCTCGGTCCGAGCGGCGTAGCCCGCAAGCTCGACATCCTCCGCGGGCACTGCGCTGAGCTGGGCCGCGAGTACGACGAGATCGAGAAGACCTGCCTGGCCCGGATGACGCTCGGCGCCGACGGCACGACGGCGCCGGACGGCAGCCCCGTGCAGTCGGTGGCCGAGGCCGTGGACCGGCTGGGCCGGCTGCGAGAGGCCGGCATCGACACGGTCATCCTCGGCATGGCCAACGACACCGACCCGGACGCCTACCCGCTGGTGGCCGAGGTGGTCCGCCAGGTCACCCCGCTCTGACCCGTGCGCACCTGCCAGCGCAGGGTGCCAGAGGCGCGGCATACTGCGCTCTCGGCACCCCGGCCGTCGGCGGCCTCCTGCACCGCACGGGCAGAGCCGGCCAGTCCACGGCGCGGGCGAAGCCGGCCACGGCAGGGGCGGCGAGAAGGGCGGGCCTGCCGTCATCCTCCTCGCCGCCGGCATCGTAACCGGCGCCGCGGTCAGCGCGTCAGCGCCGACCAGGTCTGCGGGCCGGCGATGCCGTCGGCGGTCAGGCCGCCGGACCGCTGGAAGTCGCGCACCCGCGCCTCAGTGCCGCTGCCGTAGATGCCGTCGGCCGAGGTGGCGAACCCCTTGGCACCGAGCGTCTTCTGCAGGCCGACCACGGCCTCACCGCGCGAGCCCTCCCGAAGCAGGACGACGAGCCGCGGCCAGGTGCGCTCCCCGACGATGCCGTCGGCCGCGAGCCCGCTACTGCGCTGGAACGCCGCCACCCGCTCGGCAGTGGCCGCCCCGAAGACCCCGTCGGCCGCGAGGGACTGCCCGCGGTGCCGCAGCAGGTGCTGCACCGCCACCACCCGGAAGCCGGAGTCGCCACGCCGCACCGTGCTCCACCCCGACGGCGGGCTCGGGGTGCCACCGCCACCCCCGCCACCCACCCGCTGGGCGAGGTCCGGCAGGCGAGCGTCGCCGGGGCGCACGTTGATCTCGAAGTGCATGTCGTCCTTGCGCCCCGAGTAGTCGCCACCCCACCGGATGACGCCGCCGCAGCCGGCGAGGATGTCGCGGATCCGCGCCTGCTGCGTCGCGGTGAAGGTGTTGCTGGAGCCGAGGGGGTGCCGCGGTGCGTTGATGTCGATCGCGGTTCCGCTGGCGTGGTTGGAGAAGGTGCTGCTTCCGCTGATCGCCCGGTAGGCATGGCCCCAGCACCAGCCCGCGACCAGCGACTCGACCTCGGCGTCGACACGTCGTGCCACATACCCCAACACGGCCGCCACGTCGCCGGACCGCACCCCGGCCGGGAAGGTGACGCCGTCGACGGTGAGGCCGACCAGCGGGATCTGTGAGCTCGTGCCGGCCGGCCAGCCGTTCTGCGAGGTCGCGGCCTGCGCGGATGTCGCGGTGGCGCCGACGAGGCCGCCGCCGAGGACGATGCCGCCCGCCGCACGCATGACGGTGCGCCGGTCGGTGCCTTCACGAGTCCGCGACCGTGCGGCGGTGTCGCCGTGGTCGTGTCCACAGCCGCTTCCCGCGGCGTGTCGGGCCTGGTACATGTCCTGCCCCTTCGAGACGAGGTACGCCGGCCGGTCGCCCGCGCTCGCTCGACGCTAGGGACGGGGCCGCCGCGTGGTCGATGGGGAGCACTCCCCGCCTGCACGCGTCGGACCGGCTCGTCAGCCCGCCCGCCACGACCCGGCACCCGCCGCCTCACGCGCGTAACGCGCTCCGCAGCTCGTGGACGAGCTCCCACCGGTGCTGGTGGCCGATCGGGGTGCCGAAGGGGAACGTCGCGAACCCGTGCGGCACCCGCAGGTAGTTCGTCAGCCGAACCGGCACTCCCGCGGCCCGCAGCGCGTCGGCGTAGCGGATGCCGTCGTCGCGCAGCGGGTCGAGGTCGGCGGTCTGGACCAGGGCGAGGGGCAGCCCGTCGAGCCGCCCGTGCAGCGGCGAGAGCAGCGGGTCGGTGAGGTCGGCGCCGGGCCGCACGTAGTGGTCGCGGAAGGCGAGCATCGAACGTTCGGTGAGGATCGCGGCGTTCGCGTGCTCCCGGATCGACGGCGAGGACATGGTCAGGTCGGTCGCCGGGTAGATCAGCGCCTGGTGGCGCAGGTTCGTCATCCCGGCCTCACGCATGACCTGGGCGACCACGGCGGCGAGGTTGCCGCCCGCGGAGTCGCCGGCCACCGCCATCCGGCTGGTGTCGGCGCGCAGCACGTCGCCCGATGCGGCGACCCAGGTCGTGGCGTCGACGCAGTCGTGCACGGGCACCGGTGCGGGGTGCTCGGGCGCCATCCGGTAGTCGACCGAGACGACGACACACTCCACCTGGGCGGCGAGGAAGGTGCACAGCGGGTCGTGGTCGACCACGTTGCCGAGCACCCAGCCGCCACCGTGGAACCACATCACCACCGGCACGTCGGTGCGCGCGTCCCGCAGCGCGCGCGGCCGGTAGACCCGCAGGGGTACAGAGTGCTCGTCGCGCGCCGGAGCCGTGCCGTAGGTGATGCCGACCGTGGGGTCCGGGCGGCCGAGCACCAGCTCGGCGAGCCGCCCGGTCGGCAGCCGTCCGGCGCGTGAGCGGTGGATGGCGCCCAGGTCGAGCCGCTCGACGGGTCGACCGGTGACCAGGTCGGCCACCGAGACGAGCGTGGTGACGGCGGACATGCCGCGGAGGTCGCGCATGCACGGAAGTATGGTCGGCGCATGACGGTACGCCGGGTGATGGGCATCGAGACCGAGTACGGGATCGTCGTCCCCGGCAATCCCGCAGCGAACCCGATGCTCGCCTCCGGCGACGTGGTCAGCGCGTACGCCGCGGCGCGCGGCATCCGGCCGGCTCGGGCCAGCTGGGACTACGCCGACGAGGCGCCGTTGCGCGACGCGCGCGGGTTCGACATGGGCCGCGGTCAGGCGCACCCGAGCCAGCTCACCGACGTCGAGGACCCCACGCTCGCGAACGTCGTGCTCACCAACGGCGCCCGGCTGTACGTCGACCACGCCCACCCCGAGTACAGCTCACCGGAGGTGACCACCCCCCGCGCGGCGGTCACCTGGGACCGTGCCGGCGAGCTCGTCATGCGCACCGCCGTCGCACGCCTGGCCACGGTGCCGCCCGGGGTCAACCTCTACAAGAACAACGCCGACGGCAAGGGCGTGTCGTACGGCACCCACGAGAACTACCTCATGTCGCGGGCCACCCCGTTCGCGCACGTCGTCAAGCACCTCACGCCGTTCTTCGTGGTGCGGCAGGTGATGTGCGGGTCGGGCCGGCTCGGCATCGGCGTCGACTCCCGCACGCCGGGCTACCAGATCGCCCAGCGCAGCGACTTCTTCGAGGTCGAGGTGGGCCTGGAGACCACGCTCAAGCGACCGATCATCAACACCCGCGACGAGCCGCACGCGCTTGCCGACCGGTACCGGCGGCTGCACGTCATCCTCGGCGACGCCAACCACTGCGACGTCGCGAACCTGCTCAAGATGGGCACCACCTCGCTCGTGCTCGCGATGATCGAGGACGACGTCATCCACGACGACCTCTCCGTGCGGCGGCCGGTCGCCACCTTGCACGACATCTCTCACGACACCACCCTCCAGGCCAAGGTCGAGCTCGCCGACGGCCGGCGGATGACGGCGCTCGAGCTGCTGTGGGAGTACCACGACCGGGCCGCCGCCTACCTCGAGCAGCGCTCCGCGGGCGAGCCCGACAGCGACACCGCCGAGGTCATGCACTGGTGGTCCACCGTGCTCGACAGGCTCGGCCGCGACCCGATGGAGGCCCGCCGCGAGGTCGACTGGGTCGCCAAGCTCGCCGTGCTCGAGGGCTACCGCGAGCGCGACGGCCTGGGCTGGGGTGACCCTCGCCTGAAGGCCGTCGACTTACAGTGGTCCGACGTGCGTGCCGACCGGGGGCTGGCGCACCGGCTCGTCGCCACCGGGCGGCTCGAGGTCCTCGTCGACGAGGCCGACGTCGCGCGGGCCGTCGACGAGCCGCCGGAGGACACCCGGGCCTGGTTCCGCGGCACCTGCCTGCGCCGGTTCCCCGACGACGTCGTCGCCGCCTCGTGGGACTCGGTGATCTTCGACGTCGCCGGTCAGCACACCCTCCAGCGGGTGCCGATGCTCGAGCCGTTGCGAGGCACCCGGGCCGGCGTGGGCGAGATCGTCGAGGCCGCGCCCGACGCCGCAGCCCTGCTTCGCGCACTCGCGGCAAACGACGACGACGGATGACGCGACGCCACCGCTGAGGGTCACGCGTTTCGCCGCCATGGCGTCCAAAACGGTGGATGGCGCCCGCATTTCGACGCCGGTGACGCGTTTCGCCGCCATGGCGGCGAAACGCGTGAGTGGATGTAGCGGGGCGGGCGCGGAGGTGGGTGCCCGCAACGTCTAGGCTCGGCGGTAGTCGAGCATCCTTTTTCAGGAGGGTCACCATGGCCGGCCAGGAGCAGATCAAGCCACAACGTCGCGACGACGGTCCCGACGACGACGCGCCGGAGCCGGCGGCAGCGGCGCCGGCCGCCCAGGCCGGTGAGATCGACGACATCCTCGACGAGATCGACGGGGTGCTCGAGAGCAACGCCGAGGAGTTCGTCCGCGGGTTCGTCCAGAAGGGCGGCCAGTGACCTCGGCTGCCGATGGAGGGCGGCTGCCCTCGGCGTACCTCGTTCCCGGCTCGTCCTCGTTCTCCGACTTCCTCTCGGCGCACGCCCCGACGCTGCTCCCATCCAGGCGACCGCTGCCGCCCGGGGCCGCCCTCGACGCGCCGCACGGCACGACGATCGTCACCGCCACCTGCGCCGGCGGTGTGGTGATGGCCGGTGACCGCCGCGCCACCATGGGGAACCTCATCGCCAACCGCGACATGGAGAAGGTCTTCGCCACCGACGACTTCAGCCTGGTCGGCATCGCCGGAACCGCCGGCCTGGCCATCGAGCTGGTGCGGCTGTTCCAGGTCGAGCTCGAGCACTACGAGAAGATCGAGGGCACGCTGATGTCGCTCGAGGGCAAGGCCAACCGGCTCGCGTCGATGATCCGGGGCAACCTCGGCATGGCGATGCAGGGCCTGTCCGTGGTACCGCTGTTCGCCGGCTACGACATCGGCGACAGCCGCGGTCGCATCTTCTCCTACGACGTGACCGGCGGGTGCTACGAGGAGCACGACCACCACGGGGTCGGCTCCGGCTCGCTGTTCGCGCGCGGTGCCATGAAGAAGCTGTACCGCCGCGACCGTTCGGTCGACGACGTCGTGCGCATGGTGGTCGAGGCGCTCTACGACGCCGCCGACGACGACTCCGCCACCGGTGGCCCCGACGTCGGGCGGCGCATCTGGCCCACGGTCGGTGTCGTCGACGCCGACGGGGCGAGGTTCGTGGCCGACGACACGGTGGCGGCGGTGGTCGACGACATCGTCGCGGCCCGGGTCGACAACCCCGGAGGTGCGCGATGACCGCCGGGATGCCGTTCTACGTCAGCCCGGAGCAGCTGATGAAGGACCGCGCCGACTTCGCGCGCAAGGGCATCGCGCGGGGTCGATCGGTGGTCGTCCTTGCGTACACGGGTGGCATCGCGTTCGTCGCCGAGAACCCGAGCCGGGCGCTGCACAAGGTGTCCGAGATCTACGATCGCATCGCCTTCGCGGCGGTGGGCAAGTATCCCGAATTCGAGAACCTCCGGGTCGCCGGAGTGCGCTACGCGGACCTGCGGGGCTACTCCTACGACCGCTCCGACGTCACCGCACGGGGCCTCGCCAACGCCTACGCCCAGACGCTCGGCACGGTGTTCACCCAGGAGTCCAAGCCATACGAGGTCGAGCTCGTCGTCGCCGAGGTCGGCAGGACCGCCGACGAGGACCAGATCTACCGGCTCACCTACGACGGCTCGGTGGCCGACGAGCGAGGCTATGTCGCCATGGGCGGTGGGGCGGAGCAGATCGACGCCGGCCTGCAGGAGTCGTGGCGGCCGGGGTTGGAGCTGTCGGAGGCGCTGGGTCTGGCGATCCGGCTGCTCGGTGCCGACCCAGGTGGCGGTGAGCCACGCCAGCTCTCGCCCGAGCAGCTCGAGGTCGCAGTACTCGACCGCACCCGGGCGCGGCGGATGTTCCGGCGCATCCAGGGCGCCCCGCTCGAGCGGCTGCTCGGCGACGGCGCCCCGACGAGCGAGGTCCCGAACGGCGACGACGAGCCCGGGGACTCCGCACGGAGCGCCTCGTCCAACCCGCAGACCCAGCGCACCGAGCGCGAGGACGGCGCCGGACCGTGAGCAGCACCCGTGGTCGGCGCCGCATCTTCGGGATCGAGAACGAGTACGGCATCACCTGCTCCACCGCGGGCCAGCGCACGCTCACCCCCGACGAGGTCGCGCGGTACCTGTTCCGCAAGGTCGTCGCCTGGGGTCGTTCGAGCAACGTCTTCCTCACCAACGGGTCCCGGCTCTACCTCGATGTCGGCTCCCATCCGGAGTACGCCACGGCCGAGTGCGATTCGGTGCGTCAGGTCGTGACGCACGACAAGGCCGGGGAGCGGATCATCGAGGGCCTGGTCGTCGACGCCCAGCAACGGCTCCAGGAGGATGCCGTCGCCGGCGACATCTACGTCTTCAAGAACAACACCGACTCCGCGGGCAACTCCTACGGGTGCCACGAGAACTACCTCGTGACCCGCGCCGGCGAGTTCCAGACCATCTCCGACACCCTGCTCCCGTTCCTCATCAGCCGCCAGATCACCTGTGGCGCAGGGAAGCTGGTCGCCACATCCAAGGGTGCCTCGTTCGCGGTGAGCCAGCGCGCCGACCACATCTGGGAGGGCGTGTCGTCGGCCACGACGCGCAGCCGCCCGATCATCAATACCCGCGACGAGCCGCACGCCGACGCCGAGCACTACCGCCGGCTGCACGTCATCGTCGGCGACTCCAACATGAGCGAGACCACGACCATGCTCAAGGTCGGGTCGGCCGACCTGGTGCTCCGGATGCTCGAGGCGGGCGTGCCGCTGCGCGATCTGACTCTGGAGAACCCGATCCGCGCCATCCGCGAGATCTCCCACGACGTCACCGGGCGGCGCACCGTGCGGCTCGCGGGAGGTCGTCAGCTGAGCGCTCTCGACATCCAGCGTGAGTACCACGCCAAGGCGGCCCAGTTCGTGCAGCGGGAGGGGGCGGCCGACCCGCTGCACCATCGGGTGCTCGACCTGTGGGACCGCACGCTGACGGCGGTCGAGACCGGTGACCTCGCCCTGGTCGGCACCGAGATCGACTGGGTCATCAAGTATCGGCTGCTCGACGAGTACAGCAGCCGCCACGGTCTTCCGCTCGACCATCCGCGACTCGCCCAGATCGACCTCGCCTACCACGACATCGACCGGCACCGCGGCCTGTTCTATCTGCTGCAGCGGCGCGGCCGGGTGGCGCGGGTGGTCAGCGACCCCGAGGTGTTCGAGGCCAAGGTCCACCCCCCGCAGACCACCCGTGCGCGGCTGCGGGGCGACTTCATCCGAGCGGCTCAGGAGCACCGGCGCGACTTCACGGTCGACTGGGTGCACCTCAAGCTCAACGACCAGGCGCAGCGCACGGTCCTGTGCAAAGACCCCTTCCTCGCCGAGGACCCCCGCGTCGACCGCCTGATCGAGGGGATGACCGCCTGATCGGCGCCGCCGACCCACGCGGATGCCGCCCGGGTCGGCAGCCGCCGTTCAGGTTGCTCCAAGGTCGGCCGTTACGCTGGGACGCTGTTGCCCTTTACGCGCGGCAGCGTCCCCGAACCGAAGGTCTCTTTCCGTGGCCCACCGCCTCAGCACCGTCCTGTCCGCCACCGTCCTCGCCTCAGCGCTCGTCCTCACCGGGTGCGGTGAGGAGGCCGCCGAGGAAGAGCCCTCCTCCGCGGCGCTCGCCGCCGTCACCGTCGGAGGCACCGACGTCAAGAAGAAGCCCACGGTCACCGTGAAGTCCCCGCTGACCGTCAGCCGTACCGAGTCCAAGGTCGTCACCGACGGCACCGGCGCCGAGATCGCCAAGGACGACCTGGTGTCGGTGCAGGCCGTCATCGTCAAGGCGAAGGACGGCAAGGAGGCGCTGAGCACCTGGGAGCAGGGCACGGTCGGGATCGACCTCGGTGCCAAGGACCTCTTCGCCTCCTTCCGTAACCAGATCCCGGGCAAGAAGCTCGGCTCGCGCATGGTCATCACCTCGACGCCGGCCGACGCGTTCGGCGATCAGGGGAACCCCGATCTCGGCATCGCCAAGGACGACCCGGTGGTGTTCGTGCTCGACCTGGTGTCGGCCACCAAGGTGCTCGACGAGGCCACCGGCACCGCGGTGCCGCCGAAGGCCGGCCTGCCCACGGTGCGGATGAACGACGGCAAGCCCGCGACGATCACCGTGCCGAAGGGGGCCAAGGCGCCGACGAAGACCGTCGTCCAGCCGTTGATCCAAGGCAAGGGTGCCGCGGCGACGAAGGGCCAGACCGTCCGCGTGGCCTACACCGGTGCGCTCTGGCGCAACGGCGAGGTGTTCGACTCCAGCGCCAACCGGCCGGAACAGCCCTACTTCGAGTTCCAGCTCGGACAGGGCGGCGTCATCAAGGGCTGGGACAACGGCCTGACCGGCCAGAAGGTCGGCAGTCGCGTGCTGCTCGTCGTCCCGCCTGCCGACGGGTACGGCAGCGCGGGCAGCGGGGACAAGATCAAGGGCACCGACACCCTGGTCTTCGTCGTCGACCTGCTCGCGGCGTACTGACCGCTGCGCATCGAACCGCTGCGTACCGACCGCAGCGGGTATCGCCCCCGTCCCGACACCCGAGGAGGCAGGCCGATGGCCGCGCTCGAGAAGCCCGAGATCGACTTCCCCGGCGAGGCGCCGCCGGCCGAGCTGGTCAGTGAGGACCTCACCGTCGGCGACGGTGCGGAGGCGGTGGCCGGCAGCACCGTCTCGGCGCACTACGTCGGCGTTGCCTACTCGACCGGCGAGGAGTTCGACGCCTCGTGGAACCGCGGCACCCCGCTCGACTTCCGGCTCGGCGCAGGCATGGTCATCGCCGGCTGGGACGAGGGCATCGCCGGGATGCGGGTCGGCGGTCGGCGCCGGCTCGTCATCCCGCCACACCTCGGCTACGGCGATCGTGGTGCCGGGGACGCCATCGCACCGGGGGAGACGCTGCTGTTCGTCGTCGACCTCGTCGACGTCCGCTGAGAGCACCGTCCGCGGAGCGGGTCGACTCGTTCCGGTCGACAACCGTCGCGCCGCGCACCGGCATGGGGCGGAGGTCGTGGCTCCGGTCAGCCGGATGACGTGAGGGTCGCCGCGTGCACGCCGGCCGCCGCGGCGGCGAGGAACGGCGCGGGGTCGGCGTCCATCCCGCGACCCATCGTCGACAGCGGTACCGGGCTGTCGCCGAGCGCGTCGAGGATGCCGTCCACCGGCACCTCCGCGACGGTCAGCGGGGCTGCGGCGGTACGCACCAGGGTGCCGAGCTGCCGTCGCACCAGGGCGTCGAGGCCGGCGTCGGTAAAGGTGGTCGTGGGCACGTCGGCGGGGGAGAGCAGCGCCCGCCCGTAGGCGGTGCGGCTGTGGTGGCTGATGCCGCGGTGCCGCTCGCGCTGGTCGGCCCCCGAGACCCGCAACGACGCGACGCTGCGACCGCCGAGCACCTGGGTCGCGTGCAGGGCGTCGGCGCAGGCCACGCCCGAGTAGCCCCACCGGGTGCCGGTGCCGACGTTCCCCGGACCCTGGGCGACCACCACCACGTCGGCGCCCACCACGTGCCGGGCGGCCAGCAGCCCGGTGTGCACGGTGACGGCCTCGTGGTCACCGCCGAACGACTGCCCGACGGTGACGCACGCCGCCAGCCAGCCGGCATCGCGCAGCCCCGCCACCGCTCGGGAGAAGGCGGCCGGCAAGGCACCGCCGTCGGTCATCACGTAGGCGACCCGGGCCGCGGGACGCACCATCCGGATGCCGGCCACCACCGCAGGGAGCGCGCTGTGCAGGTCGGCGACCACCACGGGAAGGCCGCCGAGGTCGTCGGCGCCCTGGAGGTCGGCGTGGTGCGGGCTGTCCTGCTCGTCGACGGCGAGCAGCATCTGCTGGAGCGGGGTGTACCGCGCCTTGACGATGTGCCCGGGCTCGCTCGGGGCGTCGGGCGGCAGCACGTCGACCCGCGCGACGACGAACGCCAGCCCCCCGGTGCCGAGCCCGCGGAGCAGGGCCGACGCGTTCAGCAGCACCCGCTCGCCGGGCCGGGGCGCCCCGGTGACCGCGGTGTACGCGAGGGCGCGCACGTCATCGGTGTCGGTGCCGGTGTCGGCAGAGCACCCCGCCTGCGGGATGGAGGGCCGGTCGGCATCCGGGCCGAACCACGTCTCCGGGTCGGATGACGCACCGTCGGCGGTGCTCTCGAGGCGCACCTCGAGCTCGACCGCACCGGCCCAGGCCCGCACCTGCCGGGTCACCCGCCCCGCGCGCCACTGCATCACGCCGGGCAGCGTAGCCGTCGGGTAGCGTCTGGTCGGTGACCAGCCAGGGCGGGGTGGCCGCACCCGGTGCGGCCCAGACCAAGACCGAGCGGCTGCTCAACGTCGTCCTCGTCCTGCTCTATGCGCGGCGGCCGCTCGCGAAGGCCCAGATCCGGCGGCTGGTGCCGCAGTACGGGCAGTCGGCCTCGACCGAGGCGTTCGAGCGGATGTTCGAGCGCGACAAGGACGAGCTGCGCGAGCTCGGCATCCCGCTCGTCACCGAGCACGTCGACGCCGTGTGGGACGACGAGCCGGGTTATCGCATCCATCAGCGGGAGTACGCGCTGCCCGAGATCGGCTTCGAGCCCGACGAGCTCGCGGTGCTCGGCCTGGCCAGCCGGACGTGGGCACAGGCGTCGCTGGCCGGGCCGGCCGCGCAGGCCCTGCGCAAGCTGCGGGCGGCCGGGGTCGAGCGCGACGCCGACTCGCTCATCGGCATCGAGCCGCGGTTGCGCACCACCGAGCCGGCGTTCGACGCGGTCAAGGATGCCGTGGTGCGGCGCGTACCGCTGCGGTTCGGCTACCGGCGGCGGCCCGAGGACGACCCGACCCAGCGGCACGTGCAGCCCTGGTCGCTGGTGTCCTGGCGTGGCCGCTGGTACCTCAACGCGTTCGACCTCGACCGTGACGCACCCCGGGTGTTCCGCCTCTCGCGGGTCGCCGGCGCGGTGCGCACCGCGGGGCGGCCGGCCTCGTTCGAGGTCCCCGCCGACCACGACCCGCAGGTGATGGTCGAGCGGTTCACCGCCCCGGCCGCGACGCCGAGCCCGGCCGTCATCCGGGTGCGTGCCGGGGCGGGGCACTCGCTGCGCCGCCGGGCACGCACCGTCGGGGAGGTCGACGACACCTGGTCGCTGCTCGACATCGACCACACCGACCTGTGGGCGTTCGCCGAGGAGCTCGCCGGCTACGGCGCCGATGTCGTCGTCGAGCAGCCGCCGGAGCTGGTGGCCGAGGTGGTCGAGCGGCTGTCCGGCGCGGCCGCCGCGCACGGTGGATCTGGCGTGCACGGCGGACGTGGCGTGCACGGTGGATCTGGTGCGCATGGTGGGTCTGGCGCGCACGGCGGAGAGGGGGCGGCGCGGTGACGGCGGTGCCGCAGGAGACCGCCACCGCCCGGCTGTCGCGCCTGCTGACCATGGTGCCGTGGCTGGTCAACCGGCAGGGCATCGATGTCGCGCAGGCCGCGGCCGACCTCGGCGTGAGCGTCGAGCAGCTCGAGGCAGACCTGCGCCTGCTGTTCCTCTGCGGGTACGGGCAGCTGCCCGACGAGCTCATCGACGCGCAGTGGGACGAGGGCCGGGTGTTCATCGGCAACGCCGACGACATCGCGAGGCCGCTCCGGTTGGGCGTCGACGAGGCGGTCACGCTGATCGTCGGGCTCCGGGCGCTGCGGGAGGTGCCGGGGCTGGGCGAGCGCGACGCCGTCGACCGGGCGCTCGCCAAGCTCGAGGCGGCGGCCGGGTCGGCGGCCGACCCGGCGAGCCGGGTGCGGGCCGAGCTCGCCGACGGGGCGTCCGCCGAGATGCTGGCCGGCGCGCGGCGGGCGCTCGACGGGCGCCGCCGCATCCACCTGCGGTACTTCGTGCCCGCTCGCGACGAGGCCACCGAGCGCGACGTCGACCCGATGCGGGTCGTGGGCATCGACGGGCGCTGGTACCTGGAGGGGTGGTGTCACCGAGCGGAGGACACCCGCCTGTTCCGCATGGACCGGGTCGAGCAGCTCACCGTCCTCGACGACGTCGACGGCACCCCACCGCCGCAGGCCCGCGAGCGCGACCTCGCCGAGGGCACCTTCCGCCCGGCCCCGGACGACCTGGTCGTCACCCTCCGGCTGCGGCCAGGGGCGACGTGGGTCGCCGACTACTACCCCGTCGAGTCCGTGCAGCCGGCGCTTCCGGATGACGGGGGCGGTCTCGTCGTGCGGCTGCGCACCGCCGACACCGCCTGGCTGCGCCGGCTGGTCTGGCGGCTCGGCGGCGCAGCCACGGTGCTCGACCCTCCGGACGTCGTGGCCGAGGTGCGCGAGGGTGCTGCTCAAGCCCTGGCCGCGTACCCGGCTCACGTCGAGCGATGACGTCTCCCGGTCACCGGCGACGCGCGCTCGCCACGGGCTGACTATCGTGAACTGCGTGCCCAGGCCGCTGCCGACCGGGCTCGGCGGCGGGCCACGCGGCGGTCATCCTGGGCGCGCGTAGACTGCGAACGACCGCCACCACGTAAGGGGATGGACCCATATGCCTAGCCTTGGCCCCACCGAGATCATCATCATCGCGGTGCTCGTCATCATCATCTTCGGGTGGAAGCGGCTGCCCGACGCCGCCCGTAGCCTCGGCCGCTCGGCTCGGGTGTTCAAGTCCGAGGTCGACGAGATGAAGAAGGACAACGACGCCAAGAAGTCCGACGCCGCCGCCGAGACCGTGCGCAGCGAGGCCCTGGAGAAGGACCGCCCGGTCGACCGCGTCGTGCCGACGAGTGACGGGAACGCCGTGCGCGAGAACGCCCCGCGCACCGACAACCAGTCCGGCCCGGTGGCCTGACTACTCCGGCAAGGACCTCGACACCTCCCATGGCTCGGCACGGACGTCGGCGGCGCCCTCGCGACCCCGAGGGCCGGATGACGCTCGGCGAGCACCTGCGCGAGTTCCGGCGGCGGCTGCTCATCGCGGCGATCGCCGTGCTGGTCACCTCGGTGGTCGCGGCGTTCTACTACCAGCCGATCTTCGACTTCCTCTCGGAACCGTTCGACGACTACAAGCGGGCCAACCCCGCCAACACCATCAGCCTGAACTTCGGCGAGGCGACCTCGGCGTTGTCGAACTTCCTCAGCGTCTCGATCTTCGTCGGCGTCATCGCCTCCAGCCCGGTGTGGATCTACCAGGTCTGGGCGTTCATCGTGCCGGGCCTGACCCGCAAGGAGAAGCGGGTCGCGTTCGCCTTCGTCGGCGCCACCCTGCCGCTGTTCCTCACCGGGGTGGCGCTGGCCTACCTCGTGCTGCCGACGTCGCTCGCCATCCTCTACGGCTTCAGCCCGGAGGACACCTCCAACATCCAGCAGGTCTCGACCTACATCGCGTTCGTGACCCGCTTCATCCTCGTCTTCGGGCTGGGCTTCCTGTTTCCGGTCGTGTTGGTATTGCTCAACGTCCTCGGCGTCGTCTCGGCGCGGCGCTTGATCCGGGGCTGGCGGGTAGCGGTGCTGCTGATCTTCCTCTTCGCCGCGATCGCGACACCCACCGGCGACCCGTTCACGATGTTCGTCTTCGCCGCCCCGCTGACCGTGCTCTACTTCGGAGCCTGGCTGGTCTGCCGGGTCATCGACAAGCGGCGCGAGGCGTCCCGCCCGGACTGGCTCGACGTCTCCGACACCGAGGCATCCCCGCTCTGACCTCGTGGTTCGCCCGCACGCACCGGGAACCGGCCGCGAGCACGCTCCTCGCTTGCCGTCGTGCGGCTAGCCTGCTCGACGTGCCGAGACGTCTGGGGCTGCTGGTCAACCCGACGGCCGGCACGGGCAGGGGCGCCCGGGTCGGGGCCGACGCGCTGACCCTGCTCCGGTCGTCGGGGGCGGCCGTGGTCGACTGCAGCGCAGCGGATGCGCGCATCGCGGCGACACAGGCGCGGGCGGCGATCGAGGCCGGCGCGGTCGACGCCCTCGTCGTGGTCGGTGGCGACGGCATGGTGCACCTCGGCGCCAACCTGTGCGCCGGCACCGCGGTGCCGCTCGGCGTCATCCCGGCCGGCACGGGCAACGACATCTCGCGTGAGCTCGGTCTGCCCGTGCACGACCTGGCTGCCGCGGTCGAGCGCATCCTCGAGGGCACCACCAGGCGGGTCGACGCGGCACGGGTGACGTCGCCGACGGGTGAGCACCGGTGGTACCTCGGAGTGCTCGCGGCCGGGTTCGACGCGGTCGTCAACGAGCGGGCCAACCGCTGGCGCCGGCCGAAGGGCCCGCTGCGGTACCACCTCGCGACGGTCCGGGAGCTCCCGGTGTTCCGGCCGATCCCGTACGTGCTGGTCCTCGACGACCGGCGGCTCGAGACCGAGGCGATGCTGGTCGCCGTCGGCAACGGCCCGTCCTACGGCGGCGGGATGAAGGTCACCCCGGACGCGTCGTTCGACGACGGGCTGCTCGACGTGCTGGTCGTGCATCGCATCTCGGTGCTCGAGCTGCTGCGGGTCTTCCCGCGGGTGTTCCGCGGCTCCCACGTCACCCACCCGGCCGTCGAGATCGTCCGGGCCCGGTCGGTGCGGCTGCAGGCCGCCGGTGTCGTGGCCTACGCCGACGGCGAGCGGCTCGGGCCGCTCCCGCTCACGGTCGAGGTGGTCCCGGGAGCGCTCGAAGTGCTGGTGTGAACCGTGCCGCTCCGGGCCGAGTCGCCGCACGGTCGAGCGGGGCCGAGCGGGGTCACTAACGTAGCCTTCAGTCCATGCCCAGCCCCGCCGAGCGGTACGCCGCTGCCCGGGACCGGGCTCGCCACGAACGCTCCGAGCTGGCCCGCTTCACCGCCGGCCTCGACTTCCCGCTCGACGACTTCCAGCTGCGCGCGTGCGAGGCCGTCGAGGAGGGGCGGGGCGTGCTCGTCGCGGCACCCACCGGTGCGGGCAAGACCGTCGTCGGCGAGTTCGCGGTGCACCTCGCGCTGGCGACCGGGCGAAAAGCGTTCTACACCACGCCGATCAAGGCGCTGTCGAACCAGAAGTTCCACGACCTCGTCCGCCGCCACGGTGCCGAGCAGGTCGGCCTGCTCACCGGCGACTCCTCGGTCAACGGCGAGGCGCCCGTCGTCGTCATGACCACCGAGGTGCTCCGCAACATGATGTACGCGGGCTCGGGCACGCTCGACGGCCTGGGCTACGTCGTCATGGACGAGGTGCACTACCTCGCCGACCGGTTCCGCGGCGCGGTCTGGGAGGAGGTCATCATCCACCTGCCCGAGTCGGTGCAGCTCGTCTCGCTCTCGGCGACGGTGAGCAACGCCGAGGAGTTCGGCGACTGGCTCGCCGAGGTGCGCGGCAACCACGAGGTCGTCGTCTCCGAGCACCGCCCCGTACCGCTGTTCCAGCACATGATGGTCGGCACGACGACCTTCGACCTCTTCGCCGGCAACCGGGTCGACCCCGACCTGCTGAACGCCATCCGTCATGCCGAGCAGCGCGGTCGCTTCTCGGATGACGCCCGCCCACGCGGAGCGTGGGACCCGCGGGGGGCTTCGCCCCCCGGATCCCACCCGAAAGACTTCCGCCGCGTCGGCGGGATCCGTGGCGGTCCGCGGGCCGGCACCCAAGGACGAGGGGGTGCACGGTCTGGTGGCCGGAGTCGTGGTGCGCACGCCGACCGCGGCGCACCACGCGGCCCCGGCGGTGGGCCGGGTGGCCGGGGGTTCGCCCGCGGCGGCCGGCCCGGCGGGGGCGCCACCCGCCCCGAGGTGGTCGACGAGCTCGACCGCGACGGCCTGCTGCCGGCGATCGTCTTCGTCTTCAGCCGGGTCGGCTGCGAGGCCGCGGTCGGGCAGCTGCTCGCGGCCGGTACCCGGCTCGTCGCGCCCCGGGAGGGCGACGTCATCCGGCGGATCGTCGAGGAACGGGTCGAGTCGCTCGCCGACGAGGACCTCGGCGTACTCGGGTACTGGGACTTCCTCGAGGGGCTGACCCGCGGGTTCGCCGCGCACCACGCCGGGATGCTGCCGCTGTTCCGCGAGATCGTCGAGGAGCTGTTCACCGCGGCCCGCATCCGGTGCGTCTTCGCCACCGAGACCTTGGCGCTCGGCATCAACATGCCGGCTCGCACGGTGGTGCTCGAGAAGCTGGTCAAGTTCAACGGCGAGGCGCACGTCGACATCACGCCCGCCGAGTACACCCAGCTCACCGGCCGGGCCGGGCGGCGCGGCATCGACGTCGAGGGCCACGCGGTCGTGCAGTGGAGCCGCGGTGTCGACCCGATGGCGGTCGGCGGCCTGGCGTCGGCGCGCACCTACCCGCTGCGGTCGAGCTTCCGGCCGACCTCCAACATGGCCGTCAACCTGGTGGCCCGGGTGGGCCGCGACATGGCGCGGGAGATCCTCGAGACCTCGTTCGCCCAGTTCCAGGCGGATCGGGCGGTCGTCGGTCTGGCCACCCAGCTGCGGCGCGGCGAGGAAGGGCTCGCCGGGTACGCCGAGGCGATGCACTGCGACCTCGGCGACTTCCGCGAGTACGCGCGACTGCGGCGCGAGCTCGGCGACGCCGAGAAGGCCGGCCGGCGGGCCAGGTCGGCCGCGCGCCGCGCCGAGGCCGCGGTGTCGATGGAGGCGCTGCGGGTGGGCGACGTCATCCGGATCCCGTCCGGGCGGCGGGCCGGGTGGGCGGTGGTCGTGCAGCCGGCCCGCACGGCGAAGGGCACCCCGATGGGGCCGGGGGTGGTCACCGAGGACCGGCAGTTCCGGCGGCTCACCGTCGTCGACGTGCCCGAGCCGTTGGAGGCGCAGGCCCGGGTCAAGGTGCCGGCACAGTTCAACCCGAAGTCGCCGAAGTCGCGCCGCGACCTCGCGACGTCGCTGCGGATCGCGGTGCCGGACGGGTTCGACGACGCGCCGTCGCGGCGGGGGCGGGCAGCGGCGGATGACGGCCGGCCTGTCGGGGGGAGCCCGGGGGGCAGCGCCCCGCGCGGGGCGGCATCCGGCACCGACGACGTCGAACGGCTGCGTTCCGCGCTGCAGGCGCACCCGTGCCATCGCTGCCCCGACCGCGAGACGCACGCCCGGTGGGCCGAGCGCTGGTGGCGGCTGAAGCGGGAGACCACCGGCATCCAGCGGCGGGTCGAGGGCCGCACCAACACCGTGGCGCAGACGTTCGATCGGATCTGCGAGGCGCTCGAGGCGCTGGGCTACCTCGCCGAGGGCCGCACCGTGGTCACCGCGCGCGGGGAGCGGCTGCGGCGGCTGTACACCGAGAAGGACCTGCTCGCGGCCGAGTGTCTGCGCCGTGACGTGTGGACCCGGCTGGATGCCGCGGAGCTGGCGGCCGCGGTGTCGGTGCTCGTGCACGAGCCGCGCGGCGACGGCGCCGAGGTGTCGCCGCGGATGCCGACCGCCGACGTCGCCGGCGCCGTGGCCGCCACCGAGCGGCTGTGGCGCGAGATCGAGGAGCTGGAGACCGCGCACGCCCTGCCGACCACCGGGGCGCCCGACGGCGGGCTGGCCTGGATGGTGCACCGGTGGGCCGCGGGGGAGCGGCTCGAGACGGTGCTGCGCGGGTCCGACATCGCGGCGGGTGACTTCGTGCGCCGGTGCAAGCAGCTCGTCGACCTGCTCGACCAGATCTCGAATGCGACGCCCGACCCCGAGCTGCGGCGTACCGCCCGGCGCGCGGTCGACGCGGTGCTGCGCGGTGTGGTCGCCGCCGACCGCCTCGACTAAATGGGGCTTACCGATTCGGTCAGGTTCTGGCAGGTTCGGCGCTGGTAGCGGCTGGTTGGTCAGCACTTGCTTCGACCCAAGGGCGTCGCCGACCGCCTCGGTCGAGGCCTCGTCAGTGCAGGTCGAGGGCGGTGAGCAGGCGGCGCATCGGGCTGGTCACGCCGTAGGTCTCGGTCACCTGGTCGAGCAGGTCGGGGTCGGCCACCTCGCGCGGGACGGCGAGGTCCACGTCATCCGGCACCGCGGCGTCACGGCGCACCCGCACCACCTGTGGCGCGACGTCGAGGTAGGCGGATGACGCCTCGAGGTTCGCGCGCCGCGCTCCCTTGATCGCCGGGTCGCCGCCGTCGACGGCCGCGCGCAGCCCGGCGAGCGAGCCGTAGGTCGCGATGAGCGCCGCGGCGGTCTTGTCGCCGATGCCCTTGACGCCGGGCAGCCCGTCGCTGGTGTCGCCGCGCAGCACCGACATGTCGAGGTAGGCCTCCCCGGTCGGCACGCCGTACTTCTCCCGCAGCAGCGACTGGGTCGCGAGGTCGGGCTCGCGCACACCGCCGCGCCCGGTGTAGAGCACCCGGACGCCGTGGTCGTCATCCACGAGCTGCAGCAGGTCGCGGTCCCCGGTGACGACGTCCACCGGCATCACCCCGCGGTACCGGGTGGCCAGGGTGCCGATGACGTCGTCGGCCTCGCAGTGCGGGACACCGAGACGCGCGATGCCCACCGCGGCCAGGGCGTCGCGGATGACGGGCACCTGCGGGGTGAGGTCGTCGGGCGACTCCTCCGCGGTCTCGCTGCCGTCGGTGAGCCGGTGCGTCTTGTAGGTGGGGACGAGGTCGACCCGCCACTGCGGTCGCCAGTCGTCGTCCCAGCACGCCACGAGGTGGGTGGGGCGGTGCGCGGTGACGAGCGTGGCCACCATGTCGAGGAAGCCGCGCAGGGCGTTCGTCGGCGGCTCGTCGGGCGATCGGCGCTGGTCGGGCACCCCGTAGAACGCCCGGAAGTACAGACTGGCGGAGTCGAGCAGCATCAGTCGGGGTGCGTGGTCGGCCACGTCCGGGAGGCTACCCGCCGGGTCAGACGGGTGCGCCGCGGCTACTCTCGCCGCATGGAGGACGTCGACCGCCGGATCGTCGCGCTGCTCGCCGGCGACGGTCGGATGAGCTACACCGACCTCGGCAGGGCGCTGGGCATGTCGACCTCGGCGGTGCACCAGCGGGTCCGGCGGCTGGAGGAGCGTGGTGTGGTGCGGGGCTACACCGCGCGGGTCGACCACGGTCAGCTGGGCCGGGCGTTGACGGCGTTCATTTCCATCACCCCCCTCGACCCTGCCGCCCCCGACGACATCCCCGACCGGCTGCGCGAGGTCCCCGAGATCGAGGAGTGCCACTCCGTGGCCGGTGACGAGAACTACATCCTCAAGGTGCGGGTCGGCACGCCGGCCGACCTCGAGGAGCTCATCGCCACGGTGCGAGGGTCGGCGAACGTCGCCACCCGCACCACCGTCGTGCTCTCCACCCCGTGGGAGTGAACGTGGTCGGGTGACCCGGGTCGAGTGACCCGGGCGCCGGCGACACGAACGACGACCTCTCAGGCGTCCGCGGCGAGGCGGCGTTCGAGGTCCTCCTGCACCAGCATGGCGTTGACCATCGCGCCGGTGCGAGTGCCCGCGGCGGCGGCCATGACGACCTGCGCCATCGGGTCGGTGACATTGCCGGCCGCCCACACCCGGTCGATGCTCGTCCGGCCGGTCGGGTCGACCGGCACGGCCCTGCCGACGACACGGCCGAACACCTCGACGTCCTCGGTGTCCACGCCGAGCGACTCCAGCACCGCGGAGCGCGCGGCGGCGAAGGGGGCGACGACCAGGGCGTCGGCACGAACGACACCGGCCCCGTCGACGACGACGTCGGCGAGCACCCCGTCGACCGAGCGAACCTCGACGGCCTTGCCCTCCACGACGTCGGCGCCCATCGCGCGCAGCCGGTCGAGCTGTGCGGCGTCGAGCGCATCCGGCTCGTGGACGATGACGGCGAGGTCGTCGGTGAGCTGGCTGAACAGCTCGGCGTGGTGCAGGCCCACCGCCGACGTGGCGAGCACGACGACGCGTCGGTCGCGCACCTCCCAGCCGTGGCAGTACGGACAGTGGATGACGCCCCGCCACCACTGCTCGCGCAGACCGGCCACCTGCGGCAGCTCGTCGACCAAGCCGGTGGTCACGACGACGTGCCGGCCGCGCCGCGTGGTGCCGTCGGCGAGCTGGATGACGACGCCGTCACCGTCGACGTGCGCGCCGGTCGCGGTGCCGTCGACGAATCGGCCGCCGTACCGCTCGACCTCCGCCCGGCCGCGGGCGAACAGCTCCGCCGGTGGGATGCCGTCGTGGCCGAGGAAGGCGTGCACGCCGTCGGCGGGCGCGTTGCGCGGCTCGCCGGAGTCGACGACGAGCACGGAGCGGCGGCTGCGGCCGAGCACGGTGGCGGCGGAGAGCCCGGCCGGACCACCGCCGATGACGAGCACGTCGGCGGCGGTGCGCTCAGCCGCGTCGGTCGTGCGCTCGGTCTCCGTGGTGGCGTCGTGGTCGGTGCCGGTCGTGGCGCTGTTGGTGGTGGTCGTGGTGGCCATGCGGTCAGCGTGCGCTCGGTATGACTCGACGAGCAAGGTATGTTGCCGGAATGGCACAGGCCTCGGCCCCTCGCGGCGTCGATCACGACGCGATCGGGCACCGGCTACGAGACCTGCGGACGCACCGGGGGCTGACCCTCGCGCAGGTGTCCCGAGCCAGCGGCATCTCGCAGAGCACGTTGTCACGACTGGAGTCGGGGGAGCGCAAGGCGTCGATCGAGCACCTCGTGCCACTCGCCACCACCTATCGGGTGACGCTCGACGAGCTCGTCGACGCACCGCCTACCGGCGACCCGCGCGTGCACCCGCGCCCGGTCGAGAGGTGGGGCGCGACCGTCATCCCGCTCACCAACCGGCCCGGCGGCGTGCGCGCCTTCAAGCAGGTGCTGCGGCCACGGTCGCGCAGCGAGCTCGAGCCTCGCAGTCACGAGGGCTACGACTGGGTGTACGTGCTCGACGGTCGGCTCCGGCTCGTCCTCGGCGAGCACGATCTCGTCCTCGGTCCTGGTGAGGTCGCGGAGTTCGACACCCGCGTGCCGCACTGGTTCGGCTGCGCCGACGACCGCCCGGTCGAGATCCTCTGTCTCTTCGGCCCGCAGGGCGAGCGGATGCACGTGCGCGCCCGACCCCGCTCCGCCCGCGACTAACGGACGACGGTGGCGTGCGTCATCCGGGTGGCGGGCGGGTCAGGCGAGCTGGGTAGCGGATGCCGCCCGGCTGGCTCCCGCTCCGACGAGCGCCGCCTCATGGGCGCCCACGACGTCGGTGTTCTCGCTCCACCAGCGCTGCCCGGCCTCGGGGAGGGTGTCGATGGGGTCGTAGTAGACGTACTCGCGGGAGAGTGCCTGCTCGTCGTCACCCTCGATCGAGGTGCGGTAGTTCTTGCGCCAGAACGACAT
>JBOFBK010000342.1:0-3954 GCA_051645525.1 Dermatophilaceae bacterium | reverse complement strand
GCGGTTGGCCCGACGGGTTGCGGCTGTTGGTCGACAACCTCGTGGTGAACGCCGTGCGGCACGGCCGGCCGCCGGTCCGGGTCGAGGTGGCCCAGCACGGCGACCGTGCCCAGCTGGTCGTCGACGATGCCGGTCCGGGCATCCCTCCCGAGGCGCGAGAGGTGGTCTTCCGGCGGTTCGCCCGCGGCCGCTCGGTAGCAGCCGGCAGCGGTCTCGGCCTGGCCATCGTGGCGCAGCAGGTGCGCTGGCACACCGGCACGGTCACGGTGGGGGAGGCACCGGCGGGCGGCGCCCGGTTCGTCGTCGACCTTCCCGTGGCGCCCCTCCCCGTGGACCGCGGTTCGGGGGCGGGACGGGTGCCGGCCCGAGGCGTCGGCACCGATGTCGACGGATGACGCCCACCCACCTAGGATCGGTGCCGGCACCCCGCGTGGTGGTACCTCGCCGAACTCCCCCAGGGCAGGAATGCAGCAAGGGCAGGTGAGCTCTTCCAGGTACGCGGGGTGTCCTGGTTCTCGGCGGGTGAGGTCAGCGGACGGTGACGGTGGGCTCGGCCTGCGCCGGTGCCCCGTCATCCGCCTCGCCCCCGGAGCCGCAGACCCCGCCGCAGCAGCCGCCGCCGCAACCGCCTCCCGCGGTAGCCTCCTCGGGCTCGGTGCCCTGCCGCTCCCACACCTGCCGGATGGCGCCGAGCAGCACCTCGACCGGCTGCGCCCCGCTGACGCCGTACGTCTGGTCGAGCACGAACATCGGCACCGCGGTGATGCCGATCTGCGCGGCGAGCGCGAGGTCGGTGCGCACGTCGATGCCGAAGTCGTCGCCGGCGAGGAGGGTGTGCACGTCATCCGGGGCGAGGCCGGCGTCGGTGCCGAGCCGCGTGAGCGTCTCGTGGTCGCCGATCGCCGCACCCTCGGTGTACCAGGCGCGCATCACCCGGTCGGTGACCTGCTGCTCCCGGCCGGCCGACCGGGCGTGGTGCAGCAACCGGTGCGCGTCATAGGTGTTGCCACCGACGAGCTGCTCCCAGCGGAAGTCGAGCCCCACCGCGGCGGCGTCGCGCGCCATCCGCCGCATCTGGTCGGTCATCGCCTCGGGCGAGGTGCCGTATTTGGCGGCGACGACCTCGACCATCGGCCGGCGGTCCACCGCGGGCGCGCTCGGGTCGAGCTGGAAGCTGTGCCACACGACGCCCACCTCATCGGCGTGCTCGAACTGCTCGAGCGCGAGATCGAGATGCCGCCTCCCGAGGTGACAGAACGGGCAGACGATGTCGGACCAGACGTCGATACGCACCAGACGAGCGTACGTCGGTTGGACGCGGTTCTTGTCGGACGGCACCAGGGGGGGACACGCCGCTCGAGGCGACAGCGTGACCGCCGGATCCGAGGGAGGCAGTCATCCGCCCGTGCGAACCTCTGAGACCGGCGCCTGGGGACAGGCGTTCCCGGGTGTCCGCGAGCGGGGCTAGGGTCGGCGGGTGAGCACCGCCCTGTACCGCCGGTACCGGCCGGAGACGTTCGCCGACGTCATCGGCCAGGAGCACGTGACCGAGCCGTTGATGCAGGCGCTGCGTACCGGCAGGGTCAACCACGCGTACCTGTTCTCCGGGCCGCGCGGGTGCGGCAAGACGACGAGCGCCCGCATCCTCGCCCGGTGTCTCAACTGCGAGCAGGGGCCCACTCCCGAGCCGTGCGGGGTGTGCGACTCGTGCGTGGCGCTGGCCCGCGGCGGCCCTGGCACGGTCGACGTCATCGAGATCGACGCGGCCAGCCACGGCGGTGTCGACGACGCCCGCGACCTGCGCGAACGCGCGTCGTACGGCCCGGCACAGAGCCGCTTCAAGGTCTACATCATCGACGAGGCGCACATGGTGACGCCGCAGGGCTTCAACGCGCTGCTCAAGATCGTCGAGGAGCCGCCCGAGCACGTGAAGTTCGTGTTCGCGACCACCGAGCCCGAGAAGGTCATCGGCACCATCCGCTCGCGCACGCACCACTACCCGTTCCGCCTGGTGCCGCCGGCGCGGCTGCAGGCGTACCTCGACGAGCTGTGCTCCCGGGAGGGGGTCGCCGTGGCGCCCGGGGTGCTGTCGTTCGTCGTGCGCGCGGGCGGCGGGTCGGTGCGCGACTCGCTCTCGGTGCTCGACCAACTCATCGCCGGGTCGGGCGAGTCCGGTCTCACCTACGAGTCGGCCGCGGCGCTGCTCGGGTTCACCGACGGTGAGCTGCTCGACGCCACCGTCGACGCGCTGGCCGCCGGTGACGCGGCGGCGGCGTTCCGGGCCGTCGACCGGGTGGTCGAGACCGGCCTCGACCCGCGGCGCTTCGTCGAAGACCTGCTCGAGCGGCTGCGCGACCTGATCATCGTGCAGGCCGTCGGGGACGGTGCCGCCGCGGTGCTCCGCCACCACCCCGAGGACCAGCTCGCCCGGATGGGTCACCAGGCGGCGGCGTTCGGCGCAGGTGCGCTGTCCCGAGCCGCCGACCTCGCCAACGCCGGCCTCACCGAGATGACCGGTGCCACCGCGCCCCGGCTCCAGCTCGAGATCCTCATCGCCCGGGTCCTGCTGCCCGGCGCAGCCGGCGAGCAGGGGTACGCAACCCGGCTCGACCGGCTCGAACGCCGGCTCGACGTCGGCGGGGTGCCGAGTGCTGCGCGTGGATCGACGCCACCGCGGAGTCAGGGGCATCCCGCCGAGTCCGGGCATCACCGCTCCGGGACTCCGCAGCAACCTGCCGAGTCGGCGCAGCCGGAAGACTCGGCCCCACCCGCTCAGCCGCCGCGCGAACTCGAGCCTGATGCTGCCGGCTCACCTCCCAGCGACGCCGCTTCATCCAGTTCCACGGCGAAGGGCACGCCCGAGCCGGATGCCGCCGGCTCACCTCTCACCGGCAGCGCACCATCCGGCCACATGGCGGAGATGCCGCCCGAGTCCACGCCGGATGACGAGCGCTCGGCGGGTTCGGACGGTCACGACACTGGACTCTCGCGAGGCGCCACGGATGTCGCGCAGCCGCCGGCCGGCTCGGCGGCGGAGGCGCCCACGCCGGGCCGGCTCGACACCGACGCGGTGCGCCGATCCTGGCCCGACGTGCTCATCCGTCTCGGCGAGCTCCGGCGCACCACCTGGACCCTGGTGTCGCAGAACGCCCAGGTGGCCGACTATGACGGTGAGCGCGTCGTGCTCACCGTGGCCACCGCCGGTCTCGCCGAGGCGTTCCGGCGTGGTTCGCACGCCGACTACGTGCGCCAGGCCCTGGTCGACGTCCTCGGCCTCGACACCCGGGTCGAGGCGGTGCCCGGCGACGTCACACCGCTCCCGCCGACCGCACCAGACGCGGCCCCGCCGGGCGGCGCCGCATCGACCGGTGGCGCCCACGCGACCACCGGCAGCACGTCATCCACCGGCACCGCGTCGACAACCGGCACCTCATCGACCGCGGGCGCCGCGTCGGCCACCGGCACCGCTTCGGCCACGGGCAGCATGTCGGTCACCGCGTCCCCATCGGGTTCGGTCGCGTCCGGAGGGCAGGCGGCGTCAACCGGGTCCGGTTCGTCCGATACGGGCCGGTCATCCGCCGAGCGCGGACCGCTCGGCCACTACTCCCGGCCCGACGGTCCGGCATCCGCGGGCCTCCCCGGTTCCACCGCGGGCCCGTCACCGGTGGGCGGAGGCTCGCCGGGCCCGGTCGCACCGCCCACTCCCGGGCCCGCGTGGTCGAGCCCGCTCGAACAGGCCCGGGCGCAGGCGGCGGCCGAGCCGGTCACCCCGCCAGTGGTGATCGACGACAGCGCGATCAGCCCCGACGACGAGGCGGTCGACGGCGCCGGCGACGTGGGAGTGCCGGTCATCGAGCGGGTGCTCGGGGGCACCGTGGTCGCCGAGGACCGGCGATGAGCCTGGCTTACCAGGCGAGCAAGGCCGTCACCGTGCCCGTCACCAAGGCGCTCTGG
>JBOFBK010000341.1:0-1821 GCA_051645525.1 Dermatophilaceae bacterium | reverse complement strand
CCACCTCGATCGGGCCCGGCCGTGCGCCGCCCCACGCGCCGAGCAGCGCCTGGGTCGACGCCCCCGACCCGCAGCCGAGGTCGAGAGCCCGCAACGGGTCGCCGTTGATCGTCGCGGGCGCGCGGGCGACGAGCAGGTCGGCCGCGCGACGCAGCTGGTCGTGGTAGCCGGGGGAGAGGGCCACCATCGCGTCGTAGCTGGGGGCGGCGCGGTCGAACGCGTCGGCGAGCACCCACCGGCGGGTCTCCTGCTGAGTCACACGTCCTCCTCGCCTGGTCCTCATCGGCGACATCGGTGAGGACGGCGCCAAGGAGATCATGCCGGAGCCGAGGCGGTCGTCGCCCAACCGGGTCATCGAGGACCGGCCGTTGCAGGACGGACGGCAGACCAGAGCCGATCGACTCCAGGCCACCGCGCGGCTCTCGAAGCCCACCGCGTACGTCCGCCCCGGTGGGCTGGAGTGCGGCCACGGCGTCGGGACGGAGAGGTCGGCCCGGTCCCTGGTGGTTCGGCGAGAGCTACGCCTGGGCCTGGCGGAGCCTCGGTGCTGTGTCTGGGTCGTGCGCGGGGAGTAGTACCGCTCCGAGGCTGTCCGCGAGAGTGGTCAGCATCGTTGTGGTGGAGCCCATCTGGCGGGGGTCGCCCACTCCCGGTAGACGGCCTTCACGCATGAGGTCTTCTCGGAAGCCGGCGTCGCCGACGACGAGCATGGGGGTTCGACCGGGCGGGGAAACCAGGAGGGACTGGGATCCGGCAGTGTGTCCGGGAGTCGGTAGCACGATGAGGGACTCGTCACCCATCAGATCCATCCCTCGCAGGCCGCCGAGCCGGCCGTGAAGTCGGGTGAGGACGGTGGGCTGCCAACGGAGTCCGGGGAGGTCGATGTGTTGAGGGAGGACGCCGGACAGTTCGGGACGGCGGGCTCCCAGAGTGTCGAGCTCGTCCTGTGACGCGACGACCCTGGCGTCGGGTGCGATCACGGGGATGTCTCGCAGCCCGCCGATGTGGTCGGGATGGAAATGGCTCAACACCACCGTGTGAACGGGTGGCCGACGCCGTCGGGCGGTGTGCAGCAAGGTAGGCAGGGTCTGGTCCGATGGGACGTCGAGCACAGCCGAGCGGCGCAGGAGCCGTCCGAGGAGATGGCGACCGTAGTACGTCGCACCGTCCTGAACTGACCTGACGTCCTGGCCCAGATCGAAGATCACCAGCCCCTCGGGGTGTTCGATCACGAAGACATGGATGGGCAGCCAGTCGGTCCATCGGCGAGACGTGGCGACCCAGACCGGAGCGGGTAGCCGACTTCCACACACGTGCTGCGGGTGCAGTTTGAGGCGGCCTGTCGACAGGGCGGTGACTTTCACGGTTCTCCGTTCAGGTGAGCTAGGGGAGGGGCAGCGTCTCGGGTGTCCGGTCGGGCCGGCGCCGGACGTACTGGTCAGGTAGTGGCGCCGAAGTGCAGCCGGGTACCGACTGATCCGGGGACGCACTGCTCAGGGAAGGTGTGCGCCAGGGCGGCGTGCGCTCCCCAGCCGGTGCAGTGGCTGGGGACGATCCAGTCCGGAGACAGCCGCCGCAGGGCGCCTATCGTCCGGGGAAGGAGCGCAGTGGCGTCCGGGACGTTGAGGTGAAAGCCACCGACGACTGCGTGCAGGGCGGAGGAGCCGGTGAGTTGCTGTGCTGCCCGAACGATGTTGATCAGGCCGGGGTGGCTGCACCCGACGAGGACAACCAGGCCATGACCCTTGACGAGGAAGGCCAAGGCCTGCTCGTCGGCGGTGTTCGGGTCCGGCTGCCACCTCCCGTCGAGGTACGCCTCCT
>JBOFBK010000340.1:0-5409 GCA_051645525.1 Dermatophilaceae bacterium | reverse complement strand
CGTGGACGGCCCGTTGGGTGGCCTCGCCGGGTTCGGTCTGGCCACCTCGGTCTACGGTGCCGGGAACCTGCTGACGGGGATCGCCGTCGCTCGCCTCCCCCAGACCAGCAGGGTAGCGGTCGTCGTGCTCGCCGCTCGGCTGGTGGCGGCCGGCGGATTCCTCGTCATCGCGCTGGGTGCGGATCGGCCGGTCCTCGTGGTCGTGGGGGCAGCGATCGTGGCGGCCGGCACACCGATCGCCGACGTGACCTTCGTCAGGTACGTGCAGATCACCCTGCCCTGGACGGCGGTCGCCGCAGCAGCCCGGCGCAAGAGCGTGTCGGAGTACGGCGGCATGCTCGTGGCACTGTCGATCGGCTCGGCCGCGCTGCACGTGCTGCCGCCACGAGCCGTCGTGCTGGGGTGTGCGGCGACCATGGTCGTGCTCCCGTCCGTGGCGTTCCTGCTGCTCACGAACCGGCGGTGAACGACGGCCGGGGCTCGAGCCTCAGGCCGTCGACGACCTCGGAGGACGGTCAGGGGCGGGTAAGCAAGACGATGCCGAGGCACATCTCGTCAGTGGTGCCCTCGCCCCAGGCCACGTAGCGCTCCTTCTGGCCCTCGAACGCCGGCAGCACGTCGCGCAGCGCCTGGTCGTGCGTGCAGGTCACCGTCACGGTGTCACCGGGACCTACCGTCACCGGTGTCGCGAGCGGGACGCTGCCCTGGTCGTCGAAGTCCCACACCGGCACCTCGAGCACTCGTTCCGCCTGCGGGGTGCCCTTGTTGACATCGACCGTGATGGCGCGGCCGAGCAGGTGCATGTGCCCGGCCACCGCACGGATGGTGCCCTTCCGGCGGACCTGGCGGGTGCAGCTCTGCACCGGCCCGGGGTCGACCGGCCCACACAGCAGGTGGATGAGGTCGGCGCGGGCCGGGTTCTCGTCGAACCGTTTCCGGATGTCGGCGACCGCCACCGTGCGGTTGCAGAGGCCGGAGCGCCGGTCGTCGCGGCACGGCAGCTCGACCGGCGCCGGGAGCAGCATCGTGTCGAGTGCCTGCTTGCCGCTGCCCTCGGCCTCGGACAGCCGGAGCCGGACCGAGCTGCGGTCGGGGCCGGTGCCGGCGAGCAGGTTGTAGTGCATCTGGACGACGAGCCGGCTGCCCTTCGCGAGCGGGATGCCGATGTCCTTGGCCATGACGCGCTCGCCCCCGCCGGGTGCCCACGCGCCGACCCAGTCGGCCTGGTCGAGGTCGACCCCGGCGCCACCGACGCCGTCACCCACACCGCTGCCGCCGAAGCAGGTCCAGCCCGGCCCGGGGTCGGCGGCGTCACGACGCTCGGCGGCGTCGACGTCATCCGGCTCGACCGTGGAGACGATGACGTGGTGAACGACCTCGGGGTTGTCGGGCCGGATGTCGACCCCGCTCACCAACTGGTCGCTGCCGAGCCGTGGGTCGACGAGAAAGCACCGGTAGTCGTCGGTGCCGGTCTCGGTGGGCGCCGACGGCGTGTACGCGACCGGCAGCCGCAGCTCGGCGAACCGCTCCCCCGCCCGCAGCGGCACCTCGGTGGGCGTGGCCGTCGGTGTCGCTGCCCAACTCGTGGAGTGTCCGTGGCCCGCGCTGGACCGCAGGTTGGCGGGCAGGTCGGCATCCGACGCGCAGCCCGCCGCAAGCAGTGTCGCGACGGCCGCGGTGGCCGTGAGCGTCATCCGCCTCGTCGCGCCGTTCCTCACCGGGCCAGGGTAGCCGCGTGCGCCTGCGGGGAGCGGGACCGGCCGGAGCGGCGCTCAGGCGGTCGACGCGGCGAGCTGACCGCAGGCGCCGTCGATCTCCGAGCCTCGGGTGTCGCGCACGGTCGTGGGGATACCGTGCGCCCGCAGCCGCTCGACGAACTGCTGCTCCACCCCGCGCCGGGATGCCGTCCAGCGCGACCCCGGCGTGGGGTTGAGCGGGATCGGGTTGACGTGCACCCAGCCCTTCCCCCGGGCGGCCAGCTTCTCGCCGAGCAGGTCGGCCCGCCAGGCCTGGTCGTTGACGTCGCGGATGAGCGCGTACTCGATGCTCACGCGGCGCCCGGTGGCGTCGTGGTACCGCTTCGCGGCGTCGATGGCCTCGTCGACCTTCCACCGGGTGTTGACCGGCACCAGCTCGTCGCGCAGCTCGTCGTCGGGAGCGTGCAGTGACAGCGCCAGAGTGACCGGTACGCCCTCGGCGGTGAGCCGGTCGATGCCCGGCACGAGGCCGACCGTCGACATCGTGATGCCACGAGCCGACAGACCGAGCCCCGCGGGAGCCGGGTCGACGAGGCGGCGGATCGCCCCGACGGCGGCGCGATAGTTGGCCAGCGCCTCCCCCATCCCCATGAATACGACGTTGGTCACCCGTCCCGCACGAGGGGTGCCGGATGACGAGGTGCCGGATGACGAGGAGCCGGCGCGGGCGTCATCCGGCACCTCACCGAGCGGGTCACCGTCGCCGGCCGCACCGAGCGGGTCACCGTCGCCGGCCTCGTCGCCGAGCGCCGCGAATCCGGTTGTCGCGGAACCAAACTCAGGAATTCCGCCGTGCCGGAGCAGACGCGCTGCGGCGACGACCTGCTCGACGATCTCGGCGGTCGACATGTTGCGGGTCAGGCCCTCCTGGCCGGTGGCGCAGAACGGGCAGTTCATGCCGCATCCCGCCTGGCTCGAGATGCACACCGTGACCCGCCTCGGGTAGCGCATCAGCACCGACTCCACGAGCGCGCCGTCGGCCAGCCGCCAGACCTGCTTCACGGTGGCGCCGGCGTCGGCGGTGACCGAGCGCACCGGGGTGAGCAGGGTCGGCAGCAGCTCGGCGACCAGGGCCTCGCGCGCCGCCCGTGGTAGGTCGGTCATCTGCTCGGGCCGGTCGACGAGCCGGTCGAAGTAGTGGGTCGAGAGCTGGTTGGCGCGGAATGCCGGGTGGCCGAGCTCGGCTGCGGCACTGCGGCGCTCGTCGAGGGTGAGGTCGGCGAGGTGTCGTGGCGGCTTGCCACGGCGCGGAGCGGTCAGCGTGATCCGCCCGGGCTCGGGTCGGGTGGTCTCGGGCATCGACGACGATTGTCGCAGCCCGCCGGTCGGGATGACGCACCGCGCCATGAGGCGGAGCGCCCAGCACGCGGAGTCGCGCGTACTGCCGGGTGCGGTTTCCCTCGTCGAGGGTTCGCCTGGCACGCGGGGACGCGCCGACGCCGCAGCGGACCGTGGCTGTTTTCCGGTTTCGCCACGCGGCGGCATCAGGCTCCCTTACCGTGGCCGCAGTCTCGTTCGGCAGGGAACGAGCCAGCAGGGAAGGAACAGCCCATGGGCCTGTTCGGCCGTTCACGGTCGAGCGAGGACGGGCGGGAGCACGCGGCGGGTCGTCCCACCGCCGTTCCCGGCGCGCCGAGCGAGACCGACATCCGGATGCCGTCCGCCGACGACGCCGCGGTGATCGACCCCGAGGCGCTCCGCCATCTCGAGCGCCTCACCGCAGCCGCCGAAGGAGACGTCGGCATCCTCACCCCCGACGAGTTCGACTCCGCCCTTACTGCGCGCCTGGTCGGCGCCGACCGGATCCACGACCCGGCAGGCGGCTTCGACTACGCCAACTGGTTCGCCGACGGCGTGCACGAGGTGCTCAGCCTCGACCTCCCCTCCGCGGTCGTCATGCTCCCGGAGTCGCGACTCACCGAGACCGGACACCGGGTGCCGGCGCTCGTCGAACGAGGCCGCCAGAACCTGGCGACCCTCGCGGTGACCTCACCGGTCGACGTGGAGCGGGTCGGCGACGGCGGCGGCTCGGTGTTCGCGCTGATCGGCGACAGCCCCTACACCGCGTCGTTCGCGCGGTTCCTCGACCTCGTCGTCCGCCGCCTGCTGCCCCGGGCCGACAGCGGGGGCGGGTTCGTGTTCGCCGTGCCCTACCGGCACGCCATCGTCATCCAGCCGTGCTCGACCCCGCAACAGACCCGGGACGCGCTCGAGCTGGTCCCCCCGTACGCCCAGGCGCTGCACGCCGACGGGTCGGGCCCGGTGTCGCCGCACACCTTCCACTGGCTGGACCGGCGCATCACGCGGCTCACCGAGGAAGGCGCCGACGGCACCCTCGACCTCACGACGACCCCGTTCCTCGACCACCTGCTCGGCACTCGGCGCGACGCCGGCTGAGCCGCGCCGGTTCACCGGTCGCCTGCGGTTGGCCAGCGTGTCCGTCGCCGGCCGAGCGCGTCCGTCGCCAGTCGTCGATCCGTCGCAGGCTAGAGCGGCACGAACACCAGCAGCAGCCCGTAGGCGAGCGGCGCCACGACGAGGAGCGAGTCGATCCGGTCCATCAGTCCGCCGTGCCCGGGCAGCAGGGTGCCCATGTCCTTGATGCCGAGGTCACGCTTGATGCTCGACTCGACGAGGTCGCCCACCGTTGCCGCCGCCGCGGTGACGACACCGAGCAGGACCCCGGCCCACCAGGGACCGCCGAGCAGCTGCGGCACGGCGACTGCGCCGACCCCGGCACATGCCGCCACCGAGCCAGCGAAGCCCTCCCAGGACTTCTTCGGGCTGAGCGAGGGCGCCATGGGGTGCCGACCGATCGAGGCACCCACCGCGTAGCCGCCGATGTCGGAGAACACCGCGACGACGATGAACGTCGCCACGCGCTGCCGCCCGTCGGGCAGCGCAAGCATCAGCGCCACGAAACCGGCGAGGAACACCGGGTAGAACATCACGAACGCGGATGCCGCCAGGTCACGAGCCGCTCCGGCGAGCCCGTCGGCGACCCGCCATACCAGCAGTCCGACGAGAGTCAGGCCGAAGGTCAGCAGCAGCGCCTCGGCTCCACGCAGGTAGGCCGACCCGAGCATGCCGACCGTGCCGAGCAGGAGCGGGACGACCGGGATGTCAGCACCCCGGGCCGCCAGCGCGCGACGCATCTCGAGGGCGCCGATCGCGACCGCGCCGACGACGACCACGAGGAACGCGCGGCTGTCGAGGAGCAGCGTGCTCACCACCAGCCCACCCAGCAGCAGGCCGACCCCGATGGCGACGGGGAGGTTGCGACCGCCGGTCGGGGCGTCGGCCGGCGGTTCGTCGGCGGGTCCGTCGGACTCGGCGGCGGGAGCGGGGAGGTCCGTCATCGTCGAGAGGTGCCCATCGTCGGGAGGTGCCGGCCGGCTCAGACCTCGAGCAGCTCGGCCTCCTTGCGCTGCAGCAGGTCGTCGATCTGGTCCACGTGCCGCTTGGTGACCGACTCGAGCTCCTTCTCGGCGCGGGCGCCGTCGTCCTCCCCGATCTCGCCGTCCTTGACCAGACGCTCCAGCGAGCTCTTGGCGTGCCGCCGGATGTTGCGCACCGAGACCCGGGCCTCCTCGGCCTGGTGGTGCGCCATCCGCACGTACTCCTTGCGCCGCTCCTCGGTGAGCTGCGGCAT
>JBOFBK010000339.1:0-4367 GCA_051645525.1 Dermatophilaceae bacterium | reverse complement strand
CGGAGCACCCACCCGCAAGAGTGACCGCGAGAGCGATGACCAGGACGGAGCCGGTGGCGGCACGGGTGCGCATGGTGCACCACCGTAGGTTCTGCAGCCGCGCGGCACCTGGCGATCGACGGAAGGTCACGACATCCTCAGGCCGCATTCTCAGGCCGCGCGCCTCGGGGCGTCGGTAGCCCCAGACCGGTTCCGGCGGCTCCATGATGAGGCCAGCACCTCGCCGAGCGAGCTCCCCGTGGCGATCGCGAGCAGCACGCCGAACGCTCCGAGCAGCCGCACGCTGCCTGCCTGGAACGACAGCAGCCCCTGGTCCTCCCCGCGCGCCACCAGCTCGTAGAGGCCGAGGAAGATCGTCAGGCCGGGAAGCAGCGCGTAGCTGGCCGGCACCACCAGCACCGTCGACGGCACGTCCAACCGCTGGGCAACCGCGCCCCCGCAGACACCGAGCACGACGGCCGCCACGCCGCTGGCGAGCACCGGCCCGACGAGGTCGGCGCGGGTGAGGCCGGCGGAGATGCCGGCCGCGAGCACCGAGAGCCCCGCCACCGGCAGCACGAGACGCCAGCGGCTCTGCAGCGTCACCGCACCGGCCGCCCCCACCACGACCGCGCCGAGCACCGCCGCGGCCAGCGGCGCCCCGGTGACCTCGAGGTCGAGCACCGAGGGCGGCACGAACGCCGAGTCGAGCCGTTCGGTGACCGTGAGCATCAACCCCAGCCCGGTGGCGATGCCGATGACCAGCCCGGAGAGCGACACGACCACACCGAGCAGCCGGCCCGCACCGGTGAGCGGGAACCCGAACAGCACGTCCTCGATCGCCGCCGCCATGGTGCGCCCGGGAAGCATGGTGACGATGCCGCCCGCGACGACGAACGCGAAGTCGTCGGCGCCGAACGGCAGCACGTCGGACGCGCCGAGCGCGTAGACGCCGCCGGCCAGCACCGTGGCCGCGAACGAGTTGATCGCGTTGCCGTAGAACTCCGGCAACGCGATGCGCTGATGCAGCCGGTCGACCCCGGTGACGGCCAGCACCACCAGCACGGTGACGACCGCGGCGAGCAGCGTGGCCCCGGCCATCACCGCGACGGCCGAGGCGAGCAGGGCGGATGCCGCCGACACCACCCACTGCGAGAAGGCTCGCGGATGACGCTTCACCGCCCGGAGCCGCACCGCCGCCTCCTCGACAGCCACCCGCCCCGCGACGAGGTCGCCGACCAGCTCGTGCACCGCCACCAGCCGGGCGTAGTCGTAGCGCGAGCGCCGCACCACGCGCAGCAGGGTGTGCTGGCGCCCCTCGCTGCTCGTGGCCTGGATGAGCAGCGACTGCAGCGTGATGTCGACCTCGATCACGTCGACGCCGGCGGCCGCCGCCACGGCGGCCACGCTCCCCTGGACCTGTGGCGCACCGGCGCCCGACCGCAGCATCAGCTCACCGACGCGGGCGGCGAGGTCGACACCCTGCCGCACCGCGGCATCCTCGGCCGCCTCGCCGGGGATGGCGGTGTCCTGGTAGGGCGTGCGGCGCAGCAGGTCGGCCATCGGGAGCGGCTCGGTGGGCTCCGAACCGCGCAGCATCCGCCGCCGACGCGGCCCGCCGGGCGTGCGCTCGCTCATGGCGACGACGACGCGGTGATCGGACGAACGAGGCGGCTCGACATGTCGAACCAGCGTAGGCGGCGCGCACCGTCGGCATCGGACCGGGCGACCGACGGCGGGCGGTGTGGAGGCGACCATCGACGAACCGGCCGCGGGAGTCGGCCACTCGCGTCGACGGCACGGCGGCAGGGGTTGTCCGTCGCGCCCGAGGCGATCCGTGGTGAGCGGCCCCGACGCACGATCCGCACGTCCACGCCCGGTGCCGGTGGCCGCGCCCGTCGCTGCCGCTCAGAACGTGGTGAGCGCGCCGCGCTCGAGCAGCTCGAGCGCGTTGTCGACGATCGTCGTGGCCGCCTCGATCGCTCTGCGCGCCTCGCCGGTGTCGGCGAAGTCCTCGGCGCTGGAGCGGTAGTCGAGCTCGTTGCGGCGACGTCGTAGCCGACTGAATCCGCTGAACACGCCGTGGAACTGGGCACTGAGAACCTGCTCCATGGCGAGGTGACCACCATCGTGAGTCGGACGCAGGTTCTGCTCGGCGAGCAACGCCATCGCCGCGTGGTTGGCTGCGTCGTACGCGACGACGTAGGCCGTCGCGGGGTCCGACTCGATCAGGGTGGTCGCCGAGAGACGCTGCTGGCGCGCTCGTTCCATCAGCCCGTCCCGGCCGGCATCGGCGCCGGCGAGCCGGGTGATCTTCCGGGCGCTGATGAGATCAGCGACCGTCGCTCGGCCAGGGCTCCACGGACTCATCGCGGGTCCTTTCCGTGGTGTTCGGACATCGCGGTGTGGTCGACCACGACCACAGCGTGAGGCTTGGCCGTCCGGACGAGTGCGTCGCTCTCCTCTCGCCACGCGGCGCTGGAACGAATCGTGGGGTTGACCGGCAGTCCGAGCCGCTGCTCGGCGCGTTCGGCGGCCTCGTACACCTCGTCACGGTCAGGGGCACCGACGACCATCACGTCGACGTCCCTCGGCTCCCGCCCGAGCTCACCGCGGTAGCGGCGCGCCCACGAGCCATAGATGACGACCCGATCGACACCTCGGAGACCCTCGAACTCGTCGGCGACGACTGTCTGTGGTCCATAGGTGATGGTCAGCAGCTCAGTCAGAGCGCGAGCTGCGCGGTGGTCGGTGCGCGCCCGGATCAACCGGCTCCTGCCGACCCGCCTGTCCTCCAGCAGTCCGGCCGTCATGAGCCGCTCGACCTCGGCGTGTAGTGCGCCGAGACTGACCTCGAGGTGACGAGCCAGGTCGGAGAGGCTGAACTCCTCGCCGGGTCGGAGGTACAGCCATGCCAGAAGAGCAGCCTGACGCTCCGACCGGAAGATCGGGAGGAGCGAAGGTGCAGGATTTCGCACAATCCGAAGATATCTTCGGCTGATGCGAAACTCAAGGCTGGTGGTTCACCGCACTGTCCAACAGCGGCACCGTGTCGGATCACGGTGACTGCACGCCGTCGGCCACCCAGCCCGGGACTTCAGAGCTCGGCCACCACGACGGGCCACCCGTGACCGCCACCGCGAGGAGCGCCACCGCCGCCACGAGGACGACGCCGACGACAATCTGGCGCGCGGTCTCGTGAGCAGTCACTCCGCGGACCAGGCTCCGACTGCCCCGCCGCAGGCTCGGGCCGCCCGGCCCCCACCATGCGGTCAGCGCGGTGAAGACCCCGGCGGCCGCGAGCGGTGCCGCACTGTCGGGCCGCACCGGTGAACCTCCGGCGACTCCCGAGAGCACCAGCGCCGCGCTGAACATCGCGCACACCCCGACCACGACAGGGAGCACCACAGTGAGCACGGACCCGACCACCCCGACCACCAGGTGCCAGGGGCTCGACGCCACGGCCACGGCGATGTCGCTGCCCCGCCCACCACGCGCGTGACGGCGCAGCACGAGCGAGGTGACCGACCGGTCGGCGGTGCGAGCGGCCGTCATCCAGCCGAAGAGCGCCGCCACCGCCACGAGCGGTGCGGCCGCGGCGAGCCCTGCAAGCACGGCGAGCAGCGCGAGCAGGCTGCCACTGCGGGTGGGGCGACCGATTCGCGGGTCTCCGGGCGGCAGGGCGGATGATGGCGGCGCGGCAGGCCCCGGCGGCAGGGCGGATGACGGTGTACCTGGCGGTTCGTCCCCCGGTCGGGCCGGCGATGGCGCACCGGGCCCGGGTAGCCGGCGGTCGGCCGGGGCCGGGCGGGCCTGCTCCCATCCGGGAGGCCCTGCGGGCGGCCCGGCCGGCGGCGGGCCTTCTGCGGGCGCGCCGACTGACGGCGCGCCGGCTGGCAGGCCGGCAGGTGGCGGGCCGGCAGGCGGCGCAGTGGACGGTGGTGGCGCGGCGGCCGGCTGCCCGGCCCTCGGCGGCGCGACCGGTGACGGTAGGAGACCCGGCGAGGCGGCGTCCGGCCCGGGGCCACCGCGGAAGGCTCCGGGATCCGGAACGGGCGGGGCGGCATCCGGCACGACGGGGGGCGGCGGGGGCAGGGCCGCGGTGGCGGGTGTGGCGAGCACCTGGGTGGCCGCGCGCACCCGGCGCACCTCGATGGCCTCGGTGACCGGCACGCCGTGCGCGTACTGCTCGAGCGCGGCGAGCACCTCGTGGCGGGACGGTCGCTCGCCCGGCTCGGGCGAGAGCGCAGCCCAGAGCAGCGGCTCGATGCGCGGGTCGACGGCACCGAGATCGGGCTCCCCGGCAGCCACCCGGGCGAGCACGGCGTGCATCGCACCGCGGCCGAACGGCGGGGCGCCACTCGCCGCGAACACGGTGGTGGCGGCCC
>JBOFBK010000338.1:0-7193 GCA_051645525.1 Dermatophilaceae bacterium | reverse complement strand
GAGCGACGGCGATCCCCGTCAGCAGGTTCCCGGCACCGTAGACCGAGGTGGCCAGACCGAACCCGGCGAGGCCACCCAACGGGCCGTCCACGGCATCCAGCAGGAGCGCCACGCAGACCACGAAGCCGAGATACCACGTCCCGGCGGTGAGCGCCTGGGTGAGGAAGCAGAACCGGAGCACGGCATCCGGTGGGTCAAAGGACGGGTCGACCCGAGCCGGCGGTGCCGTAGTCGGTGCGACGGCGATGCCCCGCCCGGCGGACATCGCCAGGAGCGCAGCCAGCGCGAAACCCAGTGCGGCGACCCCGAGCGTGAACCCGTCGCGCGACACCCACGCGCTCGCCGCTGCCACGCCGGGGCCGGCGACCCTCGCCAGTCGCAGCGCGTTGTCGAGCTGGGCAGCCCGCCGGCTCCGTGTCGTCGCGGAGAGCCGGAAGAGGCGCAGCGACGCCATGACGCCCGCGTCGTGGTGCGGACGAGCCGCCGCGGCGATCATCCCGACGACGACGTACGTCCACATCGGCGCGCCGGCGAGCGCTGCGCACAGCGCCGTCAGTGCTGCCGCGAGCCGGACGCACTCGGAGCAGATGACCACCCGGGTGGGTCTCCACCGCATCGACCAGCGGCGGCCGACTGTGCCCGACACGACCGCGGCCAGCAGCTGAGGCACCAACCAGGCGGCACCGGCGGTGCCTCCGCCGGTGACCAGGAGCCAGACGACGGCGAGGCCGAGGATCTCGGCGGCGAGGGAGCCGACGAACAGGCTCACGGCCAGGACCTGCGCACGGCCGGCATCCGGATCGCTCGGCGGCATCCGTGTCACGTCAGGCACGACGCTCCCGAGCTGTTCGCCCGGCACTCGTGCGGGGCACCGGAGAGGCGGCCTACCGCGGGGTGCCGGTCGTGGACCGTCGGAGGTCGTAGGGTCTGCTCGACGTCGCCGAGCCTCGCGTCACACGCTGACGACGGGTCGGTGCTCACGTCGGGCGACCGTACCGACCGCCCGCGTCACTTCCCGCGCACAGCCCCAGGACCACGTGACGCCGGACCCGCCGTGACCGTAGTTGTGGACCACCGGATGCGCCGGCTCGGCCTCCACCCGCGGGCCGGACGGCCGGTACGGGCGCAGCCCCGCGCGCACCGGCTCGGTCTGGTCGATCTCGATGTCGCGCAGCGCGGGGAGGAACGAGAAGCACCGTTCCAGCATCTCGCGCACCGGCGCGTGGTTGTGCAGTCCGATGCCGGTGTCGAACTGCCAGGGCTCCACGAGTCCGCCGAGCAGCAGGGTGTCCTCACCGCGCGGCACGATGAAGACCATGTCCTGTCCGCCGTTCCCGGTGTACGTCATGGCATGGGCGGCGGTCACCTGTGGCACGCGGCGGCCGTCGTTCCGTGCTCGGACCAGGGCGCCCCGCAGCGGGTAGACCTCGTCACCGGCCAACTCGGCGGCACCGAGCCCGGTGCAGTTGACGATCACGTCCGCGTCGTGGTCGGCGCGCAGCCGGCTCTCCTGCAGCAGCAGGTCCCCGTGCACCTCACCACGCAGCAGCTCGACGTCCAGGGCCCGGGCCCGCTCGGCCAGCCATCGCATGAGTACGTCGGTGTCGATCATGGGCGTGAGGTAGGTGTAGGCGTCGCGCAGACCGAGGTCGGGGCTGACGCCGTGCTCGTCGATGAGCGCGCCGTCGTGGCGGAACCCGTCGACATGCTCGGCCACCTCGGTCATCTTGCGGTGCGCGGCGGGGTCGGCGGTGACCGGTCGGCGGAAGTGGAACACCACCGGTCGCACGTGCACGCCGGTGGCCGGATCGCGGGCCAGCTGGCCGAACAGCTCGTACGAGAGGACGCACCACTCCTTGGAGCGCTCGATCGAGGCCTCGTCGCGGTGGTGGCCGCACACTGCCGGTGGCCACTCCCACAGTGCGCCCGCCACCACCGAGGTGACCTCGGGGGCGTAGTCGCGTGCCAGCACCGTCACGCGGTGACCGGCCAGCGCCAGGGTCACCGCCGAGGTCAGCCCGGCGACGCCGGCGCCGACGACGAGTACGTGGAGAGGCGCCGGAGCCGCATCGAGGTCGGCATGGTCAGGCGAGAGCAGTACGTCGGTGAATCGATCCATGGACATCGAACCTGCGTTGCGGCCCTGAAGTTTGCCCCGGGCGGGCCTGTGGATTCGCTGTGACCGGTGCGGGTCCACCCCGGCGCCCCCCGCGCCGGGCTCGGATTCCGAGTGGCGGATGGCCGTCATCCGCCCGGACGTCTCGGGCCCTCGGCCTGGAGGTCGATGTGCCCCGGGTTCAGCGGCCGGCAACGAGGTCTGCGGCCTCGCCGGGGTCGTCGACGAGGTGCAGCCGGTCGGCCATCGGGCGGCCGGCCGCGAGGGCGGTGAGCACCGGCCACACCGGGACGACCTCGGTCCAGTGCCGGCGGCCCACCAGCACCAGGCGGGGGAGCGGGCCGCCACGGTCGCGGCCGTAGTAGAGCATCGTCGCCGCCTGGAACACCTCCTGCACGGTGCCCGCCGCGCCCTCGAGCACCACCACCCCGGCGGTGCAGCGGGCGAGCAGGCCGTCCTCGCGGATGGCGTTCGAGAAGTACTTCGCGATCCCGGTGCAGAACACGTTCGGCGGCTCGTGGCCGTAGAACCAGGTGGGGATGCCGATGCTCCGCACGCGAGCCTCGGCCACCGGTCGGGCGAGGAGGTCGTCGTGCACGTCGAGGGCGACGCCCGCCCAGGCGGCGACGTCGGGCGTGAAGCCGGGCACCGGCCGGAGCCGGGCCAGCGCGTCGGCGAGGGCGGCGTCATCCGCGGCGAAGGCGCCGAGGTTGGCGGCCTCCATCGCGCCCGGCCCGCCGCCGGTGGCGACGACGAGCCCCCGGCCGGCGAGCGCGTGACCGAGCTCGGCCGCGGCGCGGTAGCCGTGGGCGTCGCGGGTGAGCGCGTGCCCGCCCATGACGCCCACGACGGGGGAGCCGGCGAGTGCCTCGGTGAGCGCGTCGCTCATCGAGTCGTCGTGCACCGCCCGGAGCAGTGTCACGTAGGCGTCGTGATGCAGGGTGCCGTCACGCGACCAGTGGTACGCCTGCGCATCGGGGGTGGCGTGGTACCCGCGCTCGCGCAGCCCGGCGTACAGCTCGTGCGGCTGGTAGAGGCTCGCCCGGTAGGGGTTGACCGGCAGCGACCTGTCGCCCGGGAAGACCAGCGCCCCGTGTGCGCGAAGATGCGCGTCGAGGGCCGGGCTGAGCCGGCCGCCGAGCACGACGGCGCCGTCGTAGTCGGTGCGGGCCAGCAGCGCCACCTCGTGGGTGGCGAGATCCAGGTCCTGGAGCCGGCTGCCCCGCAGCGACGCCCCGTCGGCGAGCGCCGCGGTCAGCGCCGGAAGGCTCTCGATCTCGCGCACCCCCCGACGCTACCGAGCCAGACGAGCGACCGGGACCCGCGTGGTTCAGTGGCCGCCGCCGGTGAGCCGGCCGAGCATGCCGCCGAGCCGGGCCGGTCTCCCCGTGCGCTGCTCCTCGCCGTCGACCAGGTGCGCCAGCCGCAGACCCGAGTTGATGCCGAGCCAGCGCAGCGGCTCGGGCTCCCACCGGGGCGAGCGATGGCCGACCCAGGGCAGCGCCGTGAGCGCCGAGTCGCGGCCGAGCACGAGGTCGGCGAGAGTCCGGCCGGCGAGGTTGCTCGCCGCCACGCCGTCGCCGACGTAGCCGCCGGCCCGGCCGGTGCGAGTCGCCGGGTCCCAGGTGACCGACGGGTGCCAGTCGCGCGGGATGCCGAGCGGGCCGCCCCAGGCGTGCGTGAACCGCACGCCGCCCAGCTGCGGCAGCATCCGGAGCAGGTACTGACGCAGCGTCGCGAACACCCGCTCGTCGGAGTCGAACTCGGGCCGCACCGCGGAGCCCCAGTGGTACGGCGCCCCTCGACCGCCGAAGGTGAGGCGCCCGTCATCCGTGCGCTGCCCGTAGACGACGACGTGGCCGTGGTCGGCGAACACCTCGCGGCCGGCCAGCCCGATGCTCGCCCAACGGTCGTCGTCGAGAGGCTCGGTGGCGACCTGGAGCGAGTACACCGGCGCGAGGTCGCGTTCGTGCCCGGCGAGCTGCGGGGTCCACGCCTCGGTGGCCAGCACCACCGACCGTGCGCTGACCCGGTGGCCACCCTGCACGAGGACGACACCGTCACCCGCCCGGATGACGCGCACCCCCTCGGCGATCGTGCCACCGTGCCGGCGCACCGCCTCGGCGAGACCGTCGACCAGCCGGCGTGGGTGCACCCGGGCGCAGTGCGGGGTGAAGGTGGCACCGAGGGCGCCGCGAGCCGACAGCCGCTCCCGGGCCTGGTCGGCGTCGAGCCAGCGGGTTCCGGTGGCCCACGCCGCCTCGTGAGCGACCGCGGCTCGCGCCCGGTCGAGCTGGGCCGGGCCCCGGGCCAGGGTCACCGCCCCGCCCTTGACGAACCCGCTGCCGAGCGACTCCGCGGCGTCGACCCGGCCGACCTCGTCGACGGTGTCGCGCAGCGCGGCGAGCAGCGCCAGGGCGGCGGCCCGGCCGGAACGGGCGGCGACGACGTCGGCCGACACCGGCCACAGCGCCGACACCCAGCCACCGTTGCGCCCGCTGGCGCCGTGGCCCACGTGCTCCGCCTCGAGGACGAGGACGTCGAGCCGCGGGTCGGCGCGTAGCAGGTAGTACGCGGTCCAGAGCCCGGTGTAGCCGGCGCCCACGACGGCGACGTCGACCGTGTGCGGGAGGTCGACCGCGTGCGGGAGGTCGGCGGCATCGGGACGCGTCACCGGCGTCGCGTCATCCGCCTGCGCCGTGCGCGCCGGTGCCGCGTCATCCGGGCGCGCCGTGCCCGCCGTCTGTGCCGACGGGTTCGCCCGCGTCACGGGCTCCGCGTCATCCCACCAGAGGGGTGCGGTGCCGGTGCGCGCGAGGCTCACGTCAGAGGTGGTTCTCGGCCTCGGTGAGCACCGCGCGCAGCCGGCGCTCGATCTCGTCGAACTCGGCCGGGCCCATGGTCAGCGGAGGGGCGAGCTGCACCACCGGGTCGCCGCGGTCGTCGGCGCGGCAGTACAGGCCCGCGTCGAAGAGGGCCTTGGAGAGGAAGCCGCGCAGTAGGCGCTCGCACTCGGCGTCGTCGAACGTCTCGCGGGTCGCCTTGTCCTTGACCAGCTCGATGCCGTAGAAGTAGCCGGCGCCACGGACGTCGCCGACGAGCGGCAGGTCGAGCAGCTTCTCCAGGGTGCTCTTGAAGGCCGGGGCGTTCTCCCTGACGCGGTCGTTCAGGCCCTCGGCCTCGAAGATGTCGAGATTGGCCATCGCCGCCGCGCACGACACCGGGTGCCCGCCCCAGGTGTAGCCGTGCGGGAAGTAGGTGGTGCCGTGGCGGAACGGCTCGAAGAGCCGGTCGCTCGCCACCATCAACCCGAGCGGCGCGTAGCCACTGGTGACCCCCTTGGCGGTGGTGATGATGTCGGGCACGTAGCCGAAGTCGTCGCAGGCGAACATCGAGCCGATCCGGCCGAACGCGCAGATCGTCTCGTCGGAGACGAGGAGCACGTCGTACTCGTCGCAGATCTCCCGCACCCGGTCGAAGTAGCCGGCCGGCGGTGGGAAGCACCCGCCGGAGTTCTGCACCGGCTCGAGGAACACCGCCGCCACCGAGTCGGGACCCTCGAACTCGATGGCCTCGGCGATGCGGTCGGCCGCCCAGCGCCCGAACGCCTTCTCGTCGTCGCGCAGGTGCTCGGGCGCCCGGTAGATGTTGGTGTTGGGCACCTTGTGGCCGCCCGGGACGAGCGGCTCGAACTCGACCTTGGCGGCCGGGATGCCGGTGATCGACAGCGCCCCCTGCGGCGTGCCGTGGTAGGCCACCGAGCGCGAGATGACCTTGTGCTTGGTCGGCTTACCGGTCAGCTTGAAGTACTGCTTGGCGAGCTTCCACGCGCTCTCGACCGCCTCCCCGCCGCCGGTGGTGAAGAACACCCGGTTCAGGTCCGCCGGGGCCTGAGCGGCCAGCCGTTCCGCCACCTCGATCGCCCGGGGGTGGGCGTAGGACCACAGCGGGAAGAACGCCAGCTCGCCGGCCTGACGGGCCATCGCCTCGGCGATGCTCGTGCGGCCGTGACCGACGTTGGTGACGAACAGCCCGGAGAGCGCGTCGATGTACTCGTTGCCGCGGTCGTCCCAGATGCGCCACCCCTCGCCGCGGGTGATGATCGGCACCGCGTGCCCGAGCCCGCCCCCGGCGTGGTCCTCGAACACCGAGTGCCGGGTGAAGTGCATCCACAGGTGGTCGCGGGCCGCCTCGGCGTACGGCGTGCCAGTGGGCGTGAGCCGGTTCGACGGCGGCTCCCAGACGGTGGCGGGCTCGGTGGTCATCGCGTTCCCCAGTTGTAGTGGTGCTTGTTGAGCTTGAGGTAGACGAACGTCTCGGTCGTGCGGACGCCCGGGAGAGTGCGGATGCGGCGGGTCAGGAGGTCCAGGAGGTGGTCGTCGTCCTCGCAGACCACCTCGATGAGCAGGTCGAAGCTGCCCGCCGTGGTGACCAGGTAGGACACCTCGTCGATATCGCCGAGCGCCTGGCCGAGGGCGATGATGTCGCCCTCGGCCCGGATGCCGATCATCGCCGAGCGACTGAACCCCACCTGGAGCGGGTCGGTGACCGCCACGATCTGCATGACCCCGGCGTCGAGCAGGCGCTGCACCCGCTGGCGGACGGCCGCCTCCGACAATCCGACTGCCTTGGCGATGGCGGCGTACGACTGCCGGCCGTCCTCCTGGAGCAGCTCGATGATCCGCTTGGCGACGTCGTCGAGCCGGGTCTCGGTGCCGGAACGGCCGACGACGGTCTGGCGGGGCATCGCGCCATCGTGACTGCCGGACCGGTGTCAGCGCAAGTGCACTGTGCACGGAATCCGTCGGGCGCAGGCGAGGAATCGGCGACTTTCGGCGGAATCGGCATCCGGGCCCTAGTGATTCCGCCATGGTGCGGGCTAGAGTCCGAATCGTCCGCGATCGCGCACCCACCCGCGCACGACACCAGGGAGCCCACCGCCCATGAGCCAACCCCGTACGCTCCGCAACTTCGTCGGTGGTCAGCACGTCGATACGCGCGCCGACTCCCGCAGTGACGTCGTCAACCCGGCCACCGGTCAGGTGGTGGCGTCCGCGCCGGTGAGCGGTGCGGACGA
>JBOFBK010000337.1:0-1096 GCA_051645525.1 Dermatophilaceae bacterium | reverse complement strand
TCTGCAGCCGTACGCCGTCCGGGTCGTGGACGTCGACAACGGGACGGTCCGGCGCGGCCTTCGGCCGGGTCGGCTGGCTCGGCCGCGTGTTCCCCATGCTCCCTCGGCTCCCGGACCCGCGCGCCGCCCGGGCGGGCGCGCCGGCAGCCCCACCGGACCGGGGACGTCCGGACCCTTGCCCGGATGACGGCCGGCGCGGCCGCGGCGGGGTCACCGGCGGCCTCCGTCGGCGATCTCGTCGAGCGCGTCGACCTCCGGGAGGAACGGGGCGAGCGCCGGCAGCTCGTCGAGGCTGCCCAGGCCGAGCCGCTCGAGGAACGTCGACGTGGTGCCGTACACGGTGGCGGTCGACTCCTCGTCCTGGCCCACCTCCTCGATCAGCCCGCGGGTGAGCAGGGTGCGGACGACACCGTCGACGTTCACGCCTCGCACGGCCGACACCCGCGAGCGCGAGACCGGCTGGCGGTAGGCGATGACCGCCAGGGTCTCCAGCGCCGCTTGGGTGAGCCGGGCCTGCTGGCCGTCGAGCACGAACCGTTCGACCACCGGTGCGTACTCGTGCCGGCTGTACATCCGCCACCCGCCCCCGACCTGGCGCAGGGTGAACCCGCGGTTCTGGGCAACGTAGCCATCCTCGAGACCGGCCAGCGCGGCCTCGATGTCGGCGACGGGCTGCTCGAGAGCCGTGGCCAGGGCCGCCGTGCTCACCGGCTCGTCGACGACCATGAGCACCGCTTCCACGGCGCCGGGGATGCCACCGGGGAAGTCCGCCACGTCGAAGGCGAGCTGCTCGGCGGGATCCTCAGCGGATGCCGCGACGGGCATCGTCGGCACGGCAGCGCTGGTCGCGGCGACGGGGTTCGACGTCATGACGGCTCCTCGGTGTGGGTGGACGGCGGCTCGCCGGCGGACGGCTTCTCGTCGGTCGGGGCCGGTTCGTCGGTTGAGACCGGTTCATCGGTCGAGGCTGGTTCGTCGAACTCGTCGCCGACGTCGACGTCGCCGTCCTCGGCACCGGTCCAGCGCACGGTCAGCTCGCCGAGCGCTTCGGCCTGCTCGAACGCGACCGACGCGTCGCGGAACAGCTCGAGGAGCG
>JBOFBK010000336.1:0-12891 GCA_051645525.1 Dermatophilaceae bacterium | reverse complement strand
TGCGCAACCGTCGAAACAGATGCGGCACAGGGGTTGTCGACCACGGCGCCGCACGGTTGGCTCGGACCATGAACGGGCAGTCGACCTCCATGACCACCTACACCGACGCCGACCTCGAGCTCGACCTGCGGTGGTGGGCCGCTGCCAACTACCTCACGGTCGGGCAGATCTACCTCCGCGAGAACCCCCTGCTCCGCGAGCCGCTGACCATCGAGCACATCAAGCCTCGTCTGCTCGGGCACTGGGGCACCAGCCCCGGCCTGTCGATGCTCTACGCCCTGGTGAACCGCGTCATCCGCGACACCGACAGCGACTGGCTCTACGTCACCGGGCCCGGACACGGCGGCCCGGCGCTCGTCGCCGCCGCCTGGCTCGAGGGCACGTACGGCGAGGTGTATCCGCACGTCACCGACGATGCCGCCGGGATGCGGACGCTGTTCCGGCAGTTCTCCTCACCGGGCGGTGTCCCCAGCCACGTCAGCGTGCAGACGCCGGGCAGCATCCACGAGGGCGGCGAGCTCGGCTACGCGCTCGTGCACGCCGCGGGCGCGGCGTTCGACAACCCCGACCTCACGGTGGCCTGCGTCGTGGGCGACGGCGAGGCCGAGACAGGCCCGCTCTCGGCGAGCTGGCGGCTGCCGAACTTCCTCAACCCGCGACGCGACGGCGCGGTGCTGCCAATCCTGCACCTCAACGGCTACAAGATCGCCGGCCCCACGGTGCTCGGGCGCACCGACGACGCCGACGTCGAGGCCTACCTGCGCAGCCAGGGCTGGGACCCGGTGACGGTGGCCGGCGACGACCCGCGCGAGGTCTTCCCGGCGACGCTGGCGGCGCTGCGTGACGCCCACGAGCGGATCCGCGCCCTCCAGACCGAGGCGCGGGCGGCATCCGGCCCGAGCGAGGCGGTACGGCACCGGTGGCCGGCGATCGTGCTGCGCACCCCCAAGGGTTGGACCGGGCCGCACGAGGTCGACGGCACCCAGGTCGAGGGGACCAACCTCAGCCACCAGGTGCCGCTCTCCGGTCTGAAGGAGAACCCCGAGCACCTGCGGCTGCTCGAGGAGTGGCTGCGCACCTACCGGCCCGAGGAGCTGTTCGACGGCGCGGGACGCCTCGTGCCCGAGCTGCGGGCACTCGCCCCCGACGGCGACACACGGATGACGGCCACGCCCCACGCGAACGGCGGCCTCCTCCGCGAGCCGCTCCCGATCCCCGAGCTGGGCGCCTACGAGGTCGGGCTCGCCGCCGGGCGGGGCGCCACCTACGCCGGCAACACCGCGCCGATCGGGCAGCTGATGCGCGACATCCACCGCGCCACCGACACTGCGGACGGCGGCGGCGTGTTCCGGCTGTTCTGCCCCGACGAGACGGCCAGCAACCGGCTGCAGGCGATCTTCGAGGCCACCGACCGGTGCTTCCTCGGGCCGCTGGAGGACACCGACACCCAGCTCGGGCCGGACGGCCGGGTCATGGAGGTGCTCAGCGAGCACCTCTGCCAGGGCTGGCTCGAGGGCTACCTGCTCACCGGTCGGCACGGGCTGTTCGCGACGTACGAGGCGTTCGCCATGGTGTCGGCCTCGATGGCGGTGCAGCACACCAAGTGGATGCAGCACGCCCAGACGCTGCCGTGGCGGGCGCCGGTCTCCTCGCTCAACGTGCTACTCACCTCCACGTGCTGGCGCAACGACCACAACGGGTTCAGCCACCAGGGTCCGGGGCTCATCGAGAGCCTGCTGCCGCTCGCGCCCGACGTCGTGCGGGTGTGGCTGCCGCCGGACGCCAACACCACCCTGTCGATCACCGACCACTGCCTGCGCAGCACCGACCACTGCAACCTCATCGTCGTCGACAAGCAGCCGCATCTGCAGTACCTCACGCTCGAGGAGGCGAACCGGCACTGCGCCGCGGGGGCCGGCGTGTGGGAGTGGGCGACCACCGCCGGCGCTGACGAGAAGCCCGACGTCGTGCTCGCGTGCGCGGGTGATGTGCCCACCCAGGAGGCCCTCGCCGCCGCGGCGCTGCTGCGCCAGCACGTGCCCGACCTCAAGGTGCGCTTCGTCAACGTCGTCGACCTCATGGCGCTGATCCCCGAGGCCGACCATCCGCACGGCTACAGCGACACCCAGTTCGACGCGATCTTCACGCCGTCGACCCACGTGGTGTTCGCCTTCCACGGCTACCCGCGGGCGATCCACCAGCTGGTGCACGGCCGGTCGAACCCGGGACGCTTCCACGTGCGCGGCTTCAACGAGCAGGGCACGACGACGACACCGTTCGACATGGTCGTGGCCAACCGGATGAGCCGGTTCCACCTCGCCAAGGAGGTGCTGCGCCGCTCCACGACCCGGCCGGCAGGCTGGCAGGACCTCGCCGCGTACTGCGACCGCCGGCTCGCCGAGCACCACACCTACATCCGCGAGCACCTCGTCGACCTGCCCGACGTCGCCGACTGGGTCTGGCCGGGCCTGTCCAGGTGAGCGGCGTCTACCTCGCCGGCACCGAGGCCCGGTCCGGGAAGTCGGCCGTGGCCGTCGGGCTGGTCGCCCAGCTCGCCCGGCGGCACCGCCGCGTCGGCGTGTTCCGCCCGATCGTGCGGTCCGGTCCGGATGACGACGACCTCCTGCGCGTGCTCCTCGCCGAGGCGGCGAGCGGGCTCGCGGCCGAGCACGCGTGGGGCGTGACGTACGACGCGCTGCACGCCGACCCGTCATCCGCCCTCGGCACGGTCGTCGACCGGTACCACCGGGTGGCCGACGGCGCTGATGTCGTGCTCGTCGTGGGCTCCGACTTCACCGGGGTCGCCGCACCGACGGAGTTCTCGACGAACGCACGGATCGCCGCCGACCTCGGCACCCCGGTGGTGCTCGTGGTCCCGGGCCGGGAGCGCCCGGCCGTCGAGGTCGCCGGCAGCGCCCTGGCGGCGTCGTCGGCCGCCCGGCAGGTACACGCCCGGATCGCCGGCATCATCGCCAATCAGGTGCGTCAGGACGATGTCGACGCCGTCGCCACCCGGCTGCACGACGCTTTGGCCCCCGTGCCCGCCTGGGTGCTCCCGGAGACGCCGCTGCTGCGTGCGCCGACGGTCCGCGAGCTCGCCGAGGCGGTCGACGGCACGCTCGTGCACGGCGACCCGGACCTACTCGACAAGGAGGCGCTCGGCCTCGTCGTCGCCGCGATGTCGATGCCGCACGTCATCGACCGGCTCACCGAGGACGCCGTCGTCATCGTGCCCGGCGACCGAGACGACGTCGTGCTCGGCGTGCTTCTTGCGCACCAGTCGGCGACCCTTCCCGCTCTCGCCGGCGTCGTGCTCAACGGCGGCTTCGGGTTGTCGCCGCAGGTCGACCGGCTCGTCGCGGGGCTGGACGTGCGGCTGCCGATGGTCGCCGCCGACGGCGGGACGATGCCGGTGGCGACCGCGCTCGGACGGGTGGAGGGGCGCATCACGTCCGGCTCGGCACGCAAGATCGCCGCCGCGCGGGCGCTCGTCGACACGGCCGCCGGCCTCACCGCGCTGGTCGGCGAGGCCGACGGTGCCGACGACGGCGCCGTCACCCCGCTGATGTTCGAGCACGACCTCGTCGAGCGGGCTCGCGAGTCCGGTGCGCACGTGGTGCTGCCGGAGGGGACCGAGGACCGCATCCTGCAGGCCGCCGAACAGGTGCTCGAGCGCGGTATCGCCCGGCTCACGCTGCTCGGTCCCGAGGACGCCGTGCGCTCGCGGGCGCGGCAGCTCGGGGTCGACGTCTCGGCCGCCGACGTCGTGGACCCGGCCGCCAGCCCATGGCGCGAGGATTTCGCCGCCGAGTACGCCCGGCTGCGAGCGCACCGCGGGGTGACGGCCGACGTCGCCCACGACCGGCTGCTCGACGGCGCATACTTCGGCACGATGATGGTGCGCGCCGGCCTCGCCGACGGCATGGTCTCGGGCTCGGTGAACACCACCGCGCACACCATCCGGCCGGCGCTCGAGGTGATCCGGACGGCGCCCGGGGTGTCGGTCGTGTCCGGCGTCTTCCTCATGTGCCTCGCCGACCGGGTTCTCGTCTACGGCGACTGCGCGGTCAACCCCGACCCCACCACCGAGCAGCTCGCCGACATCGCCGTGTCCTCGGCGGCGACGGCCGAGCGGTTCGGCATCGCTCCGCGGGTGGCCATGCTGTCGTACTCGACGGGGACGTCGGGATCGGGGGCCGATGTGGAGAAAGTCAGGGCGGCAACGGAACTCGTGCGCGAGCGGGCCCCCGACCTGCTCGTCGAGGGGCCGATCCAGTACGACGCCGCGGTCGACCCCGACGTCGCACGCGCCAAGCTGTCGGGCAGCCCCGTTGCCGGGCGCGCGACCGTGCTGGTCTTCCCCGACCTCAACACCGGCAACAACACGTACAAGGCGGTGCAGCGCAGCTCGGGCGCGGTGGCGATCGGGCCGGTGCTGCAGGGCCTGGCGAAGCCGGTCAACGACCTCTCCCGCGGAGCGCTCGTGCGCGACATCGTCAACACGATCGCGATCACCGCGGTGCAGGCCGGTGCCCGGTGAGCCCCGACGAGCGGACGGACCGTGCGGATGGCGCCACCCGCAGGGCGCCCACAGAGAGCGCGGGACTCGCGCCCCCCGGGACCTCTGACGCCACCCGGGGGGCGTCGACGCGGCGCGTGGGCCCCGCACGTCCCGGAAATGCTCCGTCGGACCGTGGGCGGGTGCTCGTCGTCAACGCCGGCTCGTCCTCGCTGAAGTATCGCGTCGTCGACGTCACCACCGGTGCGGCGACGGGATCGGGGGCGGTGTCCGAGATCGGCGGCGCGGCCCGCCACCGGCACACCGGGTCGGGCGGCGAGGTGCGTGAGAAGGCCGTGCCCTGCCCGGACCACGCGTCCGCCCTCGACCTGGCCCGCGACGCCCTGAGCACCGGCTCGCCGGGCGGCGTCACCGGCGACGTCGTGGCGGTCGGCCACCGGGTCGTGCACGGCGGGCGCCGGTTCACCGCACCGATCGTCGTCGACGGCGACGTGCTCGCCGCGCTGCGCGAGCTGGCTCCGCTCGCACCGCTGCACAACCCGGCGAACATCGAGGGCATCGTGCGCTCGTCCGAGGCGTTCCCCGGCGTGCCGCAGGTCGCCGTCTTCGACACCGGCTTCCACGCGACGCTGCCCGAGGCGGCACACATGTACGCGGTGCCCCGCGAGTGGCGCGAGCGCCACGACGTGCGCCGCTACGGCTTCCACGGCAGTTCGTACGCGCACGTGTCGCGACGCACCGCCGCCCTGCTCGGGCGGCCACTCGAGCAGGTGCGCAGCGTCATCCTGCACCTGGGCAACGGGGCGAGTGCCTGCGCCGTCGACGGCGGTCGCAGCGTCGAGACCTCGATGGGGCTCTCGCCGGTCGAGGGGCTCGTCATGGGCACCCGCAGCGGCGACCTCGACCCGGCCCTCGGCGGCTACCTCGCCCGGGTCGCCGGTCTCTCCGCCGAGGAGTTCGACGCCGCCATCACCGGCCGCAGCGGCCTGGCGGCGCTCGCCGGGGTCTCCGACTTCCGCACCGTCGTCGAGCGGCGGGCACAAGGGGATGACGCCGCGCGCCTCGCCTTCGACGTCACGGTGCACCGCTTGCGCAAGTACGTCGGGGCGTACGCCGCCGTGCTCGGGCGCCTCGACGCGCTCGTGTTCACCGGCGGCATCGGCGAGCGCAGCGCCGAGCTGCGGGCGGCGGTCGTCGACGGGCTCGGGGTGCTCGGTCTCGAGCTGGACGCCGGGGCCAACGCCGACGGGCCTGCGGAGCGGCGGGTGTCGTCATCCGGCAGCGCGGTGCCGGTATGGGTGGTGCCCACCGACGAGGAGCACGAGATCGCCCGCGCTGCCCTGGAGCTGCTCGGCATCCCGCACACGTTCTGAACCCGCATCGTGAGCCGTCCCTGGACCGTTCTTCACGTCAGCTGGTGGTACGAACCGCTGGTGAAGAACCGTTCAGGTGGGTGCGTCACCGTGGCTGCTGGCGCAGACCGCGTGTCGGCACCATCGCCATAGGGTGGCGACCATGGCGACGACCCTGCTCCGCGGTGGCCGCGTGCGCGCTCCCGAACACCCCTCCGCGACGGCCCTTCTCGTCGACGCCGGCCGGGTGGCGTGGCTCGGCGACGAGTCCGGCGCCTCGCGGTGGGCGGATGACGTGACGCACGTCGTCGAGCTTGACGGCGCCCTCGTGCTGCCGGGGTTCGTCGACGCGCACGCGCACCTCTCGCGGACCGGGCTGGGGCTGCGGGGAGTCGACCTGTCCGCGGTGCACTCGGTGCGCGAGGCGCTCGACCTCGTCGCGGCCGGGGCGAGGGCCGCGCGCGGCCGCCCGGTCTACGCGTTCGGGTGGGAGGAGCAGCGCTGGGCCGAGGGTCGGCCGGTGACCTCCCGCGAGCTGGACCGGGCCAGCGCCGGGGGCGTGGTGTACGCCGCGCGGGTCGACTCGCACTCGGCCGTCGTGTCGAGCGCGCTGGCCGCGGCGAGCGGTGCGGTGGGACTGGACGGCTGGACCGCCGACGGCTGGGTGACCAGGGACGCGAAGAACGCGGCGCGCGAGGCGTTCGACGCGGCGATCACCCCGGCACAGCGGCGGGCCGATGTGGAGGCGGCGCTGCGCCAGGCGGCCTCGGTGGGCATCGTGGCGGTGCACGAGTGCGGCGGCCCCCTGCTGACGTCCGCAGACGACTTCGCGGACGTGCTCGAGCTCGGCTCGCGCGCCGATCTGCCTGCGACAGTGGGGTACTGGGCCGAGTCGGTGACCGACCCGGAGCAGGCGCGCGCGCTGGCGGCACTGCACGGGGCGCGCGGGCTCGGCGGCGACCTCAACGTCGACGGGTCGATCGGGTCGCGGACGGCGTGCCTGCGGGCCGACTACGCGGACGCACCCGGGCATCGCGGCACGACCTACCGGTCGGCGGCCGACGTGCGCGACCACGTGTCGGCCTGCGCCGTGGCCGGGGTGCAGAACGGGTTCCACGTCATCGGCGACGGGGGAGTGGACCTCGTGCTCGAGGGCTACGTGCTGGCGGCCGAGCTCGTCGGGGTCGACGTCGTGCGCGCCTCACGGCCGCGTCTGGAGCATGTGGAGATGGTGTCGCCGGAGGGCGTCGCGACGATGGCGCGGCTCGGCATCCGGGCCAGTGTCCAGCCGGTGTTCGACGCCTGGTGGGGCGGGCCGGGCGGGATGTACGAGGCCCGGCTCGGCCGGGAGCGAGTGATCGGCTCGAACCCGTTCACCGCGATGGTCTCGGCCGGCGTGCCGCTGGCGTTCGGGTCGGACTCGCCGGTGACGCCGTTCGACCCCTGGGCCGCGGTTCGGGCAGCGGTAGCGCACCACGACGAGGCGCAGCGCGTCGACGCGACAGCAGCGTTCGACGCCCACACCCGCGGCGGCTGGGCCGCGGCCGGCGACGACGGGGGAGGGGTGCTCACCGTGGGCGCTCCCGCGACATTCGCGGTCTGGGAGACCGACGCACTCGACGACTTCGGCCTGCCGGCACTCGGTGACGGCACGTCATCCCCGACGTGCCGGATGACGGCCCGTTACGGCACCGTCATCCACCGAGGGTGACCGCAGCCGCATACGGACGTCCAGGAGACGACTCCACGCACGACGGCATCGCCGAACGGGGACAGACCCGTCGACTTCTGGAGATAGCCCCGTCACCGGCCGCGGGCCTACCTTCGGGACGAGCCGCTGGATACGGTCGGTGCCCAACGCCCCGGCCGGACGGTGGAACCGATCGGAGGAAGTCGTTGACCAAGAGCACAACTCGGAGGCTGTATCTCGGTTCTCTACTCTTCGCGGTGGCCGGCGTGGGCCTCCTGGCGTTCGCTCGGCCGGAGTCCGAGGACCCCTTGGCGAACTGGCAGTCGATCGTGACCGGCGATGCGGTGCCCGGGACGAACTACGCGTTGGGACTGATCGGTCTCGCGCTCGCAGGACTGGCGACCGTCATGGCCTTCGTGGCACTTGTCGGCGCTCTCGTTCGCACGGCACAGCTGGCCCGCTGGGGATGGTTCGTCCTGCTTCTGCTCTTCAGCAGCATCGCCTTGCTCGTCTACGTGATCGTCGGGCCCACGACGCGACCCGGCGACGCTGTCGAGCGGGCCCGGACGGCATAGCCCGCGGGATCTGGCGCCGGGCGAGTACGAAGTCTCGGCTCTGCTCGACTCACCAACTTTGTCGACATCTGTCGAGAGGACGCTCATGCTCAGCTCGTTATCACGACGTCCGATACACCTGATCTCGGCCGCTGCCGTCGCAGCTGCACTCACCACCTCAATGACTTCGGTCGCGACCGGGGTTCCCGTGAGAGAACGTGCCACCGAGCGCGCTGCCGAAGCGCGCAAGCTCGACCAGGTGCCGGTGCCCGACCTGACATGGCAGCCGTGCGAGACCAAGTCCAGGTTCGAATGTGCTACGGCCACCGTGCCGCTGGACTACGACAGTCCCCGCGGCGCCACGACCGAGCTCGCCCTGATCCGCCTCCCCGCCACCGGCCCCCGAGAGCAAGTGCGCGCGCTGTTTCACAATCCCGGAGGCCCGGGAGGGTCGGCCGTGGAGAGCGTGCGGGCCGGCTTCGGCAGCAGCCTCAGCCCCCAGGTACGGGAGCGGTTCGACATCGTCGGCTGGGACCCACGCGGAGTCGGCGGCTCGGGGGCGATCGACTGCTTCGCCGGTGACACCAAGGCGCGCGAGGAATTCCTTTCCGCGAGTGCATCGTTTCCGATCGGCCGCGCGGAGGAGCACCAGGCTGTCGCTCGCTCCAAGGAGCTGGCTCGGCGTTGCCAGACGGCGGGCCCGCGACTGCTGCGTCACCTGTCGACCGCCAACGTCGCTCGCGATCTGGAGCTGCTGCGCCGGGCCACCGGCGACGGCACGCTGAGCTTCTACGGGCAGTCCTATGGCACCTTCCTCGGCCAGACGTACGCTGCTCTCTTCCCGGACCGCGTCGGCGCCATGATCCTGGACGGCAACGTCGAGCCGGGGCCGTGGCTCAACGGCCGCGGGGTGCCCTGGCTGCGCAATGGCACCCACACCGGCTCTGAGGCTGTCGTCGAGTCGTTCTTCGCCGCCTGCGACGCGGCAGGCTCGGAACGCTGCCCGCTGACCAGCGACACCGCCCCTGCCGAGGAGCGGATGTCGCAGCTTCTCGATCGACTGCAGGTCGGACCGGTCGTCATCGAGATCGAGGGGGAGCGAGGCATCCTCCGCTACGACCAGGCGCTGGAGTTCCTCGTCGGTCTCGCGACGAGCACCACCGCCAACTGGCAGGTGGCGGGCCAGTTTCTCGACACGTTCGCCCGACTCGTCGAGGCGGCCCCCGGCATACCTCCCCGCCCGGGAGACGAGGTGATCCGCCTGCAGCCTCCCTCCCTGGATGACACCCAGGTGGCGATCACCTGCGCCGAGAACGACCACGGGCACGCTCCGCAGCAGTGGCCCGGCTATGCCCGGCAAGCAGCGACCGAGGCTCCGTACGCCGGAGCGAGGACTGCCTACTTCGTCAACAACCAAACCTGCGCGTCGTGGTCTCGACGAGATGAGGACCGCTACACCGGTCCGTGGCGCACCAGGACGGCCGCGCCGGTCCTGCTGTTGAACAACACCCTGGACGGCGCGACGCCGGTCGAGAACGCCGAGGCGGTGGCTGATCTCCTTCCGGGCAGTGTCCTGCTTCGCGTGGATGCCGTGGGGCACCTGAGCAACGACGGCGGCTCCGCCCCCAGTCGGTGCGCAGCGGAAGCCGTCGACGACTACCTGCTCGACGGTTCGCTGCCTGCAGAGGGAACGGTCTGCGGCAGTGAGCAAGCACCGCCGTTCTCCACTCCCGCGCCCGCCAGGCGGTGAACCGACCTGCCTCCCGGTTCGCGAGGCGGTTAGGGTGAGGAGATGCGTTGGCGAGGACGCACGGTCGGGGCCCGGCTCATCGGCCTTCTAGTGTGCCTCGGTTTTCTCTGGGCGGTACTCGACGGGGTGAACTGGGAGCCGGAGAGCCGCCCTGAGGTCCTGCTCCACGGGACGATAGGTCCGGCAGCTCCCTGGGTGGTCTCGGTCGCGCTTGCCTTGCAGGTCGTGCCACTCCTGGCACATCGTCGTCACCCCTATGCCGTCGCCGCGGTCACCGTCGCGTCGCTCGTCCTCGTCGCGTCGATCGACCGGGTACCCGGGATCGGCGCTGTCGGGCCTTACGTCGCGCTGCACCTCGCCGCCCGAACGACACCGGATCCGGGCGGCCCGGTCGACCGATTCCTGCGCAGTCGATGGTGGCGCCGGCTCGTGGTGGCCGGCATCGTCGTGCTCCTCGCCTGGTTCGGTCTGGTGGGTGCCCCGTGGATCGGACTCGCGGTTGCCGTCTGGTGGCTCGGCAGAGCGTCCGTCGACCGCTCCGCGGTCACGGGTCCGCGTCCTCTCGACCCGGCGACGCTGCAGGAGGCCGTTCTCGATGAGCGGGCCAGGGTCGCACAGGATCTCCACGACACCGTCGCCCATCACGTGAGCGTGCTGGCCATGCAGGCCGGCATCGCGCGGCGGGCCGTCCCCGCCGGCGCCCCGGAGACGAACCATCTCCTCCAGGCCATCGAGACGACCAGCCACCTCGCCATGCGGGACCTCCGCCGCGCGCTCGGCATCCTCACCGATCCGGGCGACGACGGGCAGCCGTGGCCACGAACCTTGATGGTCGAGCTGCGCGATCTGGTCGAACGCCTCTCGGGTGTCGGCCTGCCGGTCACGCTCACCGAGCGAGGGCGACCTCAACCGCTGACCGCCGAGGTCACGGCTGCGGCGACGCTCATCGTCCAGGAGGCCTTGACCAACGTGATCACCCATGCCGGAACCGTGAGCACCCAGCTCGACATCGACTGGGCAGCTGACCTGGTCCAAGTAAGAGTGATCAATCAGACCACGCCTCGACACCACCCCCACCCGTCGCACGGCACCGGCCGTGGGCTGCACAACATGCGGCACCGCGCCGAGGCGGTCGGAGGGACGGTGACGGTCGGCGCGAGAGCCGGGGGCCGGTTCGTGGTCGAGGCCGTCATGCCGGTGGCGCAGCGGTGACACCGATCCGGGTCGTGGTGTGCGACGACCACCCGATGGCGCGCTTGGCCCACCGCGTCCTGATCGGTGGCGAGCCGGACATGGACCTGGTCGGCGAGGCGGAGGACGGAGAGTCTGCGGTGGTGCTCGTCCGGCGCGAGAGACCCGACGTGATCCTCATGGATGTCCGGCTGCCGGCGCTCGATGGCATCGAGGCGACGCGACGGGTGGCAGGCGCCGGTCACACGAAGGTGCTCCTGCTCACCACGTACGACACCGACGACTACCTGTGGCGAGGCTTGGCAGCTGGGGCGTCCGGATTCGTCGTCAAAGACTGTGGGCCCGAACAGCTGCTTCAGGGCATTCGTGCCGTCGCGGCCGGTCACGATTTCCTCGCTCCCTCGGTCACCCGGCGGGTAGTCGAGCGTGCCCTGCCGCGAGTAGGGCGTTCCTCCGCCTCGCCGCCGCTCTCGACGCAGGAGTCTGCCCTCCTCCGACACGTCTCCACCGGAGCCACCAACGCGGAGATCGCGCGGGTGCTGCTGCTCAGCCCCGCGACTGTCAAGACCTACGTGTCCCGCCTGGCTGTGCGCCTCGGAGCGCCGACCCGGGCCCGACTCGTCGCTCTCGCTCACGAGTACGAACTGACCCGCGCCGACGACGGACCTGCCTGAAGTCGGGACGCCGCGACCCGAAGACCTAGCTAACCAGGTCGACCGGCGGCTCGTCGCCGGAAGGGCGGAGGAGCCGCGTCGCGCGTTCACGCAGCAGCGAGGATGACCGTCCCGCAGCGGCTCGCCCTTCACCCGGTGACGACGGGTGTCGATCACCTCAGAGCGCGCTGGCGATGTCGGTCTGGCCGAAGTCGTCTCCACTTGTACAGCAGGGGCGCTCCGGCCGACTTTGCGGTGGCGTACGAGCAGTAGTCGTCGAGGTTCAACGACGCCGCGTGGCGTCCCTTCCCAAAGCGGCGCCAGGCCGTGATCGCCAGTGCGGCGGCATCCGCGTCGTCGTCGCCGAAGATCACCGCGATGACGGCACTGCTGTCGACTACCAAGGTCACGACGGCAGGCCGTGCTCGTCGTCGCCATGACTTCCTCTAGCGGGCGAGCGTCGATGACCGCTCGCCCGCGCCTGCGCCTGATGATGTCGTAGAGGTCGCTCTCGGAGCGCCGTGAGTCGTGCCTCGCACGTACCCGTGCTAACCGCTCCTCGATCGCTCGTCGTACGGCGACGGTGATCGTCGCACCGGTCTCGCGGACCAGTTCGCGAGCAAGACGATCCGTCTCCATGTCCTTGATGTTCAGCGCCACGGATCCTCCATGGGAGGAGGAAAATGCCCTGCTGTCGAGGAACAACGACGGGTGCTCGGCTCTCCGCCGTTTGACTTCGAGTGCACTCGAATGTGCAGGGTGGAGCCATGGAGCTGACCATCGCCGAGACCGCCGAGCGCACCGGGCTGACCGCGCACACGCTGCGCTACTACGAGCGCGACGGGTTGATGCTCGGTGTGCCGCGCACGTCGAGCGGGCACCGGGCCTACCGCGAGGGCGACCTGGAGTGGATCACGCTGATCACCCGGCTGCGCACGACCGGCATGCCGATCCGCGACGTGCGCCGCTACGCCGAGCTGGTCCGTGAGGGGGAGGGCAACGAGGCCGAGCGGCTCGAGATCCTCCGCCGCCACCGCGACGTCGTGCGCGGGCGCCTCGCCACCGAGGCCCGGCACCTCGAGGCGATCGAGCGCAAGATCGCGGTCTACAGCGGCGAGGCCGACAGCTGCCTGTGACCGCTCCCGACCAGCGCGGATGACGCGCCGCACCTCGCGAGGTGCG
>JBOFBK010000335.1:0-1131 GCA_051645525.1 Dermatophilaceae bacterium | reverse complement strand
CGCGGCATCCGGCCCGCGGGTCGTGTTCACCGCGCCCAGGCCGGATGACGCCCGCCACCTGGCCTGCTACCTCGGCGACGCAGGCGACCGCGCCCACGTCGGCGTGGTCGACGACGCGCCGCCGCCGGATCGCGACGACCCCGCCTGGCGCTCGCTACGCCGGGTCGGCGCCGACCTGCCCGACCTCGACGCCGCAGCGTTCGCCACGACCCTCGCCCTCGCCAACTGGCACCGCAGCCACGGCCACTGCTCGCGGTGCGGCTCGGCCACCACCCCTGACCTCGCCGGCTGGATCCGTCGCTGCCCGGCCGACGGCACCGATCACTACCCGCGCACCGACATGGCGGTGATCATGGCGGTCGTCGACGACGCCGACCGGCTGCTCCTCGCCCGCGGCCGCGGGTTCCGCGCTCGGGGGATGTCGGTGCTCGCCGGGTTCGTCGAGCCGGGCGAGACCCTCGCGGCCGCCGTGGCCCGAGAGGTGGGTGAGGAGGTGGGTGTCGAGGTCACCGACGTCACCTATCTCGGCGACCAGCCGTGGCCGTTCCCGTCGTCACTGATGCTCGGCTTCACCGCTCGCGCCGTCGGCACCGACCTGCGGATGACGGACGGGGAGATCGAGGAGGCCCGTTGGTTCAGCCGCGACGATCTCGCCGCTGCGCTCGCCGACGGGTCGGTGCTGCTCTCGGGGAGACTGTCGATCTCGCGCCGGCTCGTCGAGCACTGGTACGGCCGCCCGCTCGCCGTGCCGGATGCCGTGCTCCGCTGACTGCGCTCCGCGACGCCCGTGCGGCGTGGGTGAGGTCCGTTCGGGGGTGAGCTACGCCGCCAAGGCTGGGCCGCCCGAGATCCGTTCGGCGAGAACGGGTCAGGTCAGGCGGGCGCGGACCTCGGCGATCGAGGGGTTGGTCGCCGCCGAGCCGTCGGAGAAAACCACGGTGGGCACGGTCTGGTTGCCGCCGTTCACCGACATCACGTACTTCGCAGCGTGCTCGTCGCGCTCGATGTCGACCTCGGCGAACCCGATTCCCTCGCGCTCGAGCTGCGACTTCAGGCGGCGGCAGTAGCCGCACCACGTGGTGCTGTACATCGTGATGGTGCCTGGTTCGGGTGCGGCGGTGCTCATCCCCC
>JBOFBK010000334.1:0-5294 GCA_051645525.1 Dermatophilaceae bacterium | reverse complement strand
CGAGGTCGGCGATCTCCTGGAGCACCGGGAGCACCGGGGTGTCGTCGAGCCGGTCGGCGTCGTCGACCAGGACGAGGAGGTCGGCACGCTGCCGCCGCCGGGCGACGAGCCGGTCGGTGTCGGCAGGGCCGAGGACGTCGACGGCTGGGCCGAGGACGTCGTCGCCGCTGTCGTCCCAGTCGGCCGGAGTCGGCGAGACGACGACGGCGGGCACGGAGGAGCGCCGCGCCGAGGTGGCGAGCATCCGGAGCAGGGTGCTGCGACCCGATCCTGGCGGCCCGGTGACGAGCAGCCGTCGTCCGTGCCGCTCCGGATTCCAGACGACCCTCGCCGCGAGAGGGCCACCGACCCCGATCAGCAGACCGGTGCCGTCGTCCCGGATCTCGTGGCGCCGGACGACCGTGGGCAGGTGCCGGAACCGCCACGGACGCCGCGCCGCAGGCACCGGTGGCGCATCGACCGGCCCGACGGTGCCGTCGAGCGGGTGGACGACCACCTGCGCCTCGCGCGCGTCCGCGACACGCACCGCTCGCCCGGGAGGCGGTCGTCGCGGCACTGCGGCGGCCGGCACGCCCGCAACGGCAGCGTCGAGCGGGTCGACCTCGCCGAGCAGGTAGCTGTCACCGCCCAGCGCCGACCAGCGCGGCCCGAGGAGCACGCGGCCACCGGACACCGCGCCAGTGACTCCGACCGCTCGTCCGTCGCGGAGTACGGCGAGGAGCGTGTCGGTAACGGTGACCGGTGCCGACGGGTCGTCGTGCTCGACGAGCGACTCCCATCCGTCGACGACGACGAGGACGGATGGCGCGGCCGGTACGGATGGTGCGTCGCCGGCCGCGGCGAGGTCGAGCCGGTGCGCGACCTCCTCGCCGAGGTGGGTGACGAGCGCCTCGACCGCTGCCCGGTCGCCGGGCCGGGCGAGGGTGCCGACGTGGTCCAGCGCCCGGAGGTCGGCGAGCGCACCGGAGCCGTCGACGACGTGGACGTGCAGCTCGTCTGCCGGGACGGTGGAGGCGCCTGCCAGCACCACGGCTCGGAGCGCGGTCGACCGGCCGGAGCGGGGCCGTCCGACGAAGCGCCAGAGGTCGCACGCACCCCAGTCGACCGGCATGACGCGCTGACGGTCGGGTTCGTCGATGACCGCGACGGTGCGCTGGCCGGCGCAGAGGTCACCGGGACGGAGCATTCCCGGCAACGGAGGCAGCCAGGGCGGGTGCGCGGTACGCCCGGGCTGTCGGCGGTGCGCTTCGGCGACGACGGCCACGACCGCGGCCGTCTCGGCAGCTCGGTCGTGGGTGACATCGGCGGTCGGCGCCGGCTCGCCGTGGGTGCGCACGGTGAGGAACTCGGGCCGCTCGCCGTCACCACGGGTGACCAGCGCGGCCTGGAACTCGACCAGCCGGCCGTCGGCGCCGCGGGCGACGGCTCGTCCGGGCGTCTCGGCGGGGAGCGCGGCCGCCGCCGGGTCGTCGACCACGTCGACGGAGTCCGAGCGGTCGCGTACCCGGAAGGCGACCCGGAGGTCGACGTTGGCCTGGATCTCGGGCGTGATGGTGCCGGCCGGTCGCTGGGTCGCGAGCACGAGGTGGATGCCGAGCGAGCGGCCCTGGGCGGCCAGTCGCACCAACCCGCTGACGAACTCGGGCAGCTCGTCGACGAGTGCGCGGAGCTCGTCGACGACCACCACCAGCCGGGGCAGCGGATCGTCGTCGGCGGTACGGCGCCGCCGGTAGTCGTCGAGGTCGCCGGCACCTTTTGTGGCGAGGAGTCGCTCGCGGCGACGCAGCTCGGCTCCCAGGCTCGCCAGGGCGCGGTCGACGAGGTGTTCGTCGAGGTCGGTGACGAGGCCGACCACCTGGGGGAGTGCAGCGCACGGACCGAAGGCCGCCCCGCCCTTGAAGTCGACGAGGACGAGCGCGAGCTCCTCGGGCGGGCTCGATGCCGCGAGGCCGGTGACGAGCGTCCGGAGGAACTCGGACTTGCCCGACCCGGTGGTGCCGCCGACCAGCACGTGTGGCCCGTCACGACGCAGGTCGAGGACGAACGGTGCCGACGCCGTCGCCCCGACCACGGCGACCGGCCCACGGGTGGCCACGTCCGCCCATCGGCCGATCACGGCATCCGCGGTGAGGACGTCGAGTCCGTGCGCCTCGGTGAGACCGACCGCCGTGGGCGGCTCGAGCTGGTCGGCCGATCCGGCGGCGGGCCGGACCGGCGCCAGTGCGCGCGCGAGCCGGTCGGGCCACCAGTCGCCGACCACATCGGCGATCAGCACGGTCTCGCGCCCGTCGACCGTGAGGCGGGAGCGGCCTTCGGCGTCGGCCACGAGCACCGCATCCACGCCGGGTGGGAGGTGATCGACGGAGCGGGCGGTCAGGATGACGATCGCCTCCCGAGCCCGCGCCGCACCGATCACGGCGACCGGGTCGGCGACCGTGCCGTCGGTAACCACGACCACCTCGTGACGGCCCCGGCGGGTGTGCGGCAGCCTTTCGACCCAGCCTCCGCCGAGGCGACCGGGTGCGTCGACGCGGAGGCGCCCGGGCGGCATCCGGGTGACCAGCTGGCCGACGCAGTGGGCGACGACGCCGTCGGTGTACTCGCGCGGGCCCACGACGCCGAGCACCGGGGTCTCGGCGAGGTCGACGACGACCGGGACGCCGGATGCCGTGGAGTGCGTGCTCTCGCCGGCCTCGACCCATCTGGTGTGCGCGGGTACGTCACCGAGACCGAGCCGCACGCTGAGGTCACCACCGGACCACAACCCGGCGAGCCGGTGCTCCGCACGCTGCAGGGTGGCATGTGCGTCGGGATGCGCGACGTGCCGCTGACGGCACTCCTCGGCAAGTGCGAGCCGGAGCCGGCCACGGGCGCGGTCGACGGCGGCCGCGTGCTCGTCGAGTGCGCGGCGGTGGGACCGCCGCGCGCTCCAGCGGTCGCCGAGCGCGGAGCCGAGGAGCACCACCGGCCCCAGAGCCGCGAACGCGAGCATCATCGGCCCGACGAAGAGCGCGAGGACGCCGGCCACCGGCACCGGGAGCAGCGCCGCCAGCCAGGGCACTCGAGCACGGACGGGCTCGGCCGGTGCCGCGGGAGCGTCGACGGCCGGGTCCGCGGGGACAGCGGCGGGTGGCACTCCGGCGGGGGCGAGGACCACCGTGCCGTCGCCCGGTGCGAGAAGCGGCAGGCCGGCGCCGGCCGTGCGTCGCAGGCGCAGGGTGGTCTGTCCGACGACGACGGTCGAGGAGGTGTCGACCCGAGCGGGTGCGGTGACCTGGACGCCGTCGACGACGACCCCGTTGGTGGAGCCGTGGTCCTCGAGCAGTACGCCGCCGGCACCGACGTCCAGGCGCGCGTGGACGCGGCTCAGGGCCTCGTCGGCCAGTCGGAACCCGGAGCCCGGAGACCGGCCGAGCACGAACCCCGGCGGCCGGAGCGGGTGGGTGCGCGCCGCATCCGGCCCGCCGACCGCGACCAGCTCGAGCACCGACGACCTGCTGTCCGCTGGTCGGTGACCCTCTCGGGGCTCGGGCGCCGCGGCGACCGAGGCACCGTGCAAGAGCGGCGGCATGCCGACCACGGCCTCGTCGGAGAGGGGCTGCCCGGCCACGAGGAGCTGGCCGACCGGGATCCCGAGATGTGCCGACAGTGCCGGCCGGAGGTCGGCGACCGTGTGCCGACCCGACCACGCCACGACGATCTCCACCGGTGCGTCGAGCCGGCCGGTGGGATGGACCGTGAGGCAGATCTCCATGCACCTCACGGTAGGCAGGGAAGCCGGCCGGCCGGCCAGGTTATCCACAGGCCGTCGGCCAGGGCTCGCGTTCCGAGCCGTCGTGCTGTTCCCTGGTGCCCGGGTCCGCGCCGCCGACGCGTCGCCGAGCCCGCACCCCGGCCCGGACGGGCCTGCCAGCAACATGCCGAGAAGGGGGCGACATGGACGCCGCACGCACGCTCGAGGGCGAGGTCCGCGAACTCATCCGCCGGTCCGGGCTCGACCCGGCCCGCGACGAGCCGCAGGTGCGCCGCCTGGTGCGTGACGCCGTCACCGACTACGAGGAACGGTCGATGCACGGCGGGATGCCGGTGCTCGCCGACACCGAGGCCGCAGCCAAGGCGGTGTGGGACACCGTGGCCGGGTTCGGCCCCCTCCAGCAGTACTTCGACGACCCGGAGGTCGAGGAGATCTGGGTCAACGAGCCCTCCAGCGTGTTCGTCGCCCGCGGCGGGGTCGCCGAGCTCACCACCACGTTGCTCACTCGCGACCAGGTGCGTGACCTCGTGGAGCGCATGCTCAAGTCCTCGGGGCGGCGCGTCGACCTCAGCAGCCCCTTCGTCGACGCCGTCCTCGCCGACGGCAGCCGGCTGCACGTCGTCATCCCCGACATCACCCGCGAGGACTGGTACGTCAATATCCGCAAGTTCGTGGTCAAGGCGGACTCGCTCGATGACCTGGTGCGGCTCGGTACGACGAGCCGGCAGGCCGCCCGCTTCCTCGAGGCCGCGGTCGTGGCCGGGCTCAACGTCGTCGTGGCCGGCGGCACCCAGGCCGGCAAGACCACGATGCTCAACTGTCTCGCCGCAGCCATCCCGGCCCGGGAGCGCATCGTGACGTGCGAGGAGGTCTTCGAGCTGCGGATCCCCCACCGCGACGTCGCGGCGCTGCAGTGCCGCCAGCCGTCGCTCGAGGGCACCGGGGAGGTCCCGCTGCGCCGGCTGGTCAAGGAGGCGCTGCGGATGCGCCCGACACGCATCGTCGTCGGCGAGGTGCGCCAGGCCGAGAGCCTCGACCTGCTGATCGCGCTCAACTCCGGACTGCCGGGGATGTGCACGATCCACGCCAACAGCGCTCGGGAAGCGGTCATGAAGATGTGCACGCTTCCCCTGCTCGCCGGCGAGAACGTGTCGGCGCGGTTCGTCGTGCCCACCGTGGCGTCGTCGGTCGACCTGGTCGTGCACGCGGCGCTCGAACGCGACGGCCGTCGTCTCGTGCGCGAGATCGCGGCGGTTCCGGGCCGGGTGGAGAGCGATGTCGTCGAGATCGCCGACCTCTTCGTGCGCCGGGACGGTGAGCTGCGGCGTGCCGACGGCTTCCCACCGCACGTCGACCGGTTCGAGCGAGCCGGGTACGACGTCGCAGCGCTACTGGCGCAGAGCGCGTCGTGACCGGCCTCGGGGTCGGGATCGTCCTCGGTGCCGGTGTGTTCCTCATCTGGTGGAGCTGCTGGGTGCCCTCGCCCGCCGAGGACCGCCGCGGAGCGTCATCCGGCCCGGTGGAACGGCTGCGCGACGAC
>JBOFBK010000333.1:0-3209 GCA_051645525.1 Dermatophilaceae bacterium | reverse complement strand
TCGACGCGTGGGTCGGGCAGCCTGCAGCCGTCGTCCTCGAGCCGGACGGGCGCCATCCTCGCCGCCTGCGCGAGCTGCTCGTCTCCACCGGCACGGGGGGCAACCTCGTGAACGACGCGCACCTGGCTGCTCTCGCGCTACAGCATCGCGCGGCCGTCGTGACGTTCGACAACGACTTCGACCGCTTCCCCGGCGTCCGGTGGGAGCGTCCCGGCTCGTCGTGACGGGCCCGGACCGAAGGGCAAGACGCTCAGGCGGCCCGCAGCGCGCCGCGAACACACCCGAGGCAGTCTGGACGGTGCCCGGCGCGCGACCACTGAGTCCTCGGAGCCACCTCAGGTTGCGGCCAGCTCCTTCAGACGGCTCCGCCACCGGGCCAACTGGTCGCGACCGGCCGAGCTGGCCTGCGTACCGCTCCGCGAGCTGCCGCCGCTCCAGATGCCGCCGTACGAGACCAGGCCCAGCCGGGCGAGCTCGGCGACCCATTGCCGCGACACCGGCTCGGGCATTGCCGTGAGCGCGGCCAGCCGTCGGGGATGTACCCACGACGCGCGCGCCAGCACGGTCAACGTGGCGAACGCCTCCGACCCGGCGGGCCACGCCGTGGGCGGCCCGGCCCGCCACAGGTCCCAACCGGGTGCAGTGACCCAGGCTCCGGCAAGCAGACCGGCCAGAACGAGCAGCCATGAGCTCCACCGAGCGGCAGCCACGACCAGCGCGATCAACGTGAGGACCAGCACGAGATACCAGCCCCACCGGGTCCACGGTTCGGCACCGGCGGGCCGCTCGAGGAGGTACTGGCCCGGAATCACCACCACCACGACCAGGACGAGGAACACCCACAGCGCCAATGTGGACGCCTGCTCTGTCGAGTCCTCGGTGAGCAGCACGTAGAGGTATGGCAGCGGTGGCGCGATCCGGAGGACCCGGAGGAGCGTCGCCCACGGCGCGGTTCGCCGGTCGAACAGCCGGACCGCGTCGGCCGCCTGGAGGGCCGCGGCGGCCTCGGCGGGCGCATCGATGCGCAGTAGCTCTGCGGCACGTTCCCCCAAGTACATGACAGGAGTCTGGCACTCGAGGGACGGGGCGTCATCCGCTCACCGAACGCCTGTGGACAACCCAAAGCCACCGAGGGTCTGTGGACAACCGGACACCACCGGAGAGCTGTCGACGACCGGCGTGCGAGCCGCCGGCCCGCGGCCGCGCGACACCGCCTCGACTCGCGGCGATCCGCTGGTGTGGTCTGTTCGACTCCTCGTCGACCGTGCCATGGTGGGTGCAGGTCGAAACTCGGTCGAGGAGAACGCCGTGGATGCACTGACAACCACCGGACTCGTGGTCGGCGCCGCGGGACTCGTGCTGTTCGCCGCAGCCTACGTGCTGCGCAGGCGCGGCACCGACGTCACCCGCACCTCCGACGTTCCGGTCCTGGAGACGGCCGCCGAGGTGCGGGCACTGATGGCGCAAGGCCGCCGGGTCGACGCGGTGAGGCTCTACCGCGAGCGGACGGGGGCGAACCTGGTGGATGCCGCGCGTTCCGTGGACCGCATCTCAGCCCAGGCCGACGAGCAGGGTCGCTGAACCCGGCTCTCAGGTGACCTCAGCCGAGCCGGCCGACAGCCCGAGCTGGGGCGTCGCCGCAACCGGGCCACTCGACCTCGACCGAGCAGCCCCTTCGTCAGGATCCGCCGAACGCCTCCCGGGTGAAGCGGGCGAGCTCGGCCGCCATCGGCCCCGGTTCCCAGGAGTGGTCCGCGCCCGGCATCCGGCGCAGCGTCGCACCCGGCACCGCGGCGAGCACCAGCTCGGCCGACTCGACCATCCCCGGGAAGGTGCTCTCGCCGACCATCATCTGTACCGGTACCCGCACCGGCGCGAGCAAGGCCCCGAGCGAGGCCGACTCGGCCCACACCAGTGACTCGCCGTCGGCCCGCATGCTCGGCACGTTCGCCAGGTGTACCGGGAACTCCGGGTCGTGCCGGGCGCCCTCGAGCCACTCCGGCGGCATGTCCTTCATGTACTGCGCGAGCGCGCCGTCGAGGTCGCCGGCATCCAGGCGGCGCTCGAACTCGCCGATCCACTCGGCTGCCTCGCCACCCTGGGGCCCGAGCGGCGCCTCCCACAGCGCCAGGCCGGTGACCGGCATCCCGTCGGCGGCTGCGCGCAGGGCGATCGAGCACCCCGACGAGTGGCCGCACAGCACGGCTCGGCCCCCGGCCCGCTCGATGACCGCGGCGAGCGCGTCGAGCTCGCGGTCGAGGCCGAGCACGCCGTCGGCGGGGCTGTCGCCGCGGCCGAGACGGTCCCAGACAATGGTTGAGACGCCCAGTGCGGCAGCGCTTTCCGCCGTCTCGGTAGTCACCGGGTCCATGGCTCGATACGGGCCGGCTCCGGCGACGAACACCAGCGCCGGGCCCGCGCCGCGGTGGTCGAGGCCGACCCGATCGCCGCGTGCGGTGGTCACGTACTCCGTCATGACGTACTCCCTCATCCGATAAACTGAACCGAGTAGTCCAGTTACGATGAAACTAGACTCACTGGTCTAAGGTGTCAAGAGAGCGAGGGAGGTCGCCGATGCCGAAGGCGGATGACGCGCCGCTGCGTCCCAGCTCGGTCGCCAAGCGAGGCCGCCTGCTCGAGGCGGCCGAGACCGTCTTCGTGCGCGACGGCTACCGGGGCGCGAGCGTCGACGAGGTCGCGGCCCTGGCGGAGGTGTCGAAGCAGACGCTCTACGCGCACTTCGGCAGCAAGGAGGCGCTGTTCGTCGAGGTCGTCACCTCGGTGACCATCTCGACCGGTGACCTCGTGCATCTGCCGTTCCCCGACGACATCGGCCCGGATGACGTCGAGCGCGCGCTGACCGACTACGGCGTGCGGGTGCTCCGCGAGGTGGTGACCCCCCGGGTCATGCGGTTGCGCCGACTGGTCATCGGCGAGGTCGGGCGTTTCCCGATGCTGGCGAAAGCGTTGTACGACAACGGCCCTCGTCGCGCCATCACCCAGCTCGCGGAGCTGTTCGCGCGCCTCGACGAGAACGGCGTCCTCGACGTACCCGACCGGGACACGTCCGCGGCTCAGTTCAGCTGGCTCGTCATGAGCAAGCCGATCAACGAGGCGATGCTCCTCGGCGACGACGCGATCCCGGATGCCGCCGCCATCGCCGAGCACGCAGCGACATCGGCACACCTGTTCGTCGCCGCGCACCGCCC
>JBOFBK010000332.1:0-5887 GCA_051645525.1 Dermatophilaceae bacterium | reverse complement strand
TCGCGGGGGTCGTGGCGGTCCCGGCCCGGACCGCTCCGATCGACGAGCCGCGCGGTGTCGCCGAGCTCACCTCGGTGGACGTCGGCGACACCCGGCTCTCGGTGATGGTCCGCGGCCGGGATGTGAACCAGCCCGTACTGCTCTTCCTGGCCGGCGGCCCGGGAGGCTCCGAGCTGGGCGCGATGCGCCGGCACCTGTCTGCGCTCGAGAGCCACTTCGTCGTGGTCACGCTCGACCCGACCTCGGCGGTCACGGTGGACCGGATGGTGTCCGACGTCCGCAGGGTGACCGCCTGGCTGCGGGCCCGCTTCGGTGGCGACCGGATCGTCCTCGTCGGCCAGTCCTGGGGCTCGCTGCTGGGTTCGCTCGTCGTCGCCGCCGACCCGGAGCCGTACTCGGCCCTGGTGGGCGTGGGCCAGATGGTGAGCCCGCAGGAGACCGACCGCGCGTTCTGGGCCGACACCCTCGCCTGGGCCCGCCGGACCGGGCGGTCCGACCTCGTCGCCGAGCTCACCGAGCTCGGGCCACCCCCCTACGCGGACGTCCTCGACTACGAGCCCGTGCTGTCCTACGAGCACGACGTCTACCCGTACGACCACTCGAGGAACGAGGAGGGAGCGGGCGGGTTCTCGGAGAACCTGTTCGTCGAGGAGTACTCGCTGCTGGACAAGCTGCACGCGTTCGGCGCGTTCCTCGACACCTTCGCGGTGCTCTACCCCGACGTGACCGACATCGACCTCCGTCGCGACGCGCCGCGACTCGAGGTACCGGTGTTCTTCGTGCAGGGTGCGCACGAGGCGCGCGGCCGCGCCGAGCCGTTCACCGCGTGGTTCGCCTCGCTCCAGGCACCCTCGAAGCAGACCGTGGTGTTCGCCACCTCAGGTCACCGGCCGATGTTCGAGCAGCCCGACGAGTTCGTGACCCACCTGCGGGACGTCGTCCTCCCGGTCGCGCGAGGAGCGGCCGCGTCATCCGACCCGACGACCACGACGAGGTGAGTGCCGTGTTCAGCATCCGCAACCTCGGGGGCCTCGCCCTCCTGCTCCTCGGGAGCACCTGGCTCTGGACCACCCCGGCCTTCGCCTCCAGGGGCGTCGACACCAGCGGGGCACTGTGGGCGGTGGCCCGGGTGGGCTCGCTGCTCACCGTGCTCGCCTTCACCGTCGCCACGGTCGGGCTGTTCGCCCGCGCCGGCTGGTGGGAGGCGGTCGCGCTCGGCGCCGCCGGGCTCGGCCTGCTCACCCTGGTGCCCTACTGGGTGGCGGCGTCGCGCAGCGGCGAGGTCACGCCCTGGTGGAACGTCACCGTCCACGTGGTGGGGGTCGCCGGCGTCGGGGTCCTGCTGCTCGTCCCGCCACTCGAGGCGTGGGTGAGCCGGCGGGTCTCCGCCGGGTGAGCCGGCGGCATCGTCATCCGGGCGAGGGTCCGGTACGGGAAGGAGAAGAGGTCATGGGTCGGCAGGTCGTGAGGTGGACGGTCGTCGGAGTCCTCGGCGTCCACGGTGCGATCCACCTGATGGGCGCCGCGAAGGGCTTCGGCTGGGCCGAGATGGCGCAGCTGAGCAGCCCGACGACGGTCGCCGGAGGCGCGGGATGGCTCGCGGCCGGCGCCCTCGTGCTCACCGCCGCCGCGCTGGTGGCACGCGGGGCGCCGCACTGGTGGTGGGCCGTCGCGGCCACCGCGGCCTCGGCATCCCAGGCGCTGGTGCTCACCGCGTGGGATGACGCGCAGGCCGGCACGGTCGCGAACGTCGTCCTCGCCGGCGTCGCGGGGTACGGCCTGCTCACCACCGGCCCGCTCAGCGCCGAGGCGCGGTGGCGTGCCGCGACATCGCAGGCGCTCGCCGACCTGCCGGCCAGCAGCCGGACGGTCACCGAGGACGACCTTGCGCGGCTCCCGGCACCGCTCGCCCGGTACGTGCGCCGCAGCGGCGCGGTCGGGCGACCCGTGGTCACCGCGTTCTCCGCTCAGGTGCACGGCCGCATCCGCAGCGGCCCCGACCGGCCGTGGATGACGTACACGGCCACCCAGATGAACACGTTCGGCGGACGGCCGCAGCGGTTCTTCCTCCTGCACGCCCGCCGCCGCGGCATCCCGGTCGAGGTGCTGCACACCTACGACCGCGACGGCGCGCGGATGCGCGCGGCGCTGCTCTCGGCGGTCACGGTCGCCGAGGCGTCCGGGCCCGAGCTGGACCGTGCCGAGACGGTGACCCTGTTCAACGACCTCGTCGTGCTCGCGCCGGGCGCCATCCCGTCGGCGCCGGTGCGCTGGGAGCCCGTCGACGACCACCACGTGCGAGGCCGGATGACGGTCGGCGCGGTGACGGTCGAGGCCACCCTGGTCTTCAACGCGGCGCACGACCTCGTCGACTTCGTGTCCGACGACCGGCTGCGTGCGCTCGACGGTGGTGCGTCGTTCGTGGCGCAGCCTTGGTCGACCCCGTTGTGCGCGTACGCGTTCACCGAACCCGGCGGGCGGCGCGTGGCGATGTACGGCGAGGGCCGCTGGCACGCGCCGCCACCCGAGGGCGAGTTCTCGTACATCGAGTTCGCCGTCGACGCCGTGCACTACGCCCCACCGGAGCCGCCCGACCGGCGTGGCCGGGCGGGCGCGCCCGGTCTCGCGGCACGCGCCGGATGACGGTCGGCCGGTGCGCGAACCGGCTCGGCGGGGCCGTCGCGCGTAGGGATGACATCCACGTTGTCACGCCCGGATGACGGTTGCGCTCGCGTACCAGCTCGCAGGTTCGCCGACCGCTCGGATGACGCCGGCGCGGGCCGGACCGCTCCTCGGCGGTGTCACACTCGCGCGGATGATCCGGCTCCTACGGACCGGCCCAGCTGCATCGGCCGAACGGCTGGACTCGGGTGGCCCGTTCGGCCATCTCGCCTGACGACGGTGTCACCGTCATCCACGCAGGTGGCAGCATATGACGTGGCAGCCGGAGGGATCCCCCTGCACCCCCCGGCTTCACCCCCGAGTCGCCCCCGACCCGCACTGCGGGTTCGGGGGCGATCAGGTGTCTGGGGAGCGGCACGACCACCGGCACACGCCGCGCTGCGGTCGCCGAGCTGAGCGGGCCGAGCTGAGCGGGCCCGAATCCTGGCGGGGCGGCGGCGAGCGGGTTCTCTATCGGCCTGACCGGGTGTCGCGACCGTAGGTGTTGCGACCCTGGGTGTCACGACCCTGATGTCGCGGAACCGGCGTTGCGGCATCATGCGGTGAGCCGTCCTGCCGTGGTGGTGCAGTGGGTCGTGCTCCAGGAGGTGGCGTGGTGCGAGTGCTCGTGGTCGAGGACGATCGCATGGTGGCCGGCCAGGTGGTCGACGCGCTGAGCGCGGGCGGCCTCAGCATCGACCTCGCCGGCACCCTCGCCCGGGCCGACGAGCTGGTGTGGGTCAACGACTACGACGTCGTGGTGCTCGACCGCGGTCTGCCCGACGGCGACTCGATGCCGCTGCTCGCGGCGATGCGGGCCCGGGGCGACGACACGGCCGTGCTGGTGCTCACCGCCCGCAGCGAGCTCGCCGACCGGGTGGCCGGCCTCGACCACGGCGCCGACGACTACCTCGCCAAGCCCTTCGCGATGCCCGAGCTGCTGGCCCGGGTGCGCGCGCTGGGGCGGCGGGCGGGTGCATCGGCCGCACCGGTCCGGCGCCTCGGCGACCTCGAGCTCGACCCGGCGACCATGCGGGTGTCGCGCGGTGGGCGCGACCTCACGCTGACGGCGAAGGAGTTCGGCATCCTCGAGCACCTGCTGCGTCACGCCGGCCGGGTGGTCTCTCGCTCCGAGCTGGTGGAGCACTGCTGGGACGAGTTCGCCGACCCGGCATCCAACGTCGTCGACGTGCGGATCCGGTTGCTGCGCAGCAAGATCGGCGAACCCCCGCTGATCCACACGGTGCGTGGCGCGGGATACGTCGCGGACGGCGAGCCCCGGTGAGCGGCGACCGTGGCACGCCGCAGCATCGGGTGTTGGCCCGGCTGCGCCGCCGGCTGATCGCCACGATGGTGGTCGTGGTCACCCTCGGGGTCGGCTCGGCGTGCGCGCTGCTCGTGGCGCGCGACGTGACCCTCTCCCGCGAGCGGGCCGACAGCGACCTCCTCGGTGCGGCGTCGCGTACGGCCGCCCTGGTCTACGTCGGTGACGACGGGCGCCCACGCACCGACGCCGTCGCCGACGACACCGTGGCGCTCGGCGACCTGCGCGTCGTCGTGGTGAGCCGTGGCCCCTCCGGGCCGGATGTCGCCCGGCCGCCAGGCGTGCTCTTCGACTCGGCGCAGCCCGGCCCCGGCCCGCTCGAGGACCCGCTGCTCGACCTCGTCGGCCGGGCCGCGGCCGATGCCGCCGAGGTGGGCTCCCTCGACGACGTCCGCACCAGCACCGGCACCGTGCGCGCCGCCGCGCTGCCATGGTTCGACGAGAGCGGCGTCGCCGGTGCCGCCATCGCGCTCGAGCCGCGCCCGCGGCGGCTCACCAGCCCGCTGCTCACCCCGATCCTCGCCGTCGGTGTCGGCCTGGTGGTGGCGTTCGTCGCCCTCGGGGCGGTGCTGACCACCCGCAGTCTGCGCCCGGCGGCCCGTGCGGCATCCGAGCGCGAGCGGTTCCTCGCCACCGCCGCCCACGAGCTCCGGAGCCCGCTCGCCGGCCTGCGGGCCGGAGCCGAGGCGCTCGGCCGTGCACACCCGCCCGGCAGCGCCGGCTGGGCGAGCGCCCGCGCGGTGCTCCATCAGGCCGACACCGCGTCATCCGTCGTCGGCAACCTGCTGCTCGCCTCGCGCATCGACAACGCCGACGTGCCGTTCGCCGCCCACCCGGTGCGGCTCGACACGCTGGCCTCCGGTCTCGAGGCCCGCTACCCCGACGTCGTCGCCGAGGTGCACGAGCCGGTGGTCGTCGAGGGCGACGAGGCGCTGCTCACCCACGCCGTGGCCAACCTCGTCGACAACGCCCGCCGCCACGGTGGTACCGCGGATGCCGTGCGCGTCACCGTGGCTCGCACCGGCGGCGAGGTGGTGTTCACGGTGAGCGACCGTGGCCCGGGCTTCCCGGCCGGGCTCGACGCGCTCGCGCCGTACGCCGGCACCGGCGAGGGCACCGGCCTCGGCCTCTCGCTCGTCGACTGGGTGGTGCGGCGGCATCACGGCCGTCTCGAGCTCGGCACCGGCGCAGGCGGCACCGGTGCCGAGGTCCGCATCCACCTCCCAGCAGCGAACGACATCCGAGAGGGCGGATGACGCACTTGTGGCGGCGTCGCCTCGTGGCCTTTACGTGATACGTAATCTATGACTGATGATGACCACTACTCATGGACGTGCCGTTGATGGCACCGAGCTGACCGACGAGCTGATCCAACGGTTGGCCGACGAGGCCGAGGCCGGCTACGACGTCGATGCGCTGGTGCCGCGCCCGCGTCGGGGGCGCCCGCCCATGGGGGCGGCAGCCGCTCGTGCCCTACCCGTCCGTCTCGACCCGGATCTTCGGGAGTCGGTGGTCGCTCGGGCCGAGCGCGATGGCGTGAAGCAGAGCGAGGTCGTCCGCCGAGCGTTGCGTCAGTACCTCGCGTCGTGACCTGAGGGAGGGCCCTCGTGGCCGCGGCTGCCGCGTCATCCGGGTCATCCACGGGCGGGCGCGGTGATCGGGCGCTGCCCCGCTTCATCGGCGCCTCGTCAAGGCCGCGGAAGGCCGAAGCTCCGTCGGACCGCTGACTCGATCGGTGGGGCCGGCCGGGCCGCTAGATCATTGGCTCCCCAGCAACGGGAGCGGATGACGTTCAGAGACCCGCGCGTCGTGCGACACCGAGCACGAGTCGGTCGATGCCTCCCGGGAATCCGGACACGTTGCTGATCGCGACGACGCTCGCCCGTTGCTCGGGAAGCACCA
>JBOFBK010000331.1:0-7112 GCA_051645525.1 Dermatophilaceae bacterium | reverse complement strand
CCGCGGAGGTTGAGCGACATCGGGCCCTTGCTGAAGCCGCAGAAGGTGCACCGGAAGGTACAGACGTTGGTGTAGTTGATGTTGCGGTTGACGACGAAGGTGACCGTCTCGCCCACCGTCTTGGAGCGCAGCAGGTCGGCGTGCTCGGCGACGGCCGCCACCTCGGGGCCGCGAGCGCCGAACAGCGTGACGATCTCGGCCTCGCCGACCTGCTGCCCGGCGGCCACACCGGCGAGCGCCTCGGCCACGGCACCACCCACTCGACCGGCCCGGGCCCGGGCGGGCACCAGGTGCATGGGCGAGGTGTCGGCTCCCGAGTACCAGGCGGTCGACCGGCGGCCCACCTGCACCACCTCGGCGCCGGTGCCGACATTGGCCGCCGCTGCGTGGCGCTCCGGCCACACCGCACCGGGATCGTCGCGGCCCAGACCCTCGGCGTCGCTGCGGTCGAGCACGGCGAAGTGCAGGTCGGGGTCGACCCACGTCTCACGTCGCGTCACGTACTCGGGATAGACCGTGAGCCGCGGCGCCAGCGTCAGACCGGCTCGTTCGGTCGCAGCGCGCAGCGTCTCCACGGCGGGCCACGGCCGCTCCGGGTTGACGTGGTCGGGCGTCACCGGTGACACACCGCCCCAGTCGTCGATGCCGGCGTCGAGCAGGTCGGCGAGGTGCGCGGCGTCGGCGAGGTTGGGCGGTGCCTGGACATGCACCTCGGGCGGCAGCACCAGCCGGGCCAGGGCGACCGCCCGCAGGTGCTCCTCCGGTGGGCACGGCGGCACGCCACGCATCGCGGTGCCGGGCTTGGGCAGGAAGTTCTGCACGATCACCTCCTGCACGTGGTGGTGCCGCCGGTGACTGTCGGCGATCGCCTCGAGCGCGACCAGCCGGTCGGCCTCGGCCTCGCCGATGCCCACGAGGATGCCGGTGGTGAACGGCACGCGCGCCTCGCCGGCCGCCTCGAGCGTGGCGAGCCGCCGGGCCGGTTCCTTGTCGGGCGCGCCGCGGTGTGCGGCGAGGTCGCCACGCAGCGACTCGAGCATCATCCCCTGCGACGGCGCCACACCGCGCAGCGCCGCGAGGTCGGCGGCCGAGATCGCGCCCGCGTTCGCGTGCGGGAGCAGCCCGGTCTCATCGAGCACCGCCGCGCAGGCCGCGGCGAGATAGTCGACGGTCGAGGTGTAGCCACGGTTGTCGAGCCACTCCCGTGCCACCGGGTAGCGCTCCTCCGGCAGCTCACCGAGCGTGAACAGCGCCTCGTGGCACCCGGCCGCCGCGCCCGCCGACGCGATCGCCAGTACCTCGTCGATGTCGAGGTAGGGCCGGTCGAGATGACGTGGCGCGGTGGCGAAGGTGCAGTAGCCGCACCGGTCGCGGCAGAGCCGGGTCAGCGGGATGAAGACCTTCGGCGAGTACGTCATCCGGGTGCCGGTGGCCTCGGACCGGACCGCGCGGGCCCGTCGGGTGAGCTCGCCGGTCGGGAGGTCGAGCACCTCACCGGGGGTCAGGTCGGCGAACAGTGCTTCGGCGGACGTCGGGTCGGTGGACATCAGGAGCTCCTCGTCACTGACGGCGAAGCGTCAGCGTAGCCCGGGTCGATACTGAGGCCCGTGCTCACCCCACAGCTCGCCCAGTCGGTGGTCGACGAGGTCACCGCCCGGATCGCGCGCAACATCAACATCATGGGCGTCGATGGCGTCATCGTCGCCAGCAGCGACCCGTCGCGGATCGGGGTGCTGCACGCCGGTGCGCTCGAGGCGGCGCGCACCGGCCGGCAGGTCGTCGTGCACCTACAAGCCCCCGACGGCTCACAGCGGCCCGGGGTCAACGTGCCGCTCACCGTCGACGGCGAGCTCGTCGGTGCCGTCGGCATCAGCGGCGACCCGGTCGAGGCCGCCACGCTGGCGACCAGCGTCGTGCTGCTCGTCGACCTGCTGGTGCGCCAGAACCGGCTGCGCGAGGACCGGGAGTGGCGCAACCGGGTCTGCCAGCACGTCGTCGCCGACCTGATCCAGGGCACCGCACCGGTCGACGACTGTCTGGCGCGGCTGCGCCTGGCCGGGCTCGAGGTGGTACCGCCGGTGTCGGTCGCCGTGCTGTACGGCGCTGGACCCACCGACGTCACCGAGCGCAGCATGCGCCCGCTGCGCCGTCTGTCACCCGGGGTCGCGGCGGCAGCGGACCGCCGCGGACGGGTCTGGACGGTCGCGTTCGGCCGCACCCACGGCGCCGCCGGGCACGCGCTGAGCGCGGTGCGCGACGATATCGTGGCGTCGCGCCATCCGAATGCTTCTGTGCGCCAACCGGACTCCCCGGCAAGCCCACCGGGCTCCCCGGTACGCCCATCGGACTCCGCAACAAACCGGCCGGATGCCGTTGCACGCCAGTCGGATGCTGCGACTCGCCGTTCGGATTCCTCCGCACGTCAACCGAACACCATGATGCGCGGTGCCGCGATCGTCTCGGCGCCCCCGCAGGACGATCTGGCCTCGCTCGCCGTCACCGTGCCGCAGCTGGCCCGGGCCACGCTGCTGCCGCCGGGCGAGGACTGCACGATCGACGACGTCCGGTTGCACACGGTGCTGGCCTCCGCCGACGAGGGCGACCGGCAGGCCCTGGTCGCCACGATGCTCGGCCGGCTCGACGACACCCTCGTGGACACCGTCGAGGCGTTCCTCGCGGCCGACCTCAACCTCGTCGCGACGGCCGAGCGGATGCAGGTGCACCGCAACACGGTCGTCTACCGGCTGGGCCGCATCCGCGACCTCACCGGCCACGACCCGCGGCGTGGCCGCGACGCCATTCGATTCGGTGTCGCGCTGCTGTTGGACGCCATGCACAAGGACATGCGCGGATGACGCCGCAGCTTCGTACGGTCTGACGTGACGGGCGGCGGTCCGTCATCCCTACGCTCGGTCGTCATGCGGATCGTCGTCGCTCCGGACTCGTTCAAGGGCAGCCTCACGGCCACCGAGGTGGCTGCCGCCGTCGAGCGCGGCGCCCATGAGGCCAGCGCGGACGCCGTGGTGGTGTCCCGGCCGATGGCCGACGGCGGCGAGGGCACGACCGCCATCCTCACCGGCGGTGTGGAGTACCGCACCGAGACGACGGTGACCACAGACCCCGCCGGTCACGCCGTGTCCGCGACCTATGCCCGGCGCGACCGGCGGCTCATGCTCGACATCGCCGCCGCCAGCGGCCTGCCGCACGTCGAGGGCGGCTGCGACCCGCTCGCGGCGAGCACGGCCGGCACCGGCCGGCTGATCCGGCACGCCCTCGAGGCCGGGGTCGACGACATCACGCTCTGCCTCGGCGGGTCGGGCACCACCGACGGCGGCACCGGCCTGCTCACCGAGCTCGGCGTCACGTTCCGGGACGCCCGCGGTATGCCGCTGCCGCCCGGCGGTGGGGCACTCGCCGACCTGGACCGCGTCGACACCACCGGCCTCCTCCCCGCCGCGGCAGCCGCCCGCTGGACCCTGCTGTGCGACGTGACCAACCCCCTCGTCGGCCCCCGCGGCGCCGCTCACGTCTTCGGCCCGCAGAAGGGGGCGAGCCCGGATGACGTGGCGCGCCTCGACCGTGGGTTGCGACGCCTCGCCGACGTGCTCGCCGAGGATGGTCACCGCGGCCTCGCCGACCGGCCCGGCGCCGGTGCGGCCGGCGGCACTCCGGCGACGCTGCTGGCCCTGGTCGGTGCCGAGCTCGTCTGGGGTGCAACGCACGTCGCCGCTGCGGTGGGTCTCGCCGACGCCCTCGCCGATGCCGATCTGGTCATCACCGGCGAAGGCCGGGTCGACGCCCAGTCGGTGCACGGGAAGGTCGTCGGCACGGTCACCGAGCTCGCCGCGTCGGTCGGGGTGCCCACGGTCGTCATCGCCGGCCAGGTCGACCTCGCACCCGACGTCCGGCGGCAACTCGGCGCCGCCGCCGTGGTCGGCATCGCCACCGGGCCGGCCACGGTCGAACACCTGCGCCGCGACGCCGCACGCCTCGTGAGCGGAGCCGCCCGGGAGACCGTCGGGCTCGCGGTCGCCATCCAGAGCACCCAGGGCGCCCACCGCGACCGGGGCTCCCACCACACGCACGGCATCCACCACACGCACGGCATCCACGACAACCGAGACACCCCGAACAGCAAGGACCCAGCACTCGAACCGACCTCGACCGACCGGCCCGATCCAACTGCGAGACAGGGAGACACACCATGACAACGGCGTCTGGACCGCACTCCGCCACACCCGCCACACCCACGACACCCACGACACCCACGACACCCACGACACCCACGACACCCACGCTGAGCGACGCGACCTACCGGAAGGTGGCTCGCCGCCTGCTGCCGTTCCTCGGCCTCTGCTACTTCCTGTCCTATCTGGATCGCACCAACATCTCGGTGGCGGCGCTCACGATGAACGACGAGCTCGGCATCACCGCAACGGTGTTCGGTCTCGGAGCCGGCCTGTTCTTCATCGGCTACTTCCTTTTCGAGGTGCCGAGCAACCTCATCCTGCATCGCGTCGGCGCCCGCATCTGGATCGCCCGCATCATGGTCTCGTGGGGTGTCCTCGCGGTGGCCCAGGCGCTGATCCAGGGTGAGACCAGCCTCTACATCCTGCGGTTCCTGCTCGGCGTCGCCGAGGCCGGCTTCTTCCCCGGCATCATCCTCTACCTGACCTTCTGGTTCCCGGCCGACCGGCGCGGCCGGGTGGTCGGGCTGTTCATGGCCGCGATCCCGGTGTCGACCGCGATCGGCGCGCCGCTCGGCGGGCTGCTGCTGCGGATGGACGGTGTGCTCGGCCTGTCCGGCTGGCAGTGGCTGTTCATCGTCGAGGGCGTCCCCACCGTGGTGGTCGGATTCCTCGTGCTTCGGGTGCTCACCGACCGGCCCGAGGTGGCCTCGTGGCTCAGCCGCGGCGAGCGCGACGAACTGGTGTCGGCGCTGCGAGCCGAGGAGGGCGCGGCCCGGGCGGCTCACGGCCTGTCCTCGCTCAGGTCGGCGTTCACCCCGCGCGTGGCCCTGCTCGCGCTGGTGTACTCCACCTTGATCTTCGGGCTCTACGGGCTGGGCTTCTGGATGCCGACCGTGGTCAAGAGCCGTCTCGACATCGCCGACAACCTCACCGTCACGCTGCTCACCGCCGCTCCATATGCGGTCGGCACCGTGGCGATCATCCTCTGGGGCCGGGTCGTCGACCGCCGCGGCGGCGGACCGATGCTCACCGTGGCGCCGATGGCGGTCGGCGGGGCCGCACTCGCCGGCACCGCGCTGGTGCCCAGTCCGTGGGTCGGGTACGCCGGGCTGTTCGTCTGTGCCGTCGCGATCATGACGGCGTTCCCGGGCTTCTGGCGGATGCCGACCGCTCTCCTCACCGGGGTGGCGGCGGCCGCCGGTATCGCCGTGGTCAACTCGTTCGGCAACCTCGCCGGGTTCGTCGGCCCGTACTGGGTGGGCTGGATGACCGACCTCTTCGGCGACGCGCGCTGGGGCCTGGTCTCCATCGGGGTCGTCATGGCGACCGGCGCGCTCGTCATCGCCGCGACCGGTGGCGTGCGAGTCGGGCCTGCTGTCACTGCCGCGCCGCTGCCGCAGCGCGACCCGGTGGCCTGAGCCGCCACCGGCACGGTTCCACGGCGTCGGCAGGTTGCCGCATCCGGCCTCGCGGCCATGGGCAGAACCTGCCGACGCCGGCGGTGGGCTGCGGTCCATATCGTCGAGGGCATGATCGTCGAGGGCATGCGGGTCGTCCTCGCCCTCGGTGGCAACGCGATGACCGGCCCCGACGGCAGCGCCACGCCGGCGGCCCAGGTCGCAGCACTCGGCGCTGCCGCCCGCGAGGCCGCGCGGGTGGTGGCCGCCGGTCACGAGCTGCTGGTGACCCACGGCAACGGCCCCCAGGTGGGCAACCTGCTGGTGAAGAACGAGCTCGCCGCGCACGTCGTCCCGCCGGTGCCCCTGGACTGGTGTGGCGCGCAGACCCAGGGCACCATCGGCGCGGCCCTGCTGAACGCGCTCGAGACCGCCCTCGCGGAGGTGTCGCCGCGGGTCCCACGCGCCCACGCGAAGCGTGGGACCCGCGTGTGGGCGGCCGCACCGCCGGTCGCGGCGCTCGTCACCCGGACCCTCGTGGCGGCCGACGACCCGGGGTTCGCCCGGCCGAGCAAGCCGATCGGGCGTTACGTCTCCCGCGACGAGGCGGCCCGGATGACGGCGCACGGCCAGGTCTGGGAGCAGCGTGGCGAGCGCGGCTGGCGCCGGGTCGTCGCCTCTCCCGAGCCGTTGGAGGTGCTCGACATCGCCACCGCTCGCACCCTGCTCGACGCCGGGTATGTCGTCGTCGCGGCGGGTGGCGGTGGGGTACCGGTCGTCCGCCGGCCCGACGGCCACCTGCACGGGGTCGAGGCCGTCGTGGACAAGGACCTCACCGCTGCACTCGTCGCCGACCGGATCGGCGCCGAGGTGCTGGTCATCGCCACCGACGTCGACCACGTCTCGACCGGCTTCGGTACACACCGCCAGCGCGAGATCGGCAGCGTCACGGTCGCCGAGCTTCGAGCCCACTGCGCCGCAGGCGAGTTCGCGTCCGGGTCGATGGCACCTAAGGTCCAGGCCGCCATCCGCTTCGTCGAGCGTGGCGGCCGGCGAGCCGTCATCACCTCCCTCGCCCGGATCGCCGACGGCGTCCACGGCCGAGCCGGCACCGTCATCGAGGCCACGTCATCCGCCCCCGACCCCACGTCATCCGCCCACGACTGAGAGGACTCCGCCATGCCCGACGCCATCGAGGTACGCAAGATCCCCCTGCACTCGGTCTCCGACGCCTCCGAGCTCGCCGCGCTCATCGACGCCGGCGTCATCGAGGCCGGCCGGGTCGTCGCCGTCATCGGCAAGACCGAGGGCAACGGCGGGGTCAACGACTACACCCGGATCATCGCCGACCGCGCGTTCCGCGAGGTGCTCGTCGCCAAGGGTGCCGACCCCGAGCGGGTGCGCGACATCCCCATCGTGTGGTCCGGCGGCACCGACGGCGTGATCAGCCCGCACGCCACCGTGTTCGCCACCGTGCCCCCGGAGCGGGCCGAGCCCACCGACGAGCCGCGGCTGACCGTCGGGT
>JBOFBK010000330.1:0-4930 GCA_051645525.1 Dermatophilaceae bacterium | reverse complement strand
TCGGCGCGAGCCCGGTCGGCGCGCAGACGGGCTTCGCGGACCTTCTCGACGGCGAGGTCGGTGGCGCCGACGACGACGAAGAGCGGGGTGGGGTCGATGGTGGTGCGGACATCGTCGAGGACCGACATGGTGGCTCCTTCTGAGGTGGTGGTGCATCGGTTCGGGTGGGCCGGCGACGGTGCCGGCGCCGGCGTCGTCGCCGGGTGGATCAGGGCCGGTCGTAGGTGACGACCGGTGCGACCGCGAGGGTCAGGACGGCTCGTCCTCGACGTAGCTCGCATAGATGTCGAGGAGGGTGGATCGTTGTCGTGCGGTGAGCCGCCGGTCGGCGGTGATCGCCCGACGCACGTCGAGGGCGTCGCCGTCAGGACCGGCGACCTCCCCGTCGAGGATGCCGGCCTTGACGTACAGCGTCTCGGCCGACACCTCCAGCCCCTTGGCGAGCTGCTGGAGGATCTCGGCGCTGGGACGCTTCAGCCCCCGCTCGATCTGGGACAGGTAGGGGTTGGACACCCCGGCGAGCTCGGACAGCTGTCGGAGCGAGAGCCGGGCGGCGGTGCGCTGCTCGCGCAGGTATTCGCCGAGGGTGCTGCCCAGATCGTTCAGCGGGTTCTTGCTCACGAGACCATTGTGCTTGCTCTGGTTAGCACAATGCAAACTGAAGCAAGCGTGAACCGGCTCACAGGGTCCGCGACGGCCGATCGCTCAGCCCGGACTCCGGATTCCGCGGGTCGGGGTCAGCGGGGGCGGCGGCGGTCCTTGACGGCGAGGAGGGCGCGGGCGTCATCCGTCGTGAGCGGCGGGCGCTGCAGCAGCGTGGCCAGCTCGGCGGCGCGGGCGACGAGCTCGTCGTTGTGCTGTACCACCTGGCCCCGGCGGAAGACGACGTTGTCCTCCATCCCGACTCGCAGGTGTCCGCCCGCCGACAGCGCGGCCGCCATGACCGGGAGGTGACCACGTCCAATTCCGGTCGCCGACCACGACGTCACCTCGGCGGGCAGCATCGCCACCCCGGCCATCAGCGCCGCGGCGGTGGCCGGCATCCCGCCCGGGACGCCGGTGACGAAGTCGACGTGCACCCGACCGCCGAAGGGCAGGCCGTGGATGTCGAGCAGCCGCCGCAGCGCGTGCACGTGGCCGAGGTCGAACAGCTCGAACTCGGGCACCACCTCGCGCTGCTGGGCCTGCACGTACAGCTCGCTCATGAACGGCCAGGGGTTGAGGAACACGTCGTCGCCGAAGTTCGTGGTGCCGCAGGTAAGCGAGCAGGAGTCGGGCTCGGCGTCGAGCACGGTGAGCCGGGTGTCGAGCGGGTCGTGCACCGAGCCGCCGGTGGACAGCTGCACGACCAGGTCGGTGGCCTCCCGCACCGCGTCGACGGCGGCCTTGAGCAGCGCAGGGTCGAGCGTCGGCCGGTGGTCGGCATCGCGGACGTGCAGGTGGATGACGCTCGCACCCGCCGTCTCACAGCGCCGGGCGGTCTCCACGAGCTCGTCGACGGTGGTCGGCAGCTGGGGGACGTCGGCCTTGGCGAGCTCGGCGCCGGTCGGCGCGACGGTGATGAGCGTTCCGGCGGTGACCGGGCGGGCCGGTGCTGGGGTCGCAGGTGCGGCGGTCGCGGCGGCGGCGGTCGTCATCCGGTCATCCTGTCAGCCCGGATGACGCCCGCCCTCCGCTGCCTCGGGCGCCCGCCCCCTGGCAGCTTTCTCGCCCATGCCGAAACCTGGAGTGAAGCACCAGGACGTTCGGGGTGTCTCGCTCTACGTTCTGGCATGGGGCGGGAAAGTCGCCGCTGCGGGGCTCAGGCGCGGACGACCGGGGTCTGGGCCGCGGAGACGCCGCCGGCGAGGAGCACGGCATCCTCGGGAACCGAGCGCTTGAGCACGGCCAGCCCGATCGGGCCGTCCTCGAAGTGCCGTGCCACCGAGGTGAGCCGCCCAACCTCGCGGTCACCGACGACCACCGGCGACCCGGCGTCGGGCAGCAGGTGACCGGACCCGTCGAGATGGAGGAAGGCCAGCCGTCGGGGTGGCCGGCCCAGGTTGTGGACCCGGGCCACCGTCTCCTGCCCGCGATAGCAGCCCTTGTGCAGGTGAACCGCGGTGCGCAGCCAGTCGACCTCGTGGACGATGGTGCGGTGGTCGGTCTCGAACCCGAGGCGTGGCCGCCACGCCGCAACCCGCAGCGCTTCGGCCGCCCACGCCCCGGCGAGCGGCCGGTCGCCGACCGCCGCAGCGAGCCCCTCGCGCGGGACGATCAGCTCGCGCCAGGCGCGACCCGACCCGGGGTGGCCCTCCACCGGCCCGTACGCCACGGTGTCGCCGACCGGCCCGGGCCACGGGTCGACCCAGGCGAGCGGCTCCCCCTCCGCGGACTCGGCGCGCACCGGCTCGCCGAGAACGGCCCACGCGGAGGTCACGTCGGCGATCTCGACCCGCAGCATGAACCGCATCGACTCCAGCCAGGCCGTCACGGCCGGCGCCGTGCCGGGCTCGACGGAAAGCCAGGTGGTCGCGCCGTCGTCGACGACGTGCAACGCGTGCTCGACGTGCCCCTTGGGCGAGAGCACCAGCGACTCACGCGACTCACGCGGTGGCACGCCGGCGAGCTGTTGGGTCGTCATCGAGTGCAGCCACGACAACCGGTCGGGCCCGGTGACCGTGACCACCCCGCGGTGCGAGAGGTCGACCGCGGCCAGTCCCTCGGCGAGCAGCCGCTGCTCACGGGCCGGGTCGCCGTAGTGCGCGGCGACCCCGGCGTCGACGCCATCGCCCTCGACCGCTCCCGGACGGGCGAGCAACGCGGATGACGGAACCGTCACCCGGGCGGTGGCGGCGACGTCGGCAGGACCACTCATCGCTCCACTGTAGGTGGGCTATCCGACGCGCTTGAGCTCGGCCGACACGTGGGACTGGACCGGCTGGCCCATCGCCGCCATGTCCATGACCCACATAAGGTTGCTGTCCACATACCCGTACAGCCGCTGGCCGGCCGAGTACGCCTTGGCGGCGGGGCTGCGCAGCACGCCGTCGGTGCGCAACTCGACCTTCGCCGGCTCGGCACGGCCGGCGTACATCTCGACCACGCCGGTCGGGTGGGTAAGGAGCAGCTCGACGTTCGTGCCGTCATCCGCCTCGGGCACGACCCGCCAGAAACCGAGCTCGGTGGCCAGCGGGCGCACCCGCTCGCCGGCGTCGTCGAGCAGCCACGTGCGCGACTGCCAGCTGAGGAACGGGCGGCCGTCGTGCGCGCACACCACCTCCTGCCCGAAGTTGGCCGACTCGATCGTCGGGTAGCCGACGACCCCGGCGCCGGCCCAGGTGCCGACCAGCCAGGCGAGCGGGGCGACGTCGGGGTGCAGTGTCGGGTCGAGCTGGAAGACCATACGGTGGAGTCTATGGATGACGCCGCACCCACCCTGGTCGTGAAGGTCACCTGCGGCGCGGAGGCGCTCGAGCGGCTGAACCAGGGATTCACGGTGGCGGCCGCCGCGCTGGCGTCGGGGGTCGAGACCAGCGTGTGGCTCACCGGCGAGGCCTCGTGGATGGCGGTCGCCGGCCGCGCGGAGGCGGTCGAGCTGCCGCACGCCGCACCGCTCGCCGAGCTGCGCGACGCCCTGCTCGAGGCTGCGTCGGTCACCGTGTGCGGCCAGTGCGCGGCCCGGCGCGACCTCACCGAGGCCGACCTGCTGCCCGGTTCCCGCATCCGTGGGGCGGCGGCGTTCGTCGAGGAGGTCGTCGCTCCGGGAGCCCGTGCGCTCGTCTACTGAGCGCATCGGTCAACTGACGGCGTCGTTCTGGAAGGGACCCCGGAGGTCGGGTCGACACCGACATGGGCCGGGAGGTCTCGCTGGAGTATCGACATGCCAACACGTCGCGACGAGTCCGGCGAGGTGGACGCGGAGTCGACATCGCCGCCGCGCTTGCGCAGGCCTCGCTGATCCCTCTGCGGATGCCGGTTTGGCAGCGCGGATCGGTCAGGTGGGGCCTGGGGAATCGGCGGGCGGCCTCGGGGAGGTGGCAGCCCCGTAGAGGGTGAGGGTGGTACTGGTCTTCGTGCCGAGCTGGATCGTGGCGTCGGTGCTCGGGTGGCGGATGGAGACGACGTGGTCACCGGGTCTCTCGCGGAGGAGGGTGGGCCGGGTGAAGCCTTCGGTCGCGAGCAGGTCGAGGACGGCGTCGAGGAGGCCGGGCCAGGTGGTGTCGTCGATGGCTCCTGTGGCGTACTCCCCCCGGCTCGGTAGATGCCGGACTCGGCGTCGTACAGCAGGTGGAACGGCCTACCGCAGGTCCCGAGGTCGGCGCGGCTGGGTTCGGGTTCGACCCACTCCAGATGGGGTGCGCGCTGGTCGATCACGGCCCGCACCCGGGCCAGGAGGTCCAGGTACTCGGCCTCTGCCTGTTCGAAGGAGGGCCGGGTCATCAGCTCGTTGCGGGCGTCCACGTCTCCCTCGGGGGTCCTACCCCCACCTGCCGCGCCCGAAACAGCTCACCCTCGCTGCCCACCCAACCACTGGAATCCACCCCAGCCACCACCCCCGACGCCTCACCCATCAACGACGCGAACCGGCCATACCCACCCGCCGAATCCCGCAACCGAGTCGGCGACCCCACCACCACAAACTCCGACTCCGGGAAACCACCAGTCATCGACACCCCTCCACCACACGAGTCCAACACCCACCACAGGCACGACGCATCACACGCCGACGCCACCGACCCTTCCGCAGCCGCCACGGCTGCGCAACCCACGTCCACCAGCCTGTGGACAACCACCCCCGGGGCATCCCGAGGGGACTGTCCGCTGAACGGTGTTTCTGGCTCGACACGCCGACGTAGGTCGGCGAGGAAGGCTGGTCACTGATGACCGAGACGATCGAGGGCATGAACTCGATGCCGAAGGAAGCGAAGAAGACCGCCAGTCCTGGTGC
>JBOFBK010000329.1:0-5240 GCA_051645525.1 Dermatophilaceae bacterium | reverse complement strand
CCCATCGGCACCCGGAGGTGGCCGCGGTGCGGCATCCGCAACCCCGAGGTCGTCGCGACCGGCGGGACGGCCACCTGGTCGAGGGTGAGTTGTGCCGGTAGCGGCGGCAGCCAGACCGGCTGGCCGCTGGTGGGACGGCGGGAGATCTGGGCGACCACGGTTCCCAGCAGCGTCGGGCCGGCCGGCTCCTCCTCGACCCCGTCGGCCGGGGCGACGACCGTTACCGTGGCGTCGTCGCCGTCGGCCGGAGTGCCGTACGGCGGCACGACGAGCACCGAGGGCGCGGGGTCGTCATCCGCCTCGTCACCCGGGAGCGGCCCGGACACGCAACCCGCGCGGAACCTCGTGTAGATGGTGGTGTCGACCTTGAGGTAGCCGTAGCCGGGCAGCGCCGGCAGCGAGAAGGCGTCGGGGGTGTCGAGGATGGTGCGGCTCTCGGACTCCGAGAGGGTGCGCAGCCCGATGCGGTACGACAGGTAGGTGTCGAGGCCGCGCAGCTTGCCGCCCTCGATGCGCTGGCTGCTGAGCAGCAGGTGCACGCCGATGGACCGCCCGATGCGGCCGATCGACAGGAACAGCTCGATGAAGTCGGGTCGCGCGGTGAGCAGCTCGCCGAATTCGTCGATGATGACGAGCAGGTGCGGCAGCGGGGGAAGAGACTCCCCGGCCGCGGCGCGCTCGCGCCGATGACGCCGGTACGCCGTGATGTCGCCGAGGTCGCCGGCATCCTTGAGCACCTGCTGTCGCCGCTCGACCTCGCCGGACAGCGAGGCGTGCACCCGCTCCACGAGGGCAGCGTCATCCGAGAGGTTGGTGATGACGCCGGACACCTGCGGGGCGTCCGCGAACGGCGCGAACGTGGCGCCGCCCTTGTAGTCGACGAGCACCATGGCGAGGTCGTCGAGCCCGTGCGAGGCGAGCAGGGCGAGCACGAGCATCCGCAGCAGCTCGGACTTGCCCGAGCCGGTCGCTCCGACGCACAGCCCGTGCGGCCCCATGCCGAACTGCGCGGCCTCCTTGAGGTCGAGCATCACCGGCTCGCCCTGGTCGTCGGTGCCGATCGGCACCCGGAGGAACGACGTGCGCGGGCGGGTCTCCCAGAGGTGGTCGAGGTCGAGCCGCTCGGGGTCGTCGGCGCCGAGCAGCGCCGTGATGGCGCTCGCCCGCGTGGCGGCGTCGTGCTCGAGCGAGTCGGGGGAGAGCCGCAGCCCGGCGAGGTGCCGCGCGAGGGTCTCGCACTCCTGCGCGGACCAGTCGTCGAGGATGACGCCGCGCCGGCTCGGCGGGGCGTCGCGCCGCTCGTAGTGGTGCACCTCGGCGCGGTCGGAATGCTCCCCGTCCTGGATGATGCGCAGCCGTACGTCCTCGGGCTCGTCCCGCCGGTCGCCGACGAGGTGCAGCAGGGTGACGCCGAGGTCGGCCGCGCCGTGCTCGCGGTCGCCGAGCTGGAGGGTGCGCGAGCCGGCGTCGACGTCGAGGACCACGACGAGGCTCGCTCCCCGGCCCGCCCGCTCGCCGGAGAGGTAGTTGCGCTGCGCCTCCGCGGCCCGGCCCAGGCGGCGCCGCAGCTCCTCGCGCAGCATCCGGTCGAGGGCGACGGCGTCTGGAGCGACCCGCCGCAGCGGGCCGAGCGGGGTGGTCTGCCGCTGGTCGGCCAGATGCGGCAACCAGGCCAGCCAGTCCCAGGCGGCGCGCCGGTCGGGCGCTACGGCGGCGGCGATGTGCAGGTCCTCCGGCGAGACGAAGGTGGCCGCCTGGGCCAGCAGGATGCGGGCGACGCGGTGCCGGAACTCGGGGTCGCCGACGACACTCACCACGCCGACGGCATCGAGGGGAACGCGCACCGGCAGCTCGTCGAGGGTCGAGAACCGCTGCTCCAGCAGCTCGAGCTCACGGTGCATGAACTCGTCGGACTCGGCGAGCGCGTCGGACTCGCCCTGCCGCACGAAGTCGCGCACCCGCACCGGGCCGGTACCGAGACGGGTCTGTAGGAAGTCGGCGTCACCGCGTCGGCGCTCCCACAGCCGGGTGCCCTCGCGGGCGAGTGGCAGCAGCAGGCGCGGATGAGGGTCGGCGGTGCGGGCACTCGTGACGACTTCGCCCTCTCCGCCGCGCAGGTCGGCCCGGGTGCGCTCGAGGTAGCCCAGGTACGTCTCGCGTTTGCGGATGCGCGCTCTGGTCGCCTTCCCGCGCTGGGACACCACCATGACCACCGAGGCGATGATGGTGACCACCATCATCAGCGCTCCGACCGCCGCGAGGCTCGAGCCGCGGAACAGCATCATCACCGTCATCGACGCCCCGGCCCCGAGCAGCGGCACCAGGGCGAACATGCCCTGCAGCCCGCCCCGGCCGTCGGGCATCGGTGGTGGGCGCTCGACATCGTGCGAGGTCGGCCCGAGTGGGCTCGCGGTGCTCCGGGCGGAGCGGTGCACCAGCCGGACGCTCACCGCCGCGCCGCCTCATCGCCGACGGGACCCGCCGCCTCGCCGCCGACGGGACGTGCCGCCTCGATGTCCGTGGGGCGCACCGCCGCGACGGTGACGGCGTGACCGGCGATGCGTGCCACGTCGACCGCGGTGCGCGGGGCGAGCAGGCCGGGGTCGATGGTCGCCGCACCTGCGAGGTGCCGGTCGTGGTGCATCACCATCCCCGGGACGCCGAGCGAGCCCACCGCGCGCACCGCCCAGACGGTGGACACCCCCGAGGTCGGCGTCGGCTTGGTCAGCACCAGCAGGAGCCGCCCGGGCGCCCAGCCGGCCGCGGCCGCCTCCTCGACGGCCACCGCCGCCGCGCCGATGCCGCGGACGCTGCACTCCGCGACCACGACGACCGCCTCGGCCTGCCGGTGCGAGCCGGGGAGGCGCTGCCCGCCGTCGGTGAGCGTCATCCCCGCGACGCGGCGCAGGTCGGTGGCGAGCCGCTCGGACGCCTCGAGGTCGGTGGACGGCGCGAAGGAGAGGAGGGAGCGCGACCGTTGGTGCTGCATCCCGACCCCGGTGGCGACGTCGGCCTGCGGTGGATGGAGCAGCCGGTCGGCGAGACCGACCCGGCCGGGTGCGGCATCCACGAGTGCGACGCCGTCGAGCCGCCGCGCGTGGAGCTCCTGCGCCAGGCAGACGGCGAGGGTCGTCGTGCCCGCGCCGCCGTGGGCGCCCACCACCCAGACCCGTCGGCCGGTGGACACCGCGGCTTGCTGCTGCTCCCAAGCCTGGGCGAGCTCGCCGGGCGCCGCGTCGGACCCGACCAGCCCGCGCAGGTGCGCCGCGACCCGCCCGAAGGCCGAACGCGCCGGGCGCACCGACAGCTCGTGGAACACAGCGAGCGGCCGGCCCACCGGAGCGGGTCGACCCCGCGCGGGCGACGGATCGGGTCGGCCCGGTGTGGATGACGCCGCGGCACCGTGGGCGGTCGACTCATCGGGGGAGGGTGTCACGTCGGTCGGCGGCGCCTCCCTCGGCGACACGGACCGACCGAGCGGGGACACGTCGTCCGGCGCCGGGGTGAGTATCGGTCCGGCCTGGGTCGCGGCGCCGGGGTTCGCGGTCGTCGACGCCCCGGCGGCATCCGACCGGTCGGGACCGTGCGGGCTCCGGTCGTCCGTCCGGCTCGGGTCATGCGGCGGGCGCGTGGTGCGAGGCCGCAGGGCGGCCGGCTGCCAGATCTCGGGCCGGCCCGCCGCGGTCGGGTCGTCACTGCTCGTCATCGGGTGCGTCCTCCGGCATCAGAAGCTGTCGAGGAGGTCGGCGTAGACACCGAAGGCGCCGACGAGGAGCGGGATGCCGGCGAGTACTGCCAGGGTCTCGACGCGAGCGGCCCAGCGGCGCGCGTTCGCGGCGACCAGCGGGCTTGGTGCCCGCATCATGGCGACGAGCGGGAGGGCCGCGACGAGCAGCATCCCGGCCACCAGCCACGCTCCGGCTGTGGGCCATTCGCTCGCGGCGAGCCTGGCCAGGCCGGCCAGGCCGGCCAGGCCGGCGCCGGCGACGAGGAGCCGCTCGCCGACGAGGGGGAAGTGCCGGGTGCGCACGGCCCACGCGGCGCTGCCGGAGAGAGCAATCCCGACGCTCCACGCGTCGGGAGGATCGGTGACCGCGGTGAGGTACAGCGCGACTCCACCGGCGACGGCGGTGACCACGACGGCGCCGAGCACCGAGATGTGGGCCGCCGCCACGGCCCGCCCGACCGTGCGCCGGCGTAGCTCCTGCCCGCGGCCCAGGGCGGCGTCCAGCGCGAACGCACCGGTGGTGGCGAGCGCGAGCCGCGGGAGCAGGCCGAGGACTCCGGTGGCGACCACGGCGACCACCGATGCGGTGAGCGCAGCTCGTCCGGTCGTGATCCAGGTGAGCCCGGCGGATGCTGCGAGCACCGCCCACGCGGCGACCCCGGATGCCGCCGCGCGCGGCATCCCCGCACACCAGGCGCAGCTGGTGAGCAGGACCGGCACGGCGACGGCCCACCACGCCTGCCATCCGTCTGCTGCTGCGAGCGCCAGCGCCGCCGCGAGCGCCGCCCAGCCGGCGGCGAAGGCGACCCAGGCGACGGCCCGGGCTCGGCGCAGTGTCGCGGCGAGCGACGCGGCGAGAGCGAGAAGACCGACCCCGGTGAGGACCGCCGGGCCCTCGGCGTCCGGCAGTCCGGCGGCGAGCGAGCCGGACGTGAGCACCAGACCCGCCGAGACCGCGGCCAGGCCCCACAAGCGGTTGCGCTCGTCCCACTCGCCGCGCGGGCGTTCCTCCTCGACCGCGTCGACGAGGTCGTACACGACCGGGTCCGACGGCGCCTCGAACGCCGCGACGACGCGCAGCTGGACACCGTCGCGCAGCCCGGTGTCGCCGAGTCGGGCGGCCGGGGGGAGCACCCGCCCGTCGACCGTGGTGACGTGGCGCAACGTGCCGTCGTCGGGCAGGTCGAGCAGCTCGAGCAGCACCGGGAGGAGCGCGGCCACCGGCTCGTCGGTGGGCAGCACCACATCGACTCCGCGGGCGTCGGTGAGCACGGTCGCGCGCAGGAACGGCCCGGCGACGTGGTCGGCTCTCGCGGTCGGGGCGGCGCTCACGGGGTGCCCTGGCTGCTGGTCGGGCCCGGGTCCGGCGCGGGCGCTGGTGCGGGCGCTCGTGCTGGTGCGGTGTTCTGTGCCGGCGCTCGCCTCGACGATGTCGGGCTGGATGGTTGCGGGCTGGGCGGCTGCCGGGTCAACGGTCGCGGGCTGGACGGCTGCGGGCTCGGCGACGGCGTTG
>JBOFBK010000328.1:0-8101 GCA_051645525.1 Dermatophilaceae bacterium | reverse complement strand
TCGAAGGCAGCACCCGGGTGCTCGAGGGGCCGGATGACGTGCGCGACGCCGAGGAGCGCTACGCCGCCCGCTACCGGCAGCCGCGGCCGAACCCGGAACGGGTCGTCCTGGTGCTCGACGTCGACCGCGTGCTCGGCGGCTGCTGACGGCGTGTTCACGATCCCGTGGTCACGATCAGCGGAGGAGACGGCCGGCGGCATCCGCGGCGACGACGAACCCGACGATGCCGACGACCCACCACACCGCACCCGACGTGCTGCGCGTCATCCACGCGTCCAGGCGCTGCAGGAGCGGCGCGACCCGGGCGGCGAGCGCTACCCGGGCGCCGAGCAGGACGAGCGCGGGCAGCGACATCACCAGCACGTAGCCGGCGAGGATGCCGGCCGCCACCGGCATCGAGAGCCCGCTCGCGGTGATCAGGCCGACCGCGCCGAGGTACGGCAGCATGCTCGCGGCCTCGACGACGCCGGCGAGCAGGGCCACCGCCACCACGGCGCGCGCGGTGGCGCGGTCCCCGGCGATCCGCTCCCGCATCGAGGTCCGCCGCCCGTCGCCTCGGGCAGCGCGCTCGGCGGCCCGCCGCTTCGCCCACCGGGTGTCCGGCCAGAAGCTGCCGGCGAGCATGCCGGCTCCGACGACGAGCTGCACGACGTCGACGGTGCGGTTGCCGTCGAGGCTCTCGCCGAGGTCGGCGAGCAGGGCGGCGACCCGATCGGCGGCGACCAGGAGCACCAGGCCGAGCAGCCAGTAGAACCCGGCGAGCACGGCCAGGTGCAGCACCACCAGCCCGGCCCGAACCCGCGGATGGACGAGCATGACGAGCGGGATGCCGAGCGTGCCGAAGCTGGTCGAGTCGGCCAGCGCCAGCCCGGCCAGGCCGGCGAGCGTCACGAGGTCCACGTCGTGCCCCTTCTCACCGCGGCGACGTTACCCGAGGCCGGATGACGGTCCGGCCGGGCTGCGCTCATCCCGATAGCGGTCTGCCGGGTAGTGGTCGGACCGGGCTTCGACGCGCCGCCCACCGCGCTGCCACGCGGGCGGCGAGACCGCCATCGACCTCGTGCCGCTGCTCGACTGGGACGCCATCGCGGCCGTCGAGCCGACCTGGGTGGTCAGCTACTCCGACATCTCCACCCTGCTGACGCCGCTGACCCTCGTGTCCGGCATCGCGACCGTGCACGGCACCAACCTCATGGACACGCCGTACCGGGTGCCCGGCGGTCTGCTGTCCTGGATCGACATCGCCGATTCTCGCGGGTGTCGAGTGCGGCCACGTCGCACCGCACCTGCCGCTGGTCAACGGCGCGCTCGCCCGGGTCGTGCACGACGGGAAGCGGTCCGAGATCACCCAGCGGCTCGCATAGACTCCGCGTCGATGTCTGCCGCCGCCTCCGCTCCCGGGTCCTCCTCCGCGTCCTCTTCCGCCATCTCCGACGATATTCGCCCGGTCCGGCGCGCGCTCGTCTCCGTCTACGACAAGACCGGCCTGGACGACCTCGCCCGTGGTCTGCACGACGCCGGAGTCGCCATCGTCTCCACCGGCGGGTCCGCCGCTCTCGTGGAGGCGCTCGGCATCCCCGTCACCCGGGTCGAGGAGCTCACCGGGTTCCCCGAGTGTCTGGACGGGCGGGTCAAGACCCTCCATCCCGCGGTGCACGCCGGCATCCTCGCCGACACCCGCGTCCCTGCGCACCTGGCGCAGCTCGACGAGCTCGGCGTCGAGCCGTTCGACCTGGTCGTGGTCAACCTCTACCCGTTCACCGCCACCGTCGCCTCAGGGGCGACACCCGACCAGTGCGTCGAGCAGATCGACATCGGCGGCCCCTCGATGGTGCGCGCCGCCGCCAAGAACCACCCGAGTGTCGCGGTGGTCACCGACCCCGCGCGGTACCCCGAGGTGCTGGATGCCGTGCGCGGCGGCGGCTTCACCCTCCGGCAGCGGATGACGTACGCCGCCGAGGCGTTCGTGCACACCGCCACCTACGACGTGCATGTCGCGTCGTGGATGGGCAACGCCTACACCGACACCTCCGACGGCACCGGGTTCCCCGCCTGGGTCGGCGGCACCTGGGACCGGGCGGCGGTGCTGCGGTACGGCGAGAACCCGCACCAGCGGGCAGCGTTGTACACCAGCGGTTTCCAGCCCGAGCCCGGTCTCGCCCAGGCACGGCAGCTGCACGGCAAGGAGATGTCGTACAACAACTACGTCGATGCCGACGCCGCGGTGCGCGCCGCCCACGACCACGGCGACCGGCCCACCGTGGCGATCGTCAAGCACGCCAACCCGTGCGGTATCGCCGTCGGTGCCGACATCGCCGACGCCTACCGCAAGGCGCATGCGTGCGACCCGGTGTCGGCCTTCGGCGGGATCATCGCGAGCAACCGGCCGGTCACCGCCGCGATGGCCGCTGCGGTCGCCGACGTCTTCGCCGAGGTGGTCATCGCGCCGTCCTACGAGGCCGACGCCCTGGAGATGCTCACCACGAAGCGGAACCTGCGCCTGCTCGAGTGCCCCGCGCCGGCGCGGGGCGGCGTCGAGACCCGCCCGATCTCGGGGGGGCTGCTCATGCAGGTGCGCGACACCCTTGATGCCGAGGCACGTGACGAGTCCGGAGCCGTCACCGGCGGCGACGATGTCGCGCACTGGCGGCTCGTGGCCGGCCAGCCCGCCGATGACGCGACGCTGGCCGACCTCGTGTTCGCGTGGCGGGCGGTGCGCGCGGTGAAGTCCAACGCCATCCTGCTCGCCCGCGACGGCGCGTCGGTCGGCATCGGCATGGGGCAGGTCAACCGGGTCGACTCCTGCCACCTCGCCGTGTCCCGCGCCGGTGAGGAGCGCGCGCGAGGCGCGGTGGCGTCATCCGATGCGTTCTTCCCGTTCGCCGACGGTCTGCAGGTGCTGCTCGACGCCGGCGTGCGGGCGGTGGTGGCGCCGGGCGGTTCGGTGCGCGACGAGGAAGTGGTGGCGGCGGCTCAGGCCGCAGGCGCCACGCTGTACTTCACCGGGACCCGGCACTTCGTGCACTGACCTCGGCATCCACCGACTGATCCCCGGCATCCGCAGTCGGACCGCGATGTCCCCAGTCCAGATGACGCGCGCCGTCGAGCCCGCGGGTCAGCCGATGTCGCGGCGGCGCCAGCCGAGCAGGCCCAGACCTGCGGTGGCCGCTGCCAGCACGACGAGCGCGGCGGCCGGGCCAGGGCGGAACGCGTCGGCGGGCACGGCAGGGAGGTGCCAGAACGGGGAGAGGCCGGCGATGGCATCCGGCAGCCGGAGCAGCTCGCCGAGGTAGGCCTGCGCGACGGCGAGGCCGACGAGCGCCCACGCCAGGCGGGCCCACCGGGGCGCCCAGCCGAGAAGCACCACGGCGATCGCGGCGACGAGGAGGACTGCCGGCGCCTGGGCCAGCGAGGCGCCGAGGAGCTGGGGTACGCGGTCGGACTCGCCCGACACGAGCGCGTGGGTCAGGCCGGCGACGATCCCGTTGAGCGCGAGGCAGAGCACGGTGCCACCGGTCGCGACCGCGAGCCAACCGCCGACCCAGCGGGACCGGGACAGCGCGGTCGCCAGCAGCACCTCGGCACGCTGGTCGTGCTCCTCGGTGCGCAGCCGCAGCGCGAGCGAGACCGGCAGAGCGGTGGCGACGACCGCGAGGAGGGAGATGACGAAGGCGAAGAACGCATCGAGCACGGAGTCGGCGCCGGCGGTTCCGAGCAGGTCGCCGATCGTCGGGTTCTCCTCGACGAGAGCGACGACCTCGCGCCCGACCGCACCGAACAGCGCTGCGGTGCAGGCCACCCCGGACGCCCACGCGAGGACGGTGCCGCGCTGCATCCGCACGGCGAAGCCGAGCGCGGTACCGAGCCGGCGGCTCGCCCGCGCCGGCCCCGGACGCGGATGACGCAGGCCGGCGCCGGCGTCGCGGCGCACGGTGAGCGCCGCCGCTCCAGCGCCGACGATCGCGGCCGTGCCGAGGAGCAGGCCCACGGGCCACCAGCGGTCCACGCCGTACGCGCCGACCTCCTGTTGCCACCCGAACGGCGAGAGCCAGACGAGCACGGTGTCGCCGATCGCTCCGAGCCCGCGCACGAGGAACGCCAGCCCGATTACCGCTCCCGCCATGCCGAGCGCGACCCGGGCCGAGGAGGTCACCTGCGCCAGCAGCGCCGCGACAGCGGTGAAGAGCACCCCGACCGCGGCGAGCGCGGCGCCGTGCAGCACCGAGCCACGTGCGGGCAGGCCGTTCGCGAGGAGCACCACCGCGTCGAGCACGCCGACGGCGAGGGATGCCGCGACCGCGACGGCGGCAGTGGCGGCGGTGGCGGCGTGCCGGCCGAGAGGGAGCCCGCGCAGCAGCTCGGCCCGCCCGGACTCCTCCTCGGCGCGGGTGTGCCGGACGACGAGGAAGGTCACCATGAGCGCGACGACGACACCGGCGGTGGCGGTGACCTCGTAGGAGGTGATGCCGCCGAGGGTGTCCAACGCGACGGGAGTGCCGTTGACCAGGTGTTGCACCGCGCTCGAGCCGACCGTCGAGGCGTAGCTCGCCACCTGGTCCGGGGTGGCGTAGAGGTCCTGGACCGCGCCGGCCGACACCGCAGTGAGACCGGTGAGGCCGAGCACCCAGAGCGGCAGACGCACGCGGTCACGCCGCAGGGTCAGCCGCACGAGGTGGCCGGCGCCCGTCATCTCACTTCTGGTCATCCCACTTCTCGTCGTCCCACCGCTCGTCCTGCTCGTCGCGACCCGCGCCCCGGTCATCGGGCCGCCTCGCCGGCGTACTCGCGGAGGAAGAGCTCCTCGAGCGTCGGTGGGTGGGCCTGGAGTGAGCGGATGCCGAGCGGCAGCAGCGCGGCGAGCGCGGCGTCGATGGCGTCGGAGTCGACGTCGAAGGTGACCCGGCCGTCGGAGAGCTGCGGGGTGTGGATGCCGGGCACGCCGGCGAGTGCAGTCGCCGGGCGCTCCGTCTCGGCCACCACGGTGGTGCGGGTGAGGTGGCGCAGCTCGACGAGGGTGCCGGACTGCACGACCCGTCCGGCGCGGATGATGCTCACCCGCTCACAGAGCGCCTCGACCTCGGCGAGGATGTGGCTGCTCAGCAGGACCGTGGCGCCGCGGGCGGCGCGTTCGCGGATGCAGCGCTGGAACTCGGCCTCCATGAGCGGGTCGAGCCCGGAGGTCGGCTCGTCGAGGAGGTAGAGCTCGACATCGGAGGCGAACGCGGCGACGAGCGCCACCTTCTGCCGGTTGCCCTTGGAGTAGGCGCGCGCCTTCTTGGTGGGGTCGAGGTCGAAGCGGTCGAGAAGGTCGGCGCGGCGGGTCTCGTCCAGGCCGCCGCGGAGCCGGCCGAGCAGGTCGATCACCTCGCCGCCGGTGAGGTTCGGCCACAGGTTGACGTCGCCGGGCACGTAGGCGAGCCGCCGGTGCAGGTGTGCGGCATCCCGCCACGGGTCGCCGCCGAGCAGCTCGGCGTGGCCGGAGTCGGCCCGGAGCAGGCCGAGCAGCACCCGGATGGCGGTGGACTTGCCGGCACCGTTGGGGCCGAGGAAGCCGTGGACCTCACCGGCGCGCACGTGCAGGTCGAGGCCGTCGAGGGCGCGCACCGGGCCGAAGGTCTTGACGACGCGGTCGAGTCGGATCGGGGTGGTGGTCATGGGTCGAGCATTCATGATCTTCACGAATTTGTGAAGATCCAGGAGGTTAGGATCTCGGCCATGACGGACGACGCCGACCTCGACCGCGCGGTCGAGCGCTTCGGCGGCACCCTCGAGGCGCTCGGGATGCCGCGGATGGCGTCCCGGATGTTCGCCTTCGTGCTCGCCGACGACCGCATCGAGTACACAGCGGGCGAGCTGGCAGCGGGGCTGCGGATCAGCCCCGCCGCCGTCTCGGGTGCCGCGAGCTACCTCGTTGCGAGCCGACTCGTCTCCCGGGAGCGTCGACCGGGGCGCCGCGGAGATGTCTTCCGGGTCCACGACGGCGACATCTGGGCGACCATCATGACCGCTCGCATGTCGGCCGTCACGCATTTCATCGCCGCGGTGGACGACGCCGCCGAGATGCTCCCGCCTGGCTCACCGGGCCGCGGCCGCCTCGAGGAGACCAGCGAGTTCTTCGCCTTCGTCGACCGGGAGTTCGCGGGGATGCTCGAGCGCTGGCAGGCTGCCCGCCGCCATCACGGCTGACGCGTGGAGTTCCTGATGTCAGTCGACCACAGCGGCAAATCGCGCCACCCGGCCGGAAAGCCCATCTCGGCCCGATCTCGACCGGTCGGCACCAGGTACTCCGAGATGAGCTTGTCGACGTCGGAGGTCCAGTGGTTTCCGGTTGTCGAGGTCTGTCCTAGGAGGTACGAGATGACGCACAGCACGCTAAACACTCGGGCCAACACCGCTGGCTCCGACGACGCCAGGTGCGCAACCTGATCGATCGCCGACAAGCCTCGCGGGGCGATCTGGTCCGCCAGGTTGCGATTCCACAGTCTCGAATGGTGCGCACAGACGTTGCGCACGTAGTTGAGCACCCGCATCCAGTTGACAAGGACGCGTCCGTCTCCGCGACCTTGTCGGTCGAGCAGACCAAGTCCAGCGGCTATCTCGTCGCGGTCGGCTCGCTGCATCCCGCCGTAGAGCACCGAGAGCGCGCCGAAGTCGAGGATCTCGGTGACCACCCACACCGGCAGTCGGTCGTTGTACTTCGTGCGGAAGTGCTCCACGAAGTCCTCCCTGGAGCGCCGCTGTTCGCTGAGAACGCGCTTGAGCCAGATGTCGTATCGACTCGGATCTCCTTGGGTGAACCTACCGTCCAGCGATGCTCGGTTCAGGTGAGCGTAAGGGTCATGTCGGCCGAGGACGTGGCCTACTCGTGAGCGCACGGCGATCTCGACGCGCTCGACTGCCTCGAACACGAGTAGCTTCAATCGACGATCGAACTCGTACAGTCCGACCACCTGATCGAAGGTTGTTCCATCGATGACATGATCCCGTCGCCCGGGCTGGCCCAGACGGCTTACGCGGTAGGGGTACCAGTACGCGCTGAGCCGGTAGTACCCAACGTCACGGAGCCAACGCTCAGCGCGCTGCCGATCCGGGATGTGAAGGTTCCGGCTGGACAGGAGATCCATCTGCTCCGACAGGGTCAAGTGCGGCTTGGTGTAGGTCGTTGCCATCGCCCCCTCAGACGAGAAAACCAGCCCGTGACCGAAGTCAGAGGGGCTGGCCGTGTTGTAGGAATACTAGCACGCGGTGACCGGGCCGAGGTCGACGATCGCGGCCACCGGGCCGCCGCCGTCGGGGCCCTGGTGCGCCGCCGACACTGAGACGAACACCGCCGGGTCGCCGGTGACCGCTGCCGTGACGCCACCGACGCACGCCTTGATCTGGCGGTGCCAGTGCACGTCGGAGTCGTCGAGCATGGCGTTGCGCCGCCCGCGCACCTGCCCGTCGAGCGACGCCTCGCACTTGAGGAAGACGTTGACCAGCCGGCCGTCGAGGTCGGTGTGGTGCGGCCGCTCGGGGAGGTCGAGCCCGGCGTCGCGGATCGCCGCCCAGATGCCGTCCTGGTCGAGGGCGTCGCGCATCACCGCGTGCCCGATGCGGTACCGGCCGCCGACGCCGCGGGCGTTGCCGACGACCACGACCTGGGCACGGTCCAGCTCGACGCCGCTGGAGCACGAGGCCACCGACGAGTACAGCGAACGGTCGTGCATGACGGCCTCGTCGGGCGGCATCTCGATCTCGCCGAGGGCCACCGCGACGCCGAGCGCGGTGCAGCCGTTGGAGAGGTCCATCGACTCGTGGGTGTGCTCGGTCCACACCTGCTTGCCACGGGCCTTGGCGTCGCGAATGGTGTGGATGGTCAGCAACGGCGTCTTGGTCTGCACGTAGTGCACGTCGGCGGCATCGGCGATGCCGGCCCGCTCCATGGCGACGCGCACGGCATCCGCGACCTTGGCGATCATCGCGCCGTACCCGATCTCCTCGGGCCGCAGCGGCTCGCTCATCGCGAACCCGACGGTCAGCCGCGGCTCGTCGGTGGGCTCGGCCCGCTCCGGGGGCACGGTGGCGAACACGGTGGCGTGCGGGCTGATCACGCCGTCGG
>JBOFBK010000327.1:0-4970 GCA_051645525.1 Dermatophilaceae bacterium | reverse complement strand
GACCTGGTCTCCTCCGGCCGGGCGACCGCGCCGCATCTGGCGTACCAGCACGGTGCGCCGGTGCCCGGGTCGGACGAGTGCCCGAACAACGGCTCGTCGGCCGTCACCGGGATCGCGTTCCCCACGGACGCCACGAGCTACCCGGACTCGTACGACGGCGGCATGTTCTTCTCCGACTACGCTCGCGGGTGCATCTGGTTCTCACCCCGAGGCACGGACGGCCTTCCGGACCCGCAGCAGACGTCGACGATCGTCACCGGCCGAACGCCGATCGACCTGCAGACCGCGGTGGACGGCGACCTCCACTACATCGACATCGGCGCCGGCGAGCTACGGAGGGTCAGCTACTCCGAGGGCAACACGCCACCGACGGCGCGCGCCTCGGCCACGCCCGCGGTGAGCCAGCAGCTGCCGCAGACCGTCGTGCTGGATGCCGGCGCAAGCTCCGACCCGGATGCCGGGGACACCCTCTCCTATGCCTGGGACCTCGACGGTGACGCGCTGTTCGACGACGCCACCGGGGTGACGGTGAACAGGACCTACGACACCGCGGTGACCGAGACGGTCTCGGTCCAGGTGACCGACGACGCGGGCGCCACCGATGTCGCTCCGGTCTCGGTGCGCACCGGTCAGGCGGCGCCGGAGGTGTCGATCACCGCTCCTGCGGCCGGAGGTACCTGGGCGGTCGGAGACCGGATCGCGTTCTCCGGCAGCGCGTCCGACGCTGACGACGGTCAGCTGCCCGCTTCCGCGCTCAGCTGGGAAGTGGTCATCAAGCACTGCTTCAGCGCCGACAGCTGCCACGAGCACGTGCTGGCCAGCCCGTCCGGGGTCGACACGTCGGCGTTCACCGCCCCGGACCACGAGTACCCGTCATACGTGCAGCTCCGGCTGACCGCGCAGGACTCGACCGGCCTGCGCAGCACCACCTCCCTCGACCTCTACCCTCGCTCGGTCGAGGTGACCGCCGCCACGAAGCCGTCCGGGCTGACGGTGTCGATCAACGGGGCGCAGCTGACCGGCCCGAGCACCCGCCGGTACCTGGTCGGCGGGCAGCTCGCCCTGACGGCACCCGAGCGCCAGACCTACAGCGGACGCGAGTACGAGTTCGTGCGGTGGAGCAACGGTGGGGCGCGCAGCCAGGTGGTCAGTGCTCCCGAGGACGCTGTGACGTATCGGGCCGAGTACCGCCGGGTGCGCTCCGGATGACGCGTCGCGGACACGCGCCGCGGACACGCGCCACCTGACGGCACGCGACCCTTGCTCCGCCGCGATCATCCGCTCGCCGCCTCATCCGGGGAGGACTGCGCGACGACGTCGGGGGTTCCCGCAGGCGCCTGAGTCGCGGCGCGAGGCAGCCGTCGCAGGCCGTCGTCAGGGCGCGGGCGTGCGCCCGGCGAGCACCTCGGCGGCGACCTCGGTGTCGACGTTCGAGCTGGTCATCACCACCGCCACGTTCCGCCCCTGCCACCGCTCCCGCTCCTGCCACAGGCCGGCGAGGGCGGCGGCACCCGACGGGCACGGCAGCTGGTGGGTGGTGCGGAACATCATCCGCATGGCGCCGGCCACGTCGTCGTCGCTGACCCGGACCATGCGCGCGACACCGCCGACGAGGCCGCGCACGGCATCCGGATGCGGAGACCGGACGGCGACGCCGTCGACGAAGGTGTGCGCGGAGTCGGTGTCGACGACCTTCCCGGCAGCCACCGAGAGCGCATAGGCCGGGGCGTTCTCGCTGACCACGCCGATGATCTCGGTCGCCAGGCCCAGCCGGTCGCGGACCGCGATCAGCGCGTTCGCCCCCGACCCCATGCCGACCGGCACGAACACGGCGTCGAGCGGGCCGGCCGCGTCGAACAGCTCTCGCGCGTAGGTGGCCACCCCGGCGACCAGGTCGGGGTGGAACGGCGGCACCCCCTCCAGGCCGCGCTGCTCGGCGAGCGCCACGCTGTGCTCGCGGGCCTCCTGGAAGTCGTCGCCGTGCACGACGAGCTCGGCGCCGAAGCCGACCATCGCCGCGTTCTTCTCGGCCGAGTTGCAGCGCGGGACGACGATGGTGACCGGGATGCCGAGCGCGCGCCCGGCGTAGGCCAGGCTCTGCCCGTGGTTGCCGCGGGTCGCCGAGATGGTCCCGCCGACGGATGGCCGCTCGCGGGCGAGCCGGTCGAGATACACGAGCCCTCCGCGCACCTTGAACGCCCCGGTCGGGGTGGCGTTCTCGTGCTTGACCCAGACCTGTGCGCCGACCTCCGCCGCGAGGAGCGGCCAGGCGTACTGCGGCGTGGGGTCGAGGTGGCGGTAGACCACGTCGGCGGCGTGGTCGAGAGCGGCGGCGTCGAGATCGGTGGCGGTCGTCATCCGGCCAGTGTCCGGTGCGGTGATTGTCTGGGTCAAGATGGTGATTGTCCGGGTAGCATTCCCGCATGGCGGATCGGTGGGCTCCCCGGATCGGCGGCGACGGGCCGGTCTACCTCCGCGTGGCCGACGCCATCGGGGACGCGGTGCGCACCGGTCGGCTACGCCCCGGCGACCGGCTGCCACCGCAGCGGGCACTGGCCCGTCGGCTCGGCGTGACGACGTCGACGGTGACCGCGGCCTACGCCGAGGCCACCCGGCGGCACCTCGTGCACGGCCAGGTCGGCCGGGGCACCTACGTGCTCGGCGACAGCGTCGACGCCGCGCTCTTCGCCACGTCGTTCACGGACCGGGAGGCGGTTCCCTCGACGATCGACCTGTCGAGCAACGTGCCCGCCGCACTCCTGCCCGACCCCGACCTCGGTGCCGCCCTGGTGACGCTCGGCAGATCGGCCGAGCTCGACGGCCGCTATCCCAGCCCGGCGACGCTGAGCCGCGGTCACGCGGTGGTCGCGGCCCTGCTCGCCCGCCGGGGTCTGCACCTGCGACACGGCGAGGTGGTGCTCGCCGCGGGCGCCCAGCAGGCGCTGCTCGCCGCGCTGGTGTGTGTCGTCGGGTCGGGCGGGCGGGTGCTCGTCGAGGAGCCGACCTTTCCCGGGATGAAGACCGCGGCCCGCCATCTCGGCCTGCACCTGGTGCCGGTGCGCCTCGACCAGCTCGGTGTCGTTCCCGACGACCTCGCCCGAGCGGCGCGCACCTCCGGCGCCACCGCGCTGGTCTGTGTGCCGCACCTGCAGAACCCGACCGCGGTGTCGATGACGGAGCAGCGGCGGCACGACGTGGCCGACGTGGTGACCCGGCTCGGCCTCACGGTGATCGAGGACGACGTCTACGGGGCGCTGCAGGACGAGCCCGTGCTCGCCGCACTGGTGCCCGAGCGGTCGGTCGTCGTCACCGGCCTGTCCAAGTCGGTGGCGCCCGGGCTCCGGATCGGCGCACTGGCCGGGCGGCATCCGGCCGTCGCGGCGGCCGCGGCCGAGGTGAGCCTGACCAGCTGGACGGTGAGCCCCGCGATGGTGGAGCTCGCCGCGTTGTGGGATGCCGACGGCACGCTCAGGCGCCGCGTCGACTGGCAGCGCACCGAGGTGGCCGCCCGCAGCCGGCTCCTCGACGACCTCCGGCCCGGACCCTGCTCGCCACACCGCTGGCTGCCGACCCGGACCGCACCGGACCGCGCGGCCCGGCTGCTGGCCGATGCCGGTGTCACCGTGGTGCCCAGTACCGTGCTGGGCGTCGGAGCGGGGGTGCCGAAGGGCGTGCGGCTCAGTCTGACCGCCGCGCGGAGCCGGGCCGAGCTGCACGAGGCCGTCGAGCGGATCCGCGGATCGGCGGTGCGCTGGGCGCCGTGACCCGCTGATGCCGAAGTCGGTGAGGCCGGCGGGATGCCGGTGTCAGTCGGCGAGGGCGGCGAGCAGGTCGGCACGGGTGAGCACGCCCACCGGCTTCCCGTCGTCGACCACGAGGACGGCGTCGCTACCCTCGAGCTCATGCCGCGCGGTGGCCAGCGGCTCGCCGGAACCCACGAGTGGCAGCCCCGGACCCATGTGCGCGGCCACCGAGTCGGCGAGGTGCGCCTTGCCGGTGAACAGCGCCTCCAGCAGGGCGCGCTCGGAGACCGCGCCGGCCACCTCGCCGGACACCACCGGCGGCTCGGCCTTGACGACCGGCATCTGCGAGACGCCGTACTCGCGGAGGATCTCGATGGCGTCCCGCAGCGTCTCGCTCGGATGGGTGTGCACGAGCGCCGGGATGTCGCCGTCCTTCGCCCGCAGCACGTCGCCGACCGTGCGGCCGGCCTCGGTGTGCAGGAAGCCGTACGACTGCATCCACTCGTCGTTGAAGATCTTCGAGAGGTACCCGCGCCCGCTGTCGGGCAGCAGCACCACGACGACCGCGTCGGCCGGGAGGTCCCGGGCCACGCGCAGCGCGGCGACGACCGCCATCCCACAGGAGCCGCCGACGAGCAGGCCTTCCTCGCGGGCGAGCCGGCGGGTCATGTCGAAGGAGTCGGCGTCGCTCACGGCGACGACGTCGTCGACCTGGGAGGGGTCGTAGGCGCCTGGCCAGAAGTCCTCCCCGACCCCCTCGACCAGGTACGGCCGGCCGGTCCCGCCGCTGTAGACCGAGCCCTCGGGGTCGGCCGCGACCACCCGCACCCGTCCCCCGGGCCGGTCGGCGGAGACCTCACGCAGGTACCGGCCGGCGCCCGAGATGGTGCCGCCGGTGCCGGCTCCGGTGACGAAGTGCGTGAGGCGGCCCTCGGTGTCGCGCCAGATCTCCGGCCCGGTCGACTCGTAGTGCGAGAGAGGGCCGTTCGGGTTGGAGTACTGGTCGGGCTTCCACGCGCCGGGGGTGTCGCGCACCAGCCGGTCGGACACCGAGTAGTACGAGTCGGGGTGGTCGGGCGGCACGGCGGTGGGGCACACGACGACCTCGGCGCCGTAGGCCTTGAGCACGTTGCGCTTGTCCTCGGACACCTTGTCGGGGCACACGAAGATGCAGGTGTACCCGCGGCGCTGCGCCACCAGGGCCAGGCCGACGCCGGTGTTGCCCGA
>JBOFBK010000326.1:0-5601 GCA_051645525.1 Dermatophilaceae bacterium | reverse complement strand
GCCGCGGCGGCCAGCGGCCCGGCGACGACGTTGGCCGCGCCGAGCACGGCCCGGTCGTTGCGCCAGCTGGTCGAGAGGTGCAGCACCGGCGCCGGGTGGGGGTCGCCGAAGTCGGTGCGGAAGCGGTCGAGGGTGGTGGACGACGCGCCGCGCCACCCGTACACCGACTGGTGCGGGTCGCCGACCGCGGTGACCGGCACCGGCTCGCCCGGAGCGGCGAACAGCCCGGCGAGCAGCCGGAGCTGGGCCTCGGAGGTGTCCTGGAACTCGTCGAGCAGCACCGCCCGGTAGCGCTGCCGCTCGGCCGCGCCGACGTCGCGGACCCCGGTGGCGAGCGCCGCGGCGAACGCGACCTGGTCGGCGAAGTCCATGGCGTCGCGCGACCGCTTGAGCTCGGCGTAGCGCTCGAGCAGCGGCACGATTGCCCGCCGTTCGCGGAGCGCGTCGAGCGCGGTGCGGACCACCGCCGGGTAGGACCGGCGCGCCGACCCCTCGCCGCGAGGCACCGCGGCCAAGGTGTCGACCACGTCGTCGAGGTGGGTGGCGAGCTCGCCGGGCGTGCGCAGGTGCTCGGCGAGCTCGGCCGCAAGGTCGACGACGGCGGTGGTGACCGTGGACTCGGCCTTGGTGACACCGTCCATCGGGCCGTCCCAGCCGGCCACCGCCTCGTGGGCGAGCTGCCATGCGGCGGCCTCGGTGAGCAGGCGGCTGTCGGGCTCGACACCGAGCCGGAGCCCGTGCTCGCGCACGATCCGCCCGGCGTAGGCGTGGTACGTGGACACGGTGGGCGCGTCGTCGAGCACCGCGGCGCCGTGCTCGTCATCCGGCAGGGAGAGACCGGCCTCACGCAGGGTGGCCAGCCGGGTGGTGAGCCGCTCGCCGAGCTCACCGGCGGCCTTGCGGGTGAAGGTGAGGCCGAGCACCTCCTCCGGCCGCACCAGCCGGTTCGCCACCAGCCACACCACCCGCGCCGCCATCGTCTCGGTCTTGCCCGAGCCGGCTCCGGCCACCACGAGCAGCGGCCGGTGCAGCGGCGCCTCGATGACGGCGGCCTGCTCGGCGGTCGGCGCGTGCGGCTGCCCGAGCACGCGAGCCAGCTCGGCGGCGCTCCAACGCACGGTCGACCCGGATGACGCCGCCGTGGCGGGCGGTGAGGTCACCACCGCCGCCCCTCGGGCTGCGCCGGGCAGGCGTCCTTGACCTGGCAGGTGCCGCAGTGCGGGCCCGGGGTGGCCGCGAAGCCGGCTCCGGCCATCGCGTCAGCGGTGTCGGCGAGGAGACGGTGCGCCCAGTCCGGCTCCTCGTCGTCGGCGAGCGGCACCTGCTCCTGGAGCGTGGTCGAGACTCCCGCCGCCTTGCCCAGCTGCAGGAGGGCGGCACCACCGGCCCCCGAGCCGACGCCCGAGAGCGCACCGCGCTCGACCGCCACCTGGTACGCCCCGAGCTGCCCGTGCCGGCGCAGCTCGCTCTTCGTCGGCTTGCTGCTGCCCGTCTTGAGGTCGACCACGCGGACGCGCCCGTGTGCGTCGACCTCGACGCGGTCGACCGTGCCGGCCACCTCGGCCCGGCCGAGCGCGACCCGGAGGGAGTACTCGGATGCCGCCCGCCGCCATCCGGCGTCGCGCGCCTCGCGGACGTACCTGGCGAGCCGGGCGGTCATGCCCCGCGCCTCGGCGAGACGGCGGCGGGAGAGCCAGCCGGGCGGCATCCCCAGACGACCCCACCGGCGCTCGAGTTCGGCGGCGTAGGTGGCGGCATCGACGTCACCGAGGTCGTGGGCGATCTCGTGGACGAGGATGCCGACGTCGGCCGCACCGAGCGCCGGGCCCTCGCCGCCGCTGGTGCGCAGCACCCACTGCAGGCCGCAGCGCCAGAACGCGTCGACCGCCGACGGCGACACCCGTACGGCCGCGTCGGGCGCGCGCCGGGGCCGGTCGTCGGTGACGTCGCGCAGCGCCCACCACTGCGCGGGATCGGCACCGCGGACCCCCTCGCGGGCGAGCCGGGCGAGAGTGGTGACCGCGGCGCCGCGGACCGCCGGGTCGGCGTCGAGCACGCCGCGGCGCAGCTCTGCGACCAGGCCGGGCAGCGTCAGCGGGCGCGGTACGTCGGTGAACGGCCGCGGGCCGGCGACCGGGTCGACGATGTCGAGGTACGGCGAAGGTTGCTCGTCGTCGCTGCGTACCGCCGTGACGACCAGCCGGCGCCGGGCCCGGGTGCACGCGACGTGGAACAGCCGGGTCTCGTCGTGACGCACCTGGGCCCGGGCGGCGTGCCGGTCGGTGCGGTGGCCGGTGACGACGTCGACGAGGTCGGCGGAGCCGAGCAGGGACCCCCGCAGCCGCAGGTCGGGCCATGACCCCTCCTGGACTCCAGCCACGACCACGACGTCGAACTCGAGCCCGGCGACCGCGGCCGGGGTCAGCACCGCGACCGCTCGCCCCGGCGCGGCCCGGGCGACGAGGGTGTCGCCGGGCACGTCCTGCTGGAGCACGTGCTCGAGGAAGTCGGCCGGGCGCGCGGCGGGCAGCCGGTCGACGAACCGGGCTGCGGCGTCGAACAGGCCGAGCACGGCGTCGAGGTCGCGGTCGGCACGGCCTCCGGCGGCCCCACCGGCGAGGGCGGCATCCCGCCACGGACCCGAGAGCCGGCTCGCCGCCCACATCGCCCACAGCACCTGCTCGACATCGCCGCCGGCGCGCTCAGCGTCGACGGCGGCGGCGAGCACGCGCTGCACCCGCCGGGCGGGGGCGGCGTCCGGGCCGACCCGGTCGAGCACCGCCGGCAGCAGCACCGCCTCGACGAGCAGCGCGTCGCTCGGGCGGCTGCCACCGTCGCCGAGCTCGACCCGGCGCAGGGCGCGCCGCAGCCGGCGCAGGCTCACCGCGTCGGCACCGCCGACGGGCGACAGCAGGACGTCGACCACCGTCTCGGGGTCGAGCGCGTCGGCGTCGGCGGCCGCGATGTCGAGGGCGCAGCGCAGCAGCGCGAGCAGGGGCCGCACCGCCGGCTCGTCGCGCACGGCGCGGTCGGCCGTGATGGTGTCGACGGGCACACCCGACCCCTGCAGCCCTCGGCGTAACCCGGCGGTGCGCGCCCCGCCGCGGACGACGACCGCCATCCGCGACCACGGCACACCGCGAAGCAGGTGCTCCTCGCGGAGCAACCCGGTGACGAAGGCGGCCTCCTGGGCGGCCGTGCGCAGCAGGTGTGCCTCGACGGTGCCGTCGGTGGGCGCGGGAGCCGGCGACCGATGGCCCACGCCGCCCACGACGCCGACGTGTGACACCACCCGGGCCGCCGCCGCCGCCACCGCTCCACTGCACCGGTGACCGGTATCGAGCACGTGCGTCACGGCATCGGGCCAGGCCCCGCCGAGCAGCCGAGGGTCGGCGCCGCGGAAGGTCTGGGTGGCGGAGTCGGGGTCGCCGAGCAGCATCATCGGGACGGCGCCGGGCCCGGTGACGACGTCGAGCAGCCGTCGCGCGGCCGGGGAGAGCTCCTGCGCGTCGTCGACGACGACCAGCCGCAGGCTCGTGCGCAGCCGCCGCAGCGCGTCGGCATCGGCGTGGAGCAGATCGGCCGCGTCGCCGAGGATGGCGGCCGGGTCGTGTGCTCCGGGCGCCGACAGGGCGGTGACCTCCTCGTACTCACGCAGCAGCTGCGCGGCAGCGACCCACTCGGGCCGGTCGTGCTGCTCGCCGAGCCGGGCGAGGTCGGGCGGGGCCAGGCCCAGCTCGACCGCGCGCATCAGCAGCTCGCGCAGCTCGGCACGGAAACCCCGGGTGGGCAGCGCCAGGGTGAGAGATGCCGGCCATGCCGGCCCGGGTGCGGCCCCGGAGGCATGGCCGGCGAGCAGGTCGCGCAGGACGACGTCCTGCTCGGGACCGCCGAGCAGCCGGGGCGCCGGGTCGCCGCGCAGTGCCGCGCCCGCCCGGAGCAGGCCGTACGCGAAGGACTGGTGACTGCGCGCGAGTGGAGTGGTGGAGGTGCCGCCGAGCCGGGCGGTGACGGCGTCGCGCAGCCGCGCGGCCGTGATCCGCGTCGGCGCGAGCAGCAGGCAGCTGTCGGCGGGTGTGCCCTCGGCTACCGCCCGGACCAGCCGCTCGACGGCGACGGTGCTCTTGCCGGTGCCCGGTGCACCGAACACCCGCACCACCGGGGCGTCATCGGCCATCGCCGCTGCCTGGGACAGGTCGAGCACCGGCGGCTCGGCCGGATCGGCGGCCGGACGGTGGAGGGCGAGCACGGTCGGCATCCCATCACGAGACCCCGACACCCAGATCCGGCAGGACCGCCTGCCCCTTGACGGTGAAGCCCTCGATCACCACGTAGGGCACATCGGCCCGGAAGCCGGCACAAGTGCCGGACACGTCGATCACCGGAGTGTCACCGGAGCAGGTGAGCTTGATGTCACCTCGGCCTCACCGAAGTGCACGGGCTCGTCACGATCAAGCCCGAGGACCAGCCGGAGGTGCGCGGGTCAGTACGTAGACAGGTCGGGGTCGACGTCGCGGATCCAGGCGAGCACCCCGCCGACCACGTCGACCGCGTCGAGCCCCCGGGCGCGCAGCAGGTCGACCGCCTCGGCCGAGCGCCCGCCGGATTTGCAGTACACGTACACCCGGTGCGGCAGCGGCAGCGGATCGCCCTCGCGCACCCGTTGCATCGGCCAGCCCACCGAGCCCGGCAGCGACACGACCTCGCGCTCCCCCGGCTCGCGCACGTCGAGCAGTGTGAACTCGGTTGCGCCCGAGGCACGTTCGGAGAGCAGCACGGCCAGCTCACCGACGCTCACAGCCGGCCGCCCTCTCGCGGGATCAGGGGCATCCCGCGGAGTCAGGGTGGTGTATCGCCAGGACTCTGCAGCAACCCCTTGAGCGGCCGGCTCCCCCGTCGCCCAGCCCAGCTCGCGAGTCGGATCGGCACCGGAGCCGCACACCCGGCAGGCGGGGTCGGCCCGCACCGGCAGCGCGTCCCACGTCTGCCGCCAGGCGTCGTGCACGAGCAGCCGCCCCACGAGCGGCTCCCCCGACCCGGTGACGAGCTTGACCGCCTCGGTGGCCATGACCGACCCGACGCTCGCGCACACCGACCCGAGCACGCCGCCCACCGCGCAGGACGGCACCGCACCGGCCGGTGGCTGCGCTGGGAACACGCAGGCGTAGCAAGGGCCCTCGCCGGCCCACCACACCGAGACCTGGCCGTCGAACCGGTACACCGACCCCCATACGTGCGGCACCCCGAGCCGGGCGCACGCGTCGCCCACGACGTACCGGGTGCCGAAGTTGTCGGCACCGTCGAGTACCACGTCGTAGTCGGCGACCAGGCCCATCGCCGAAGAGGCGTCGAGGCGCACCGGGTGCGTCACCACCTCGGTGAGCGGCGTCATCCGCCGCACGGCATCGCCGGCCGACGCCACCTTCGCCCGCCCGACGTCGGCGTCCCCGTGCAACACCTGCCGCTGGAGGTTGGTGACCTCGACGACGTCGTCGTCGACCACGCCGATCGTGCCGACCCCGGCCGCCGCCAGGTACATGACCGCCGGCGAGCCGAGCCCGCCCGCGCCGACCACCAGCACGCGCGCGGCCCGCAGCCGGC
>JBOFBK010000325.1:0-5015 GCA_051645525.1 Dermatophilaceae bacterium | reverse complement strand
CGGTCGAGCCCGGTACGCAGGCTGTCGGCCTCCCGAGCCCGCTCCGCGGCGTCGTGGTGCAGCCGGTCCAGTTCGGCCTGCGCCTCGGCCAACGCGGCGTGCACGTCGCGATAGCGGCAGAGGGCCGCCGCGAGCGGCTCTCCCCCGAACCCGTCGAGCACCTCGCGATGCTGGTCGGCCCGGCGGAGCCGCCACTGGTCGGCCTGGCCGTGAACCGCCACCAGGTACTCGGCCAGTTCGCCGAGCAGCCCGACCGGTGCCGCCCGGCCCCCCACGTGCGCACGCGACCGCCCGTCGGCCGAGACGGTGCGCACGAGCACCAGCCCGTCGCCGACGTCGGCACCGGCCTCGGCGGCACGGACGGCCGCCGGGTGGTCGGGCGGGAGCGACACGACACCCTCGACGACGGTGCGTCCGGCCCCTGCGCGCACCAGGCCGGAGTCGGCCCGGGCGCCGAGCAGCAGACCCAGGCCGGTGACCACCATCGTCTTGCCTGCGCCGGTCTCGCCGGTCACCACCGTGAGGCCCGGATGCAGTGGAAGCACCGCCTCGTCGATCACGCCGAGGTCGCGGATCCGGATCTCCTCGATCACCGGCGGCCGCCCGAGCCCTGGCGACCCTCGGGACGAACCCGACGCCCGGCGCCACCGCGCCATCCGTGCACCGGGAGGTCGAACTTCTCGACCAGCCGGTCGGTGAACACACCGGCACCGAGCCGCGCGACGCGCACCGGCGCGGCCGAGCGCTGCACCTGCACCCGGGCTCCGGGCGGCAGCGCGACGGCGCGACGACCGTCGCACCACACCACGCCGGAGCCGACCGTGTGTGGGAGCACCTCGACGGCCAGGTGCGAGCGAGGCCCCACGACGACCGGTCGCGAGAACAGCGCGTGAGCGCTGATCGGCACGAGCAGCAGCGCCTCGACGTCGGGCCACACCACCGGCCCGCCGGCCGAGAAGGCGTACGCCGTGGAACCGGTGGGGGTGGCCATGACGATGCCGTCGCAGCCCCAGGTGGACAGTGGACGTCCGTCGATCTCGACCGTGAGCTCGAGCATGCGCTCCCGCGATGCCTTCTCGACCGTGACCTCGTTGAGCGCCCACGACGAGAAGACCACCTGGCCGTCGTCGACGGCGCTGACCTCCAGCGTCATCCGGTCCTCGACGGCGTAGTCGCGGGCGCAGATCCGCTCAACGGTGGAGTCCAGGTGCTCGCGTTCGGCCTCGGCGAGGAACCCGACGTGTCCGAGGTTGACGCCGAGCAGGGGCGCACCGGAGCCTCGCGAGAGCTCGGCGCCGCGCAGGATGGAGCCGTCGCCACCGAGCACACAGACGAGCTCCCACCGGCCGTCGACCGGGTCGGCTGGAGCGGGCTCGACGCCTGCGACTCGAGCGAGCGGGGTGGCGTCGAGATCGTCGGTGGGGGCGCTCACCCCGATGCCGGACGCGAGGAGTCGGGCGGCCACTCCGGCCGCGAGCTGCTGGGCGTCGGGGCGGGTCTCATGAGTGACGAGCAGGACGCGGCGTGGCACGGACGGCGGTGTCATCGTCGTGCTCCACTCCTGGTGTCGGCGGTGGCGTCGCGCACGAGCGTGTCGACCCGGTGCCGACTCATTGTGTCCGACGGCACCGACCGCGCCCACACGAGGTACTCGGCGTTGCCGTGCGCACCGACGACCGCACTGGGCCGGATGCCGTGCACGTGCAGTCCCTGCCCGTCCAGCGCGCGGATGACGCCGAGCACGGCGTCGCTGCGTTCGCCAGGATCGGTGACGACACCACTCTTGCCGAGCCGCTCCCGCCCCACCTCGAACTGCGGCTTGACCAGCACCACGAGGTCACCGTCCCGGCGCAGCAGCCCGGCGAGCTCGGCGGCGACCAGACGCAGCGAGATGAACGAGAGGTCCGCGACCACGACATCCGCCGGGCCGCCGAGGTCGCGGTCCGTGATCCCGCGGATGGAGACGCCGCTGCGCTCGTCGACCCGCGGGTCGGTGGCGATGTCCGGGGCGAGCTGACCGTGACCGACATCGACGGCCACGACGATGCTCGCTCCACGGGAGAGAAGCACCTGGGTGAACCCGCCGGTGGAGGCGCCCACGTCGATGCACCGGCGCCCAACGATGCTGAGACCGTGGCCGGCCCAGGCGTCGAGCGCGTCGAGCAGCTTGCCCGCGGCCCGCCCCACCCATCGCGGTCCGTGGTGGTCGACCTCCATGCGAGCAGTGGTCTCGGTGCGTTGCGCGGATTTGGTCACCAGCTGCCCGTCGACCCGCACTGCCCCGAGCCTGACGAGCTCACGTGCCTCGGAGCGAGACCGAGCCAAGCCTCGGCGTACCAGCTCGACGTCGAGTCGGGCGATCTCAGCCGCCGAGGTCGCTGAGGCGCGCCTGCAGGCTCCGGTGTACCTCCTCGCCCGCGTGCAGCTGGGCGTCGAGCTCGTCCGAGGCTGCTGCCATCGCAGCCGTGGCGGTGTCGACCGCCGGGTCCCCGGTCTCGGGTGGGTCCGGGAACGACCCGTCAGTGGCATCGGCCGGAGGGCTCGCGACGTGGTCGTCCGTCACGAGCCGCTCCGCGGAGTGCCGGATGACGATCCTGCCGGGGACGGGCGGTTCGCCGCGCGCGCCGTTCGAGTAGGTGTCGTCGTCGCAGTCCTCGCCGGTGACTTCTTGGCGCCGGACGCGGCCTTCGCCGGCGCCTTCGAGGCACCGGACACAGCCGTCGTCTTCCTCGCGGTGGATCCGGCCTTCGCCGGCGCCTTCGAGGCACCGGACACAGCCGTCGTCTTCCTCGCGGTGGATCCGGCCTTCGCCGCCGTCTTCTTCGCTGTCACCCTCGTCGCCGTGGACGGGGCCTTCGCCTGCGCCTTCCTGGCCTCTGACGCTGCCTTCCCAGGTGCCTTCCTCGCCGGGTGACCCGGCGACGAAGCGGTGCCCGAGGAGGCGGTGCCGCCCGCCGAGACAGCGTCGTCATCCCTCGTAGGAGTCACCGGTTCAGCGACTGACGGATGGTCACCCATCACGGGAGAGCGGGGCGTCGGTGCGGCAGGTCGTGCCGGCTGGGTACCCACACCTCGAGCAAGCTCGTCGACCTGGGCCGCAAGCCCGGCGACACTGGCTCCAAGTGCCTGCATCTCAGCCAGCACTCGGGCCAGGTCGACACGCCCGAGCGCGGCCTCGACCTCACGCTGCACGAGCGACACGACCTGCCGACGGTTCTGCTCTGCGGCACTCAAGAGGTCGTCGGCGAGCTTTGCAGCCTGCTTGGCCGCCTTCTTACGTGATGCGTCGCTGCCTGCGAGCGCGAGCAACTCGTGAGCCGCCTCTACCGCCTTGCTGCGAGTCAGCTCACCGACCCCTGACGCAAGCTCGACGTACCCCTGGATCGAGCGCTTGACCATGAAATCTCCTCGTCCGGGCGGCCGGACGACCGCAGCTACCGCCACGCTACCGGTGCGTCAGTCGGTCCAACACCTGAAGCACGCGGTTCCGGAGCCGGCTCTGCGTGGAGCTGTCGGCCCCTCGGTCGACGGCCCGATGCACCTCGGCGACCGCGGCTCGGACGGCGCGGAGGGAGTCGAGTCCGTCGGATGTCGCTGTGTCACTGACGAGTTCGGGAAGCCACCGCAGGTCAGGCATCACCCACGTCGGTCGCATCGACGGTGGTGCGGCCAGGAGCTCGGTGACCCCGTCGACGCCGGTAAGGACGAGTAGCGAGTGCATACCCGTCGCGACCGCACCGGCAATGTCGGTATCGAGGCGATCCCCGATGGCGAGCGTGGCAGACGGCTCAACGCCGATTCGGTCGGCACACATCTGGTACAGCAGCGCTCCAGGTTTGCCGACCACGACGGCGGGGCGCGTCGCCGCGGCCTCGACAACTGCTCCGACGAGGGCGCCGTTTCCAGGCGCCACACCACGGTCCGTCGGCAACGTGAGGTCTGCGTTCGTCGCAATCCAGCGCACACCACGTCGGGCGGCATAGCCCACCTCGGCGAGGTCGCTTGCGGTGACGTCCGGGCCGTAACCCTGGACGACGGCGATGACGTCATCCGCCCCTTCTTGACGGGGAGAAACCGGCGTCAGGCCGGTCGCTCGGAGCGCATCGGCCAGGCCAGGACCTCCGACTGCAAGCACGCGAGCGCCGGGTGTGCTGTCCGCGGCCAACAGCCACGCTGCAGCTTCGGAACTCGTAGCGACCTGGGCAGCATCGACGGGCAACCCGAGTGCCTGCAGGTGAGCCGCCACGACAGCCGGTGGTCGTGAGGCGTTGTTCGTTGCGTAGACAACGGGGCATCGAAGATCACGCAAGACACCGACAGCGTGCGGCACAGCGGCAGGCCCCCGATACACCACACCATCGAGATCGCAGATCACCGCCCTGTACCTCGTCTGGAGATCCGGGCCAATCACGGCGGGGTTTCGAATCGTGCCCCGGATCTCGGGGTGAACTCCAAGCCGCCGGCGCCGCCGTCTTCGTCGACGTCGGAGTCGATATCGGCCACCAGCACGATGCCGTCGATGTCCTCGACCCGCTCTACAGCGTCGGTCCTCCCCTCCACGTCACCCTCCATCGCCCGCACGAACCAGTCACGCGCCTCCAGGGCCATCCCGAGGCTGAGTAGTGTTTCACCGTACGCGTAGTGGAGCCGGTACCGGTCGGCCGACGGAGCCTGCTCTAGCTCTGGCAGCTGGAGGGCAAGGAGAGCAGCATCCGCCTGTCCGAGGTCGCGCCTGACTCCGGACTCCACGATGGCCAGCTCGATCCGCTCCTCGGTTGACATGACGCCTGGTTTCGCTGAGGCGGCCAGGTCGAGGGCTCTCTCGAGACGACCAAGTCCTCGCTCGCAATCGACCATGAGCGGGAGCAGATGGTCAGATCCGCTGAGTCGACGCACGGTGCGGAACTCTGCCAAGGCACGGGCGAAATCCCCGCGCCGGTACACGACGAGGCCGTACGCCTCGCGGACCGCCGGGACCCGCCCTGCACGTCGGAGCGCCACCTCCGCGTGAGCCG
>JBOFBK010000324.1:0-8987 GCA_051645525.1 Dermatophilaceae bacterium | reverse complement strand
CGGCGTGCGCCGGGCCACCACCGGTGCCGACGTGCTCTCCTTCGTCGACACCGGGCTGGTCTCCGGCCGGTCATACGTCTACCAGGTCCGCGCGGTCAACTCCTTCGGCAACTCCGAGAACAGCGACCCCCGAACGGTGTTCGTCCCCTGAGCGGTATCGCTCCGGGTTACGGGAGGAGACGGGCTCGCTGGGCCGCTGCTTCCAGGTCGCTGTGAAACTGGTCGAGGTCGCTGAGTGTGTAGAGCCCTTCGATGCGGCGCTGTTCGTAGTGGTCCCACATCCGTCGGAGGTCACGCATCCTGCCAAGCCAGCCGATGCCGTCGACGACGGCCATGAGGTACTGGTGAGGGCGGTGCACGTCGACCATCTCCGTGATCTCGCTGACCGCTGCCGTGAGCTTGGATCCCGTGGAGTCGAATCCTTTGCAGCCGACCGCGATGACGCAGTCGGTGAAGTCTGGGATGGCGATGTCGGCTGGCGCGGTTCGTCCGTTGACACCGACGAAGCGGCCGCGCATCCGGTAGGGGAGCCCGAGGTCGTTGACGATCGCCTCGACCCGGTCCTCGACCAGACGTCCGGCGACACCCGCAGAGGAGGCGGTCTGTCGAGAGGCTCCACGGGCCGCGAGTACCTCTCCGAAGGAGTAGGACCGACCGACCTGCGCTTGCAGGGCCGGGATCAACGCGAACTCGTCGTCCATCCAGCTGACGAGGCGTCCAGGTTCGTCTCGGGCGATTCGCGCCCAGGAGGCGGTGCCGAACTCGGCACGCAGGAGGTTCCGGAGCTTCTCCTGGCTCAGGCCGACGGCCAGCGCGAGGGTGTAGACGCCCTCAGGGTTCGTCGTGACCCAGCCGGTCAGCGAGGTGAAGTCGATCAAGCGCAGGGTCTCCAGGTCATCCGCGGCAGCGCGGATGGCTGTTGCATGGGCGTTGTCGGCAGTCGGGTCCGCGTGGATGGTCACGCGCCGCAGCCGCTGCGTGTAGGCGATCAGACCGGGTGCGTCGCTCATCGTCAGCGGGCCACGAAGATGTACTCGTCGACGCTGCGGCGAGTGGCGGCCGCGTGGGTGCCGTAGTGGTACGTGTGATCGATGGAGCGGACCTCGACAGTGTCCTTGAACTCTGACAACAGTCGAGTCAGCGACTCGAGGTCGGGCAGGGCGTTGGAGGAGTAGGAGAGCACGATTGTCGAGTCGTGGAAACGTTTGAACAGGTCGCGGAAGCCCTCCTCGATGGTGCGTTTGGTCGAGAACTTCGTGACCCGCTTGGGAAGCTTCTTGGTCTTGGTGTCGACCATGATCGAGTCACCTGCCCAGTAGCGGCTGAGGCCTTCGAGGAAGTGGAAGCGTTTGGTGTAGTCGTTGTCGTCGCGCGGCGGGGCGTAGGGCGGGTCCAGGTAGACGACGTCGTAACGACGGTTCTCCAACTCTGATACCTCGACCGTGGTGGCCCGACAGGCGGGACCTCGGAAGACGCTCGCGTTGTACTCGGCTGTCCGCTCGACGAAGTGCTGGCGCAACGGGATCCGCAGGTCTCGACGCCCGTCGTCGTAGTGGGTGAGGTCACCGCTGATGGTGAAGACGCCGCGCGGTTGCTTGCGGGCTGCGGCAAGGCACAGGGCGCTGATGGCGATCGCTCTCTTGTGTCCCCGCATGCCGGCGATGTGACTCCAGGCAGAATCTAGGAAGCGCAAGTCGTTCTCGTCGAAGAAGACACCGGCGAAGGTGTCCTGGATAAATGTCCGGTCATCGGCTGCCGGGCCGATGATGCGGTCGATGTCGGCTCGGCTCAGGGCGGTGGCCTGGTTGACGACCGTGGCGGCGGCGATCGTTGCCGGGAACTGGAGATAGTCGTTGCTGTGAACCTGAAATCCTTGCTTCTTCAGCAGGTAGGACACGACACCGGAGCCCGAGAAGGCGTCCAGGGCGGTGGTGCCGCCGAGCTCGGCGAAGGTGCTTGCCAGATGAGGAAGGAGCCGGTACTTGCTTCCCATCCATCGGACCCTGGGGTGGCTGGCGGCTGTCTCGCGGGCTGCGCGGCTGGGCTCTGCGCGTGGGGGTGCGGCCCTGGTCGGCATACGGGTCAGTGTGCCGTATCGCCGTCCCGGCGGGCCGGGCGGCACGCCCACTGGTGGTGAGTACAGGAGGTGCCCCTCGGGCGGCTGCTGTTCACGCAGTCACTCCACCGAGGTGGGCCTTCTCGCTCCGGACTTCCCTGTGCTGGATCGATTTTCCGCCCTTTGGGCGCCCATCATCCGCGGTCGACCGGGCCGCCCACCCGGTACTCGTACCGGCGCAGCAGCGAGACGGGGCCAAGCGCCCGGTCGCGCCACGGCATCCGGCGGCGCCACTCGTCGTCGAGGGCGAGCCGGGTTCGCCCGGAGGAGTGCCGGTTCGGGTTGCCGGCCACGGTGTGGGTGGGCTCCAGCACCGACAGCGGCCGGTTCTCGTGCCAGCGCGATGGCACCACGGTGGCCACCCACGAGGAGACGGTGCGGCTGCGAGGTCGTCATCCGGCCGTGGAACCGCACCCGGTCAGGAGCGACGTGGTCGGGGAGATCGCGCATCCGCCCGGCCTTGCGTGCACGGCGATATACTGTTGTCGATTTCCGTATATAGATGGAGGGCGGCGATGACCAAGATCCTCGTCGACGTCGATGATGTCGCGCTGGCCGACGCCGCAGAGGTCCTCGGCACCGTAACCAAGAAGGACACCGTCAACGTCGCACTTCGGGAGACAGCCGAGCGGCTACGTCGCGCCCGCGCCCTGGCCGAGCTTGTCGAGATCGGCGAGTCGGGGTCGTTCGACGAGCTCCTCACCGACCAAGTCCACGCTCGCGAGTGAGTGTCGCCGACTATCTGGTCGACACCAGCGCGCTCGTCCGCATCATCCGACAGCCACCCGCCCGGTCGCGCTGGCAGGCGCAGGTGGAGGCCGGCCTGATCGCTGTCTGCCCGGCAGTCGAGCTGGAGATGCTGGTCACGGCGAGGTCGCGCGCCGACCGCGACGTCGTCGGTGGTCTGCTCCGGGCGGCCTTCTCCTGGGTGCCGATGCCGCAGAGGGCTTTCGAGCGTGCTCTGGAGGTCCAGGCCGAGCTGACCGACCACGGCGCTCACCGTTCAGCCGGCCCGATGGACCTGCTGATCGCCAGCGCCGCCGAGGATCTCGGTCTGGTCCTGCTGCACTATGACCGGGACTTCGACCAGGTCGCCGCGGTGACCGGTCAGCCGACCCGGTGGCTGTCCGAACCTGGCACCCTGTCCTGATCCCGTCGTCGCGGTCGCCGGTGGTCTTGAGGCGGCCGGATCGGACAGCAGGACGCCGTAGACTCGTCGACGTGAAGGCGCACCGGATCGTTCGCGACCACCAGGTCATGGGAGGGGTCCCGTGCATCCGCGGCACGCGGATTCCGGTGGCCACCGTGCTGGCGATGGTTGCCGACGGCATGACACCGTCGGAGATCCTCGCCGACTACCCCCAGCTCGCAGCTGAGGACATCACCGCCGCACTACGGTTCGCCGTCGCCGCGGTCGAGGACCGGGAGCTGCCGGTCACCGTGGTCGCGTGAGGTTCCTGGTCGACGAGTGTCTGCCGCTGCGGACCGTCGACCTCCTCCACAACCACGGGCACGACGCCATCCACGTCACCATGCTTGGCATCGCCGGATCCCCGGATGCCGCCGTGCTAGAGCGCGCGGTGGCAGAAGATCGCGTGCTGTTGTCGGCCGACACCGACTTCGGCGAACTGTTGGCCACCTCGGGGGCGCGCACGCCGAGTGTCGTGCTGCTTCGCGGTCTGCGTGGTCGTCCGGATGCTCGGATCCGGTTCGTGCTGGCCAATATCGGCCCGGTCGAGGAAGACCTGCGAGCGGGCGCCCTCGTGGTCCTGACCGGTCAGCGGATCCGGGTGCGCAGTCTGCCGATGACACGTCAGGACACTGCAGGAACTGACGGTTGATCGTCTCCGGACTCGCTCGTAGGCACTGGCAGCGCTGGAGGGTGCGGTCGTCATCCGCGGGCGGTGGGGCCGCCCACCCGGTAGCCGTAGCGGCGGAGCAGCGGCAGGGTGAGCAGGGTTCCGAGCGCCCGGTCGCGCCACGGCATCCGGTGGCGCCACTCGTCGTCGAGGGCGAGCCGGGTTCGACCGGAGGAGTGGCGGTTCGGGTTGCCGGCCACGGTGTGCGTGGGCTCCAGCAGCACCGAGCCGTCGTCGCCGAAGTCCGGACCGTGGTCGCGGCCGAGACGGTCGAGCACTCGCCGCACCGACGCCTCGGGCTCGGCCACGAAGTCCTCGTAGCGCATCTGCAGGTGCCGGTCGCCTGCGGGGAACCAGCGACCCAGCAGGGCGTACCAGACGGTCCAGACCAGGGCGCTGCGCCACACCTCGAGTCGTTCCATGGTGGCGCCGTCGTCGCGGTCGCCGGTGGTCTTGAGGCGGCGCCACGAGAAGGCTCCGGCCCGCGGGTCGCGCACCACCGTGAGCACGGTGAGCTCGACCCCGGGGAGTCGTGCGACCAGCTTCGCGTACATCGGGTTCTTCGAGGAGTCGACGATGATGTCGACCCCGTCGAGGTCGGCCACGGCGCGGTACAGCCGGTGGATGTCGGCGTCGTACCGGTGATACGGCACGACCGGCCGGCCGAACGTCGAGCGCAGCAGGCCCTGCGGCGCCCGGAGGATGCGGAGACGGCGAAGCAGGTTCTCGTGCAGCGCGATCGGGTCGGGTGGTCCCGCCGGGCCGAAGGCCCGCGCCATGACGTCGGCCCAGACCGGGCACCGGCTGAACGGCTCGCCACACCCACACCGGTGGTCCTCGCCGACACCGCGCTCCCAGGCGAACCGCAGCTCGCCCGCCGCGAACACCCCCGCCGCCTGGCCGAGCAGCGTGCTGACGATCGTCGTGCCGCTGCGCCCGGCGCCGCCGACGTAGAGCACCCGGATCGGGCGGTCCCGGGCCACCGGCTCGGTGGCCGCGCCGGGTCCCTCGGCAGCCGCGCCGGGTCCCTCGGCGGCCGCCCCGCTCGCGTCCGCTGCAAGGCCCTTGCTCGATGCCCGGCCCTGACTCGACAGCGGGCCCTCGCTCGGCGCCGGGCTCATCGGCCCACCGGCGACCCGGTGCGAGCCAGAGCGGCGTCGTGGTAGATGCCGTCGAGGCCGTCGAGGTGCGACGCAGCGGAGAAGCCGGAGGCGACCAGGTCGCGTGCCGATCGGCCCATGGCGTGCGCCGCCTCGGGGTCGGCGACCATCGCGGTGAGAGCGGCGGCGAGCGCGGGCGGGTCCTCGGCCGGAACGAGCCGGCCGGTGCCGCCGTCCGTGACCAGCTCGGGCAGACCGCCGAGATCGGTGGAGACCACCGGCACGGCCAGCGCGAACGACTCCAGCACCGACAGCGGCTGGTTCTCGTGCCAGCGTGACGGCACCACGGTGGCCACGCACGAGGCGACGAGACAGTGCAGGTCGCGGGTCGTCATCCGGCCGTGGAACCGCACGCGGCCGGGAGCGGCACGGCCGGCGAGGTCGCGCAGCCGCCCGGCCTCCGGCCCGTCGCCGGCGACGTGCAGCACGACCTCGCCAGGCACGTCGGCCAACGCCCGGATGACGACGTCGACCCCCTTCTCGTGGCTGAGCCGGCCGGCGACGACGAGGTCGCGTCCGGGCCCGGTGGCCGGGGAGCCGGCCGGGTCGACGACGTTGTGGAGCACCCGAACCCGTTCTGCGGCAAGCCCACTGCGGCGCATGACGTCGGCGAGGAAGTGGCTCGGGCTGATGAACAGGTCGACCCGGTCCCAGGCGCCGAGCGCCCGGTGCAGGCCCGACTCGACCGCGAGCACGGTGCTCGCACCGAGCGACCCGCCCTTGCACCGGCGCCGCACCGCGTGCCACGTACCCGACCCCACGCAGTCCTGGCACGGCCGGCCATCAGCAAGCAATTGGTAGCTGGGACAGGCGAGCTTGTAGTCGTGCAACGTCATCACCGACGGCACCCCGGCGGCGGCCACCGCCGCGACCACCGCGGGGGAGAGCTGGTGGTAGACGTTGTGGAAGTGCACGATGTCGGGCTCGAACCGGGCCAGTGCCCGTTCGAGGCCGGTGCGGCTGCGCGGCGACCACACCATCCGCGCGGCCGCTCCCAGCCCGGCCAGGCCGGAGGGCGCCGGATCCAGCTCGACGTACGGGGCGAAGGTGTCGGCGAGCGGGAGCCGCGCGGTGTCGTCATCCGGATGACGCATGCCCCAGAACCCGACCTTGTCGCCACGGGCCGACTGAAGCGCGCCCACGTCGAACAGGTAGCCCTCGGCGCCACCGCGCCGATGCATGAACTTGTTGACGTGGAGCACCCGCATGCCGCTACCGACCCTTCTCGCGCCGCGGGTCAACCTATCGCGGTGACGGGGCGCCGGGTGGCATGGCGGGAGATCCCGTCCGCGCGGGATGGCGGGAGACCCGGCCGGGTGGGATGGCGGGCGACCCGGCCGGGTGGGATGGCGTGCGACCCGACCAGGTGGCGCGGGCTGGTGAGCGACCTGGCCGGGTGGATCGGCGGGCAATCCCGCCGATCCCCGGTGGAACGCCTCCCGGAGCGGTTACGATCGGCGGCAATCCGGGCGAGCGCCCGCCCGGTCACGCTCGAAGGTCCTAGCAGGAGGATCGATGCAGGGGTCAGTCCGGCGCGGGGTCGCCCGCCGGCTCAGGCGCGTCGTCACCTGGCGACCGCGCAGTGTCGGCACCGAGCCCGTCGACATCGCGGCACTCATCGCCCCGCTGCGCCTCGACGTGCTCGTCCGCGCCCGGTTCCTCGACTGGCTGGAGCCCCAGCTCGACGCCGACCTCGAGACGGTCGCCGCCGAGGCCCGCCACCAGCCGTACGCCGTGTGGTTCCGCCAGGTCGAGGTCGCCCGGTTCCGCCGCAACCTCGGCTCCGACCCCGCGGCGCTCGAGGCGGCGTTCACCGACCGGGTCCGTCGCACCGTCGCACTGCTCAGGTCGTACCGGGAGCACGGCTTCGACCGCGCGCACCCGGTCACATTGCGGGTCACCGGCGTCCGCCCGCTCAGCGACTCGGGGATCACCGTGGCCAAGACGCTGCACGTCGGCGACGGCGGCCACCGGCTGGCGCTGCTGCTGCGCGACGGTCGGCCGTTGGAGCCGGGCATGTACGTGCGTGACCCCCGTCCGATGCCGGTCATCGACAACACCAGCCTGCTGGTCGGGCCGCTCGGCATCCCGGCCGACGAGTACGCCACGTTCCTCGGCCCGTGGTTCGGCGAGCCCGCCGTCACCTCGCTCGCGGCACTGGAGTCCGCGGTCGCCGCCGAGTCGGCCACCCGGGCAGCCGAGCTGCGCGCCGTCATCCGCACGCACCTGGCGGCGGGGGTGCGGGCCTGATGGCGCGCGGTGACCTGCTCGCCCGGTGGAGCGCGCCGCCGACCGGCCCGGAGTCCCGGCCCCGCTACCTGCTGCGCAAGGTGGTGAGGCACGCGTACTGGGCTCGCACCGAGGGGGTCGGGCGGCTGGTCGAGGAGGACCGCCTCGACCCGCGAGAGCGCATCGGCACCGCGGTGCGCAAGGCCCGGTGGCGGCGGCGCCACGGCGGCGAACCAGGCACGAGCCGGCCGGTGTACGTCGTCGGGCTGCAGCGGTCGGGAACCAACATGCTGCTCCGTGGTCTCGACGCCGCGCCCGAGATCGACGCGCGCGGGGAGAACGACCGCGAGTTGTTCGACCGGTTCCGGCTCCGTGAGGGTCGTGTGCTCGCCGAGGTGGTGGCCCGGAGCCGGCACCGGCTGGTGCTGCTCAAGCCGATCTGCGACTCGCACCGGGTCGACCTCCTGCTCGACGACCCCGCCCTCCCCGGCGGCAAGGTCCTGTGGGTGGTGCGCGACGCCGTGGAGCGGGCCCGGTCGGAGGTCGCCAAATTCGGGCCGGCCAACCTCATCGCGCTGCGTGACATCGCCGCGGGACGGGGCGAGCTGCGCTGGCAGGGCGAGCGGCTGCCGGCGTCGAGCGTCGAGCTGGTGCGCTCCTTCGACACCGCCGCGATGACCCCGCACACCGCCGCCGTGCTGTTCTGGGTCGTGCGCAACCATCTCGTGTTCGACCTCGGCCTCGACCGGCGCCCCGACGTGCTCGTCGTGTCGTACGACCGGTTCGCCGCCGAGCCCACCGCCACGATGCAGCGCATCTGCGGCTTCCTCGACTTCCCGTTCGACCCGGCACTGTGTGCTCACGTCACCCGCCGTGCGACCCACGGCGACGCGCCCCTCGACATCGACCCGCGAGCGCTCGAGCTCGCCCACGACCTCGACGCGCGGCTGGCCCAGGTCCACGACGACCAGGCGAGGATCCCGTGAGAGCGCGCACCGTCATCCTGCCGTTCGCGGCGGCGCTGGTCGTGGCACTGAGCGCCGCACGAGTAGCACCGACCCCGACGACATCGCCCCGCCGTCGACGGGCTCCAGCGGGTCGGCCTCGTCGTCGGCGTCGCCGGCCACCGGCTCGGTTCCGGCCGCCGGTGCGGGCCCGCCGGGAGCGAAGTGGGACTGGGGCCGCTTCGACGCCTTCGAGCCCTACGTCGAGCGGCTCTCCGGCGGGTCGACGTTCTACGAGCTGGTCTGGTGCCGGGTCGAGGAGAAGCAGGGGAAGTGCAACTGGCAACCGTTCGACCGTATCGTGCGCCAGGCCGAGGGGTCGGGGGGTCGACCTCATGCTCAAGATCCGGGTCGGGCAGTGCTCGGCCACCGGCCGCGAGGGCGATCGCGTACGCGGCGACAGAGACAAGACCGACCGGGAGGCGAAGGCCGACGCCGTGGTCCGTGACGGCGTCCGCGGGGTGGCCTTCACGCGGAGCGGTCGCACGGTCGCGTACCTGTGGTCGACGGGTGAGCCGGTCGAGCCGGGAGCGGCCACCACGGTCGAGGCGTTGGTGCCGGGCGCCTCCACGAGTGACACCGTCGGCATCGACCCGGTCCGGGTCGCCGGCGCCACCTC
>JBOFBK010000323.1:0-1982 GCA_051645525.1 Dermatophilaceae bacterium | reverse complement strand
TACCGCTCCTGACGCACAATATGGCGATGCCTTTCGGGACCGCGGTGGAGTACGAGTACCTCGTGCTGGTGTTCGGGCGCGAGACCGCCCGCGACGAGATCCGCCGGGCGCTCACCGATCACGCCGAGTACGGCCACTGGGAGCTGGCGAGAACGCGCACCTACATGGGCGGCAGCACACGAACCTGGTTGCGGCGCCGCATCATCCGGCCGCGGGGGCGGCAGCTCAGCAGGTCGCGATGAGGCGGCGCAGCACGCGCGCACCGAACCGCAGCGATGACGTCGGCACCCGCTCGTCGACGCCGTGGAACATCGGCGCGAAGTCGAGGTCGGCGGGCAGGCGCAGCGGCGCGAACCCGTAACCCCGGATGCCGAGCAGGGACAGCGCCTTGTTGTCCGTGCCGCCGGAGAGGCAGTAGGGCAGCACCTCGGCATCCGGGTCCTCGGTGCGCAGCGCCCCCACCATCGCCTCCACCAGGCTCCCCTCGAACGGCGCGTCGAGCGCGATGTCGCGGTGCAGCACCTCGACGTCGACGTGCTCACCGGCGAGCTCGCGGATCGTCGTCATGAGGTCGTCCTCGTGCCCGGGCAGGAACCGGCAGTCGACGTTCGCCGAGGCATGCTGCGGGATGACGTTGTGCTTGTAGCCGGCGTCGAGCATCGTGACGTTGGCGGTGTCCTGCAGCGTCGCTCGCACGAACCCGTGTGCGCCGCCCAGGTGGGACAGCAGGTCGTCGAGATCCTCGTCGGACCAGCCGGTGCCGGTGAGCTCGGCGAGCCCGTCGAGCAGGGTGCGCACCGAGGGGATGTACTCGCGCGGCCACTTGTGCGCGGCGATCCGTGCGAGCGCCTCGGCGAGCCGGACGATCGCGTTCTCGTCGTTGGGCACCGACCCGTGGCCGGCCCGGCCGTGGGCGGTGAGGCGCAACCAGGCGATGCCCTTCTCGGCGGTCTGCAGCAGGTAGGTGCGCCGCTCGCGTCCCTCGGTGTCGGTGACGGTGACGCTGTACCCACCGACCTCGCTGATCGCCTCGGTCACGCCCTCGAACACCTCGGGGTGCTGCTGGACCATGAACTGCGACCCCTTGACCCCGCCGGCCTCCTCGTCGGCGAAGAACACGACGACCAGGTCGCGCGGTGGCGTGGTGCCGGTGCGGGCGAGGTCGCGCACCACGGCGAGCATCATCGCGTCCATGTCCTTCATGTCGACGGCGCCGCGCCCCCAGACGCACCCGTCCCGCTCCTCCCCGGCGAACGGGTCGACCGACCAGTCGGCGGCGTTGGCCGGTACGACGTCGAGGTGCCCGTGCAGGCACAGCGCCCCTCGTTCGCGGTCGGCACCGGGCACCCGCACCACCACCGTGGTGCGCCCCGGGTCGGACTCGTAGACCGTCGGCTCCAGGCCGACCTCCCGCAGCGAGTCGGCCACGTAGGCGGCGGCCGCGGCCTCCCCCGGGCCGGAGCCGTCACCGTAGTTGCTGGTGTCGATGCGGATCAGGTCACGGCAGATGGCCACGACCTCGTCCTCGGGTCGCACGGTGTCGGTCATGGTGGGTCACTCTAGGTGCCGAGCCGCCGCCCGGTGCCGGTCAGGACCCGACGCGACCGGACCGGCCGGGCCTGGGGTGCGCTCCCCCGCGTCGCTGGCCGGATGACGCCCGCGCCGCAGGTGCCCGCCGCGGGGGCGTCATCCGCGGCGGTTCGTCGATTTCGGCCCGGATACGCCGACCGTGTAATGTTCCGGGTCGCGGGACGGCCTCCCCGGGCTGTCCGCGCACCACTCGTCCGGGTGGCGGAATTGGCAGACGCGCTAGCTTGAGGTGCTAGTTCCCTTTACGGGGAATGGGGGTTCAAGTCCCCCCTCGGACACTCACATACATGCAGGCCAGCGGCTTGCAGGAGCCAGTTCCACGACTGTCGCGTACCCGCAGGGAACGACCGCCTCGGACCTTCCGGTTCGAGGCGGTCGCGCGTTCCACCGGT
>JBOFBK010000322.1:0-1030 GCA_051645525.1 Dermatophilaceae bacterium | reverse complement strand
GAAACCCGGGCAGATGCCGGCCGCGCGACTGACGCTCACGGCCAGGACGGCTCACGCGAGGTCGCGACGACCAGCTCGCGGATCTCGCAGCCCTGCGGCTGCCGTAGCGCCGTGAGCACCGCGGCCGCGACATCCGCAGGGTCGTTCAGCTCGGCATCCGGGCCCGGGCGGTACTGCTCGGTGCGGCCGTCGAAGAACCGGGTGCGCATGCCACCGGGGACGAGCAGCGTCACCCCGACCGAGCCGGCCAGCTCGGTGGCGAGCGCACGGGTGAAGCCGACGACACCGAACTTGCTGGCGCAGTAAGCAGTTGCATCACCGACGGCGCGCAGGCCGAGAGTCGATGCCACCGTGACCACCCGGCCGCGCCGGTCGACCAGGTGCGGCAGGCAGGCGCGCACCACTGCCGCGGTCCCCATCAGGTTGACCCGCACCACACGCTCCCACGCCTCCACCGGCACCTCGCCGAGCGGCCCGCAGGCGTCGGTGCCCGCGGCGGTGACGACCGCGTCGGGCGGGCCGACCCGGTCGACCAGCGCCTGCACCGCGGTCTCGGTGGCGGCGGCGTCCCCGAGGTCGACCACCTCGTGGGCGAGGTCCCCGTCATCCGGCGGGCGGATGTCGAGCACCGCCGGTGTGCCGCCCGCCTCGGCGACCGCCGCGACGACGGCGGCACCGAGGCCGCTCGACCCTCCGGTGACGACGACGGTGCCGAGCGGGGAGTGAGTCGGTGGGGTGTCCATGAGCTGTTCCTTCCGTAGGAGGTGATCGGGGTGGGGAATCCGGCTGACGTCCGATCGCCGACGCCGGGGATGCCGTGCGGTCGACGGGCGAGTTGCGTTCATTCGGAACGGAGTAGGGGTGGGATGCGTGTGCCGCCGGAGATAGGGGTGCGTGCGGTCTACAGGGCGTCGAGCACCGCCGTCGTGGAGCGTCCGCCGAGATAGGGCAGGATGACGACCCGCCCGCCATGGGCGCGCACCACCTCGGCCTCCGGCAGCGCCGTCGCCTCGTAGTCGCCGCCCTTCAC
>JBOFBK010000321.1:0-3074 GCA_051645525.1 Dermatophilaceae bacterium | reverse complement strand
TCCGGCTGGCTGGTGGTGCGGGCGAGCGAGCGACCCGTCATCCTCACCCTGCTCGTCGCCATCGTCGCGGTGCGGGCGTTCGGTATGGCGCGGCCGTTCTTCCGCTACCTGGAACGGCTGGTGTCGCACGACGCCGCGCTCGGCGACCTCGCCCGCCGCCGGTCGGCCCTGTACGCGGCGCTCGTGCCGCTGGCGCCCGCCCGCCTCGGCCGGCGGTCGCGGTCGGCGGTACTCACCGGAGTGGTCGACGACCTCACCGACACGGTCGAGGCGCGGGTGCGGGTGACGGTACCGGTGCTGTCAGGGGCGCTGGCCGGGGTGGTTGCCACGCTGCTCGTGGCGTGGTTCGACCCCGCTGTGGGGCTCGTCGTGGCTGCTCTCCTGGTGCTGGTGGCGCTGGCGTGCGTCCTGGCCTGGCGTCTCGAGTCCCGTTCGCTCCCAGCGCTGCTCGCAGCACGGGCCGAGGTGCAGCGGGTGGCCGACCTGGTGGCCCGGCAGGCCGGTGAGCTGCGCGGCATCGGCGCCGAGGCGGCGGCCTCGAGGTGGCTCGCGCAGGCCCACGACGGGGTGCGGCGCGCGACGCGGCAGCAGAGCCACGGGCGAGCGCTCGTGGCCGCGACCCTGCTGCTCGGCACCGGTGCGGCCACCGTCGCGTGCGCGCTGCTCGTGCGGCCGGATGACGTGGGCGCACCCGTCGCGGCGCTGCTCGTCGTCGTGCCGGTCGCCGTAGGCGACGCGCTCGCGCCGCTCACGGATGCCATGCGCGCCCTCGCCCGGGCGCAGGGCAGCGCGGCGCGGGTCGCCGCGCTCACCGACCAGCAGCCACCCGTCACCGACCCGCGGGCGGTCGCCGACCCGCAGCCGGTCGATGACCCGGTGGCTCCGCGTCATCCGGGCCGCCCCGACCTGCGCCTCGACGACGTGACCGCGTCCTGGACCGGGACCCGCACCGATCTGGCCGCGACATCGCTCGCCGTGCGTCCCGGGCGGCGGGTCGCGGTCGTGGGCCCGAACGGGTCGGGCAAGAGCACGCTGCTCGCCGTCCTCGCCCGCCAGCTCGACCGCACCGGCGGGCGGCAGACCCTCGACGGCACCGACGTGCGCGCCCTCCCGGTCGCCGACACCCGGGCCGCGGTGGCGGTGCTCGACGACGAGCCGCACGTGCTCGCGGCGACCGTCCGCGACAACCTCCGCCTCGCCCGGCCGGATGCCGACGACGGCGCCATCACCGAGGCACTGCGGCTGGCCGGGCTCGGCGGATGGCACGCCGCCCTGCCCGACGGCCTCGACGCCCGGCTCGGCACCGGTGGCCGCGGCGTCTCCGGTGGCGAGCGCACCCGGTTGGGGCTGGCGCGCGCGCTGCTGAGCCGGCGCGGCGTCATCCTGCTCGACGAGCTGACAGCGCACCTCGACCCGCCCACCGCCGCACGGGTGCTCGACGACGTCCTCGACACCACCGCCGGCCGCGGCGTCGTCCTCGTGACGCATCGCCCGGAAGCGCTCGACCGGGTCGACGAGGTGCTCGACCTCGGTGCGGGTGTGGCACGCTCGACGTCGACGACCACGAAGGAGTGAGACCGTTGCCCGCCACCAGCTCGACGCCCCGCCTCGGCGACCTCGAGCGCGTCGTCATGGAGTGCCTGTGGGATGCCGCGCCGCCGCCGGTTCCCGCGCGTGCCGCTCCCGGCAGGGCGGCTCCGGATGAGACGGCCCCCAGCGGGTCGGCTCACAGTGAAGCGTCTCCGAGCAGAGCAGATCCCGCCGGTGCCACCGTCCGCGACGTGCACGATGCGCTGTCCGGAGCCCGCGAGATCGCCTACACGACCGTGCTGACCGTGCTCGACCGGCTCGCGAAGAAGGGCCTGGTGACCCGCGAGCGCGACGGCCGGGCGTGGCGCTACCAGCCGGCCGGTACCCGGGAGGCGCTCACGGCGCAGACCATGCGGCAGACCATGGACGCGATGGCGCTCACCGACCGGCGGGCGGCGATGCTGCACTTCCTCGACGGCGCGAGCAGCGCTGAGCTCGACGACCTCAAGGCCGCGCTCGCCGAGGTGGAGGCCCGTGCGGGCGGGCGCGGCCGGCGCCGAGGTCGGTGAGCCAGCGCTGCCGACGCCGGGGACGGTGACCCGGCGCAGCCGGCACCGGGTCCGGGTCGGGGTGCAGATCCGGGCGCGGGTGCAGCGGCGGTGACCGGGCTCGCCCTCGCGGCACTCGCGCTGGTGCTCGCCGCCGGCGCGCCGCGCGCCATGGCACCACGCACCCGGTTCCGCCAGGCACCACGGGCCGCGCTCGTGGCGTGGCAGTCGGTGACCGTTACCGGGGTGGCATCGGCGCTGGCGGCCGCACCGGCATCCGTGATCGCGCTCGGTACCACGCCGAACCCGCGAGCCGCGGCGGCGCTCGTCGTCACCACCCCGGTCAGCCTGGTCGTGCTCGGCCGGCTCCTGGTCTCGGGCCACCGGGTCGGCACCAGGTTGCGCGCGGCGCGGGCCCGCCACCGCGACCTGGTCGATGTGATCGCCCAGCACCGCGACGACCGCCTACGCGTACTCCGTCATCCGGCACCCACCGCGTACTGCATCCCCGGGCGGCGCGGCCGGGTCGTGGTCTCCGACAGCGTCCTCCAGGCCCTGACCGACGCCGAGGCCGAGGCCGTCGTCGCCCACGAGGAGGCACACCTACGCGCCCGGCACGACCTGCTGCTGGAGTTCTTCACCGTCGTCCACCAGGCGGTCCCGCCGGTCATCCGCTCCGAGGTGGCACTGGCCGAGGTGCGCCTGCTCGTGGAGGCGCTCGCCGACCGGGTGGCGGCGCGCCACGTGGGCGAGGTCGCGACCGCCCGCGCCCTCGTTGCCCTCGCCGAGGCGCGCAACCCCGAGGACGGGCCAGGCGGTGCGGGCACCACCGGCGGTGCGGGCACTGCGGGCGGTGCGGGCACTGCGGGCGGTGCGGGCACTGCGGGCGGTGCGGGCACTGCCGGCAGCGCAGACGGTGTGAGCGGCCTCGAGGCGGCCAGGCTGCGACTGCGGCTGCTCGCCGCCGCCGCAAACCCCTGGCTGTCTGCGCTCGGA
>JBOFBK010000320.1:0-6118 GCA_051645525.1 Dermatophilaceae bacterium | reverse complement strand
GACGAGTTCCTCGACCTCTTCGCCGAACGAGCCATCTGGACCACCGGCGGCGGCACGCGGCTCGTCGGGCGGCCGGCGATCCGCTCCTTCACCGAGCAGGTCCTGCCGGGTGCGATGCGGGGTCTGCAGGGCACGACCTACCGCATCACGCACGTCGAGTTCCTCCGACCTGACGTCGCAGCGGTGCAGGTCGCCCAGACCCTGGCTGACGACGAGGGCGTTCCGCTCGCCGACGGCGCCGAGGGGGTGCCCCTGTACGTGATGGTCAAGAACGACGGACGGTGGCGGCTGGCGGCCTGCCAGAACACCGCGGTGTCGGCCTGAGCCCGTCCCGACACCTCACCCACGGCCGAGGGCCGCGCCAGGCGGTGCGACCGCCGACCTCGACGTGCCCCGCGTCACCGGCGAGCGCCTCGTCATCCGCACCCTCACGGGCGCAGCGAGAGCTCGTGCCGCGCGAGCACCACCAGGCTGGCGGTCCACGCCAGCGGCGCGACGGCGGCGGGCCGCCCGTCGTGCAGCACCTTCTCGGGAAGCGACCCGACCGTCGTGCGGTGAGCTCCCAACCAGGACAGCAGCGCTCGTGCGCGGGTGCCGTGACCGGTGGCCGCCCAGGCGGCGGCGAACAGGGCGGTCTGGGGTGTCCAGCTGACGCCGTCCTGTTTCCAGGTCGACCCCGGTGCCAGCCCGCCGGCCGGTCTGCCCATGGCGCGTTGGGCCCGGTCGAGTGCGCGCACCACGCCGGGGTCGGGGTCGCGCGGCCCGACCGGCGCGGCGAGGAAGGTCACCGCCGCACAGGAACCCGCCCCGCCGAGATGACGCGGGTACCCACCGGACCCGAACCCGTCGCGGACGCTCGCGGCGCACCGCTCGGTGGCGGCCCCGGTGCGGTCGGCCAGCGCCGCCTCGCCCACCGACGGCAACACCCGCGTGGCCGCCCGGAGCCCGGCCAGCACCGCCGCCGCCGTCCCCAGCGTGAGGGTGTCCTCGGCCAGCTCCCAGTAGTCGGGGGACGGCGGCGGCAGCGAGGTCACCGGGTCGAGAGACCCGAGCAGCCGACGCGAGGACCGCACCAGGAGCGGGCGGATGACGGACAGCACCTCGGGTGCCCGGTCCCCCGCGGCGCGCGCGATCTCGTGCGCGGCCCACAGCACCCACCCCGAGCCGTCGAGCTGCGGCGCGCGGGCGTCGGGGGCACGGCCGGTGCCGAGGTCGTATCGCGCCTCGAAGCCGCCGTCACCGCGCTGGACGTCCTGGAGGAAGCGCAGCTGCGCGACCGCGTCGTCGACCAGCCCGACCCGGGCCAGCGCGGTCGCGACGAACGACACGTCGCGAGGCCACGCGTAGCGCCAGGGCCGCGACCAGCCGGCCACCGACACCGGGAGCCCCACGCTGAGCACCCGCAGGTCGAGCAGGGCGTCACGGAGCAGGGCGTCGCCGTGCTCGCCATGCCGAGTCCACCCCGCGCACGATGCGAGCCAGGCCGACTCCTCCTCGAGCAGGGCGTTCGTCGACGGACGCGCGGCCAGCACCCGGGAGCCGGGCATGACGGCATCCGCCCGGCCGGTCGGCACGAGCTCGCGGATGCCGGGCTCGGCGAACGCGACGGTCTCGCCGTGCAGCACCAGCTCAGCAGGCCGACTGCGTTGTGCCACATGGACCGCGCCGCCGGCGAGGGCGAGCGCCGGGCCGGCGCCGAGCAGCAGCGCACGTCGCCGGGGCCGGGCGGGTTCCACGGGTCCAAGCCTATGCCGCGGCGGACAGACGGCGCTTCGAGCCTCGTGAGCCGGATCACCCCGTGAGGGCAGTCTCACCGCCCACGGGGCCCTCACGCCGGCCGATAGGTTCGCCGCCCATGGAGCAGATCCTCGACGCGATCCTCACCGGCGACCGCAGCACCGACACCTACTCCCGCCTGGCCGTGCCGAGCTCGTACCGCGCGGCGACGGTGCACCGCGACGAGGTCGCGATGTTCGAGGGCCTGTCCACGGCCGAGAAGGACCCGCGCCGGTCCCTTCACGTCGAGCAGGTGGCGGTTCCCGAGCTCGCCCCGGGTGAGGCCCTCGTCGCGGTGATGGCGAGCGCGATCAACTACAACACGGTCTGGACCTCGATCTTCGAGCCGGTCTCGACCTTCGGGTTCCTCGAGCGCTACGGGCGCACGTCCGAGTTCGCGAGGCGCCACGACCTGCCCTATCACGTGGTCGGCTCCGACCTCGCCGGCGTGGTGCTGCGAGTCGGTCCCGGGGTCACCAAGTGGCGACCTGGCACCGAGGTGGTGGCGCACTGTCTCTCGGTCGAGCTCGAGGACGCCGAGGGTCACGACGACACGATGCTCGACCCGCAGCAGCGGATCTGGGGCTTCGAGACCAACTTCGGCGGGCTGGCCGAGCTCGCCGTGGTCAAGGCCAACCAGCTGATGCCCAAGCCCACCCACCTCACCTGGGAGGAGGCGGCATCCCCGGGCCTGGTCAACTGCACCGCCTACCGGCAGCTGGTGTCGAGGAACGGCGCGGGGATGAAGCTCGGCGACCGGGTGCTCATCTGGGGGGCGTCCGGCGGGCTCGGCTCGTACGCGACGCAGCTGGCGCTCGCCGGCGGCGCGACTCCGGTCTGCGTGGTGTCCTCACCGGAGAAGGCCGCGATCTGCCGCTCGATGGGCGCCGAGCTCATCATCGACCGCTCCGCCGAGGACTACCGGTTCTGGAACGAGGAGGGGACCGAGCAGAACCCGCGCGAGTGGCAGCGCCTCGGGAAACGGGTCCGCGAGCTCACCGGCGGTCACGACGTCGACATCGTCTTCGAGCACCCCGGCCGGGAGACCTTCGGCGCGAGTGTCTACGTCGCCCGCAAGGGCGGCACCATCGTCACCTGCGCGTCGACCTCCGGGTATCTCCACGAGTACGACAACCGCTACCTCTGGATGAACCTCAAGCGCATCGTCTCCTCGCACTTCGCGAACTACCGCGAGGCCTGGGCCGCCAACGACCTCGTCGACCGGGGCATCGTGCACCCCACCCTCTCGCGCACCTACCGCCTCGACGACGTCGGCCAGGCCACGCTCGACGTGCACCGCAACGCCCACCAGGGCAAGGTCGGCGTGCTCACCCTCGCCCCGCAGGAGGGCCTCGGCGTCACCGACGCGGCCAAGCGCACCCGCTTCGAGCCGGCGATCAACCGCTTTCGCGACGCCTGACCGGCATCGCGCCCCGCCACCGCTCCCGACCCCCGACCCCGGCCTCCACCCCGCACTAGGGTGGATGCTCGAGGTACTCGTGAGGCTCGACGCCGGAGGTGCTGGTGAGGCTGTCGGTTCCCGACACGGTCCTGACGCGTTGGCGTGAGTACCGCCGGCGCCAGCGCGCCGCCCTCGAGCGCAGCTACCGGCTCGACACCCGTGACGCACCGGTCACCGATGCCGCTCCCGAGCCGGCATCCAAGTCCGGCACGCCACCGGCGGTCGAGACGCGGCTCGTGGAACCCGCCGAGTCACCCGCCACGGCATCGGCCACGGCACCCGAGCCACCGGCAGGCCCGGAGCCGGCCACCGCGTTCGGGGCGGTGGGTCGTCCACTCAACCGGCACTCGCCGTTCTACGTCGGCTTCTTCGGGGCAACCGGTGCGCTGCTCGCGATCGGGCTCTGGAACAGCCTCGGGCGCCTGACCACGACCATCACCCTGCTCCTGGTCTCGTTCTTCCTCGCCCTCGCGCTCGACCCGGTCGTCGAGCGGCTGAGCGCGCGGATGACGCGGGGCGCGGCGGTCGGCCTGGTGTTCACCGGGCTGATCCTCGTGTTCGTCGTCATCGGCGCCCTGGTCGTCCCGCCGGTCGCCGAGCAGGGCGGCGAGCTCGTGCAGCAGGCGCCCGAGTACGTCGGCGATGTCCTCGACGCGCCGTGGGTGCGCGACCTCGATCGCCACTACGACGTCGTCGACCGGGTGCAGGCCGAGGTGACGACGCGGCTCACCGACCAGGCCTTCCTCGAGGGCGTCCTCGGCGGCCTGCTCGGAGCCGGCCGCGCCGTGATTTCCGGGGCGTTCCAGACGCTCACGGTGCTCGTACTCACCCTGTACCTGCTCGCATCCCTGCCGCGCGTCAAGCACGCCGTCTACGCGCTGGTCCCGGCGAGCCGGCGCCCCCGTATCGAGTCGCTGTCCGAGGAGATCATGCGCCGGGTCGGGGCGTACGCCATCGGTCAGGTGCTCATCGCGTCGCTCAACGCGGCCATGTCGTACCTGCTCATGACGATTCTCGGCATCCCGTACGCGGCGGTGCTCGCGGTGAGCGTGGGCCTGCTCGGCCTGATCCCCATGATCGGTGCCACCCTCGGCGCGGCGCTGGTGTGCCTGGTCGCCTTCTTCGACGAGCCCCGCAACGCCCTGGTCGCGCTGGTCTACTACGTCGTCTACCAGCAGGTCGAGAACTACGTCATCGCTCCCCGCGTCATGCAGCGCACCGTCTCGGTGCCGGGCACGGTCACCGTCGTCGCGGCGCTCGCCGGCGGTGCCCTGCTCGGGGTGCTGGGCGCGCTGCTCGCCATCCCGGTCGCCGCGGGCCTGCTGCTCATCTACGAGGAGGTGCTGGTCCCCCGCCAGCATCGCGCGTAGCGCCGGCTGTCACCGGGCCGCCGCCTCGCGGGCCGACCAGCAGCGGGTGTGCCAGTGCCGGCGCTCGGCGACGCCGCCGATGCCGTCGGCCGGCCACACCACCACGTGCGGCGTGCCGACCGCGACACCCTGCTGGCATCCGGGGCACCGGTACTCGCGGGTCGCGCTCGTGCCGGTGAGCCGGCGCACGTGGAACGCCCGGCCACGCCACTGCTGCGTCGCAACCTCGGTGGTCCCGCCCAGAGGTCGGGACTCCAGGTCGCGGCGGCGTCGGTTGCTGCGAGGCACGGCGCCATCCTCGCAGCCGAGGCACCGACCGACACGGCACCGCCACCGAACCGGGAAGAACCGCTCAGCCGGTGACGCGCTCACTGCCGGGGTCGTAGAACGGACGCAGCGACACCCTGGCCGGATGCCGTGTGCCGGCGACGTCGACCTCCCACCGCCCGCCGTCGAGCCAGTCCCCCGTGACCGGCTCGGCGCCGCCGACGAAGGCGAGCGCCACCGCCCCGCCGAGCGTCCACCCGTACGACGCAGACCGCACCTCTCCGACCACCACGCCGTCACGCAGCACCGGCTCGCCGTGGAAGAGCAGCGGCTCGGGGTCGGTGAGGAGCAGGCTCACCAGCCGGCGCCGTGGCGGCCCGGCGACCTTCGCGGCGAGCGTCGCCTCGCGGCCGGTGAACCCGCCCGGCTTGTCGAGGGCCACGGCGAAGCCCAGCCCGGCCGACCACACGTCGTCGGTCGTGTCGACGTCGTGGCCGAAGTCGCGGTAGCCCTTCTCGAGGCGCAGGCTGGACAGCGCCTGCAGGCCCACGGGCCGGATACCGTGCGGCTCCCCCGCCGCGAGCAGCGCGTCCCACAGGGCCGGCCCGTCGGCGGCATCGGCGTACAGCTCCCAGCCGAGCTCGCCGACGTAGGTGACTCGCACGGCGAGCGCGTCGATACCGCCGAGCCGCACCCGGCGGGCAGTGCGGAACGGGAACGCCATTGTCCCCCAGTCGGTCTCACCGTCGAGTGTCGCCAGCACCTCGCGTGAGCGCGGGCCCTGAAGGGCGAGCATCGCGGCGCTTGCGGTGATGTCGGCAAGGTGTGCGTCGCCATCCGCGATCGCCTCGCGGAGCAGCCCGGCGACACGCCCGTGCGCGGCGTCGGACGCCACGACGAGGAAGTCGTCGGGCGCGAGCCGGGTGACGGTGAGGTCGGCCACCAGCGTTCCCGCCTCGGAGAGCCACTGGGTGTAAGTGATCCGGCCGTCCGTCTCGTTCACCGCACCGGCGCTGAGCTGGTCGAGCACAGTGCCGGCGCGCGGCCCGCGCACCGAGAAGCGCGCCATGAACGACATGTCGAGCAGGCCGACCGCCTCCCGCACCGCCTGGTGCTCACCCGCCCAGTGCTCGAACCACGGCGCCCGCCCCCAGGTCGGCTCCGCGGTCGGCGTGGCACCGGCGCCGGCATACCAGTCGGCCACCTCCCACCCACTCGCCTCGCGCAGGTGGCCGCCGGCTGC
>JBOFBK010000319.1:0-7844 GCA_051645525.1 Dermatophilaceae bacterium | reverse complement strand
GCACGGTAGCGCCGCGCGTCACCGCCCGACAGGTGTGTGGGGAACGGAGTGCGGGTCACAAACGAGGAGGCCGGGGCATGGACGAGGTCGCGCTGCATCGGCGGTCCGGGCTCGGGCTGCTCGCGCTCCTGGTCTCGTGTGCGGCGTTCGGCACGGCCGGGCCGTTCGCCAAGGCCCTGATCGAGACCGGGTGGTCACCCGGTGCCGTGGTGCTGCTGCGCGTCGCCGGTGCCGCCGCGCTGCTGCTCCCGGCCGCGCTCTGGTCGGTGCGCGGCCGGTGGGCCGAGATGGCCCGCGAGGCGCCATCCGCCATGGTGTACGGCCTGCTCGGTGTCGCCGCGGCCCAGTTCGGCTACTTCCAGGCCGTCGCCCGGCTCGAGGTCGGGGTCGCGCTACTCGTCGAGTACCTCGGCATCGTGCTCGTCGTGCTCTGGGTGTGGGCCACCACCCGCCGCGCGCCGCGCCGCCTCACCGTGGCCGGCATCGTCACCGCGGTGGCCGGTCTCGTGCTCGTGCTCGACGTGGCCGGGCAGTCGACCCCGGATGCCGCCGGCGTCGCCTGGGGCCTGGTCGCCGCCGTCGGGCTGGCCGGCCACTACGTGCTCGCGGCACGCGACACCCGGATGCCGCCCCTCGCCTTCGCCACCGTCGGGCTCGCCTCGGGAGGTGCCGCGCTCGGCATCCTCGGTCTCACCGGCCTGGTGCCGCTCACCGCCGGGTCGGGGCCGGTGGCCGTCGGGTCGGCGACCGTCCCGGCCTGGCTCGCCCTCGCCGAGCTCGTCGTCGTGGCGGCTGCCGTGGCCTACGTGCTCGGCATCCTCGGGGCGCGGCATCTCGGGTCGACCGTCGCGTCCTTCGTCGGCCTCACCGAGGTGCTCTTCGCGGTGCTCGTCGCCTGGCTGGTGCTCGGCGAGCTGCCCGGCCCGGTCCAGCTCATCGGTGGGCTGGTGCTGCTCGCGGGCGTGGCCGTGGTCCGGCTCGGCGAGTCCCGCGGAGCCGAGCGGTCGTCATCCCCGTCGTCGGCCGTCGACCTGCCGGCCCCGGTCGGCTGACCGAGCCGCCCCGGCAGGCGTGGTCGCTCGAGGCCGGTCACACCCCCGGACGTGGGGCCGATCCGATTTCCACCCGCCCTCGCAGGTCGCCTACACTCCTGGCGTTGCCTCGGCGAGGGACGTCGCACCGGGCAGAGCCGCCCGGCCGCGCGAGACGCGCGGAATCTCCGACGAATCCGTGATCGACGGTGGCGGCGCGTCGACCCGGCGGGAGACGCACCGCGCGTGCCGATCGTCCGGTGCCGCGCCCCGCGCCGAGGACACCCCCTTCAGCCAGTCGTCGTCGCCACTCCCAGGAGCCCACCGTGTCTGTCACCCGTCTCGTCGCCGAGGCCCGCGCCCAGTTCGGCAAGGGCGCGGCCCGCCGCATCCGCCGCGACCACAAGATCCCCGCCGTGATGTACGGGCACGGCAATGCACCGGTGCACATCACCCTTCCCGGCCACGACTCCATGCTGGCCCTGAAGAACTCCAATGCCCTGCTCACCATCGTGCTCGACGGCACGGAGCAGCTCGCGCTCGCCAAGGACGTGCAGCGCGACCCGATCAAGCCGGTGATCGAGCACATCGACCTCGTCATCGTCAAGCGCGGCGAGAAGGTCACCGTCGACGTGCCGGTACACGTCGAGGGCGACGCCGCACCCGAGACCGTCGTCACCACAGACAACACCACGCTGCAGCTCGAGGTCGAAGCCACCGCGATCCCCGAGTCGCTCACCGTCTCGGTCGAGGGCCTCACCGCCGGCACCCAGGTGCTCGCCGGCCAGGTCGAGCTGCCCGCCGGTGCCGTGCTCGTCACCGACGCCGACGCGCTGGTCGTCAACGTCAACCAGCAGGTGTCGGCGGAGGCGCTCGAGGCCGACCTCGCTGACGCCGAGGCGGGGGTCGATTCCAACGACGCGGCTGGCACCCCGGCGGCATCCGACTCGCCGGCCACGGAGTCGGAGCAGTCCGAGCAGAGCTGAGCTCGCACGGGCATCCCCGTCCCGCCCTCGGACCACCACCGAGGTGGGGGGCATACTCGGATGCCGTGAGCGACACCGCGCCCTGGCTCGTCGTCGGGCTCGGCAACCCCGGTCAGCGCTACGCGGGGAACCGGCACAACGTCGGCGCCATGGTGATCGCCGAGCTCGCGCGGCGGGCGGGGTCATCGCTGCGTACCCACAAGGCCCGGGCCGTCGCCGCGCAGGTGCGTCTCGCCGGTGGACCGGTGCCCGGCCCGCCGGCGGTGATCGCGGTGCCGGCGTCGTACATGAACGAGTCGGGCGGGCCGGTCGCCGCCCTGCTGCGCTTCTTCTCGGTGCCCGTCGAGCGGCTGGCCGTGGTGCACGACGAGCTCGACCTCGACGCCGGCGTGGTGCGGCTCAAACGCGGTGGCGGGGAGGGCGGCCACAACGGGCTGCGGTCGATCAGCGCCTCGCTCGGCACCAGGGACTACCACCGGGTGCGGGTCGGCATCGGCCGCCCGCCGGGCCGGCAGGACCCGGCCGACTTCGTGCTGCGGGATTTCTCACCGGCCGAGCGCAAGGAGCTCCCGTTCGTGGTCGACGACGCCGCGGATGCCGTGGAGTCGCTCGTCACGCTCGGTCTGCTCGACGCCCAGCAGCGCGTGCACGCTCCACGCTGAGAGACCAGCCCTCCGTCGAGCCGGCCCGATCCCGATGTGGAACCGCGTGATCCGCCACGGCGGCGGCATCGAGGCCTGCGCCGAGTTGCCCTTCCACCCCGGACCCGACCCGGTGACCCGACCATCTGCGGCGTCGCCCTCCCCGGCATCCGGACAGCCTCTCGATCCGGCCGTTCCGCTCCGGTGCGCCGCGTCGTCATCAGCCGTTCGGTCGATGAACACTCAACCGAACGGCCGATGTTCGGCTCGTTCGTTCACTGGCCGATCCGGGATCTCCTACTCTTAGCCCTCGCCGCTCGGGTGCAGGGCCCGGTGGTTCTCGACAGTCGACCCGGGTCAACGCCCGGGTCGTCAGAGTCGGACTACGTCGATAGCAGGGATCGATCGTTCGATGGTTCTTCCGCAGGGTTCCCGTATGCGACGCCGGGCTCAGGCTCGAGGCTGTGTGCATCTCGGGCTCACGACCGACACCGCCTTGAGCGCTCGTCGCGGTCGTGCCGTCTGGCCCGGCCGATCGGCATCCGGTATCGGTGCCGGATGCCGCGGGGCGCGACCGTGAGCATCGTCCAGGATGCCGACGCGCGCGGGTGGTCCAGCCCGCGACGTACGGCGGCGCACATCGATGTCGCCGCATTCGGCCACGGCCGGGTCCGTCCCGGCCTCACGGCCTGGCAACGCCGGCACCGGCTGAACACGATGTCGGCCGACGCGCTCTCGGCCGTGGTCGGGCTGCTTGCCGGACTGTGGTGCCGCGAGGCGGTGTTCGGCGAGGATGCCGCGTTGTGGGGGTCCACGCAGGCCATGCAGGTCACCGTCGTCGTGCTCGCCGGCGCCTGGCTCGTCGCGCTCGCACGCCACGGTGCCTATGCGCCGCGCTACCTCGGTACCGGGCCCGAGGAGTACCGCGCCGTCACCCAGGCGGCCGTCACGATCGTCGCCGGTGTCGCCATCGCCTCGTTCGCGCTCCAACTCGAGTTCTCCCGGGGTGTCCTCCTCGTGGCGGTGCCCGAGATGGTGGTGGCCACGCTGGCCGCGCGGTGGCTGCTCCGGCGGCGCCTGGCCGCGGCGCGCGACCGCGGACTGTGCCTCAACAGCACGGTGCTCGTCGGCGACGCTCGCGCCGTGCTCGACTGTGCCGCGCGCATCATGCACTCGCCACGCACCACCGGCATGCGCATCGTCGGGGTCTGCGTGAGCAACCTCGATGACCCCGTCGTCTCCTCGACCGACTTCGTCGCACTGCCACTGCTCGGCGACGAGGCCTGCACCCTCGAGGCGGTCGACCGGGTCGGCGCCGAGGTCGTGGCGGTGGCCAGCAGCCCGACGATGTCCGGCCAGGCGCTGCGCCGGCTCGGCTGGGCGCTCGAGCAGCGAGGCGTCGACCTGCTCATCGCCCCCGGCATCGTCGAGGTGGCCGGGCCACGGCTCTCCCTCCGCCGCGCCAGCGGGCTCCCGATGCTGCACGTGGAGCGGCCGGTCAGCAGCGGGGTGAAGTACGGGGCCAAGCTCGTCGCGGACCGCGTGGTCGCCCTCGGGGCGTTGCTGCTCGCCGTGCCCGTGCTGCTCGCCGTCGTCATCGCCGTGCGCACCGACTCGCCCGGGCCGGTGCTCTTCCGCCAGCGCCGGGTCGGGGAGGAGGGCCGAGTCTTCACGATGCTCAAGTTCCGCACGATGTGTGCCGACGCCGACGGCATGGTGCCGACCCTCGCCGACGGGCACGACGGCAACCAGACGCTCTTCAAGCTCAGGCACGACCCGCGAGTCACTCGCGTCGGCGCGTTCCTGCGGCGCTACTCTCTGGACGAGCTGCCTCAGCTGGTCAACGTCGTGCGCGGTGAGATGTCGCTCGTCGGGCCGCGGCCGGCGCTCACCCGCGAGGTCGACACCTACGAGTCCGACACCGTGCGCCGGCTGCGCGTGCGCCCTGGCATGACCGGCCTGTGGCAGGTCTCCGGCCGCAGTGACCTCTCCTGGGTCGACTCCGTGCGCCTCGACCTGTGGTACGTCGACAACTGGTCGCTCTCGGTCGATGCCCAGATTCTGATGCGCACCGTCAAGGCGGTCCTCAAGGGTCGGGGGGCCTACTGATGACGGCTCCGGACGGCGCCGCGGCCTCGGAAGGTACGGCCGTTCCGGAAGGTACGGCCGTTCCGGAAGGTGCGACCGTTCCGGCCGGTCCGACCGCGCCCACAGCCCCGACCGCGCCCACGGCCCCGACCGCGCCCACGGCCCCGACCGCGCCGACCGACCACCTGCTCGCCCACCAGCTCGCCGACCAGGCCGGGAAGCTGCTGCTCGCGCTCCGGGCCAGCTGGACCGGCGACACGGCCGGCCTGCGCGCCGAGGGGGACCGGCGCTCCAACGCGCTGCTGCTCGGGCTGCTGCACGAGCTGCGGCCCGACGATGCGGTGCTCAGCGAGGAGAGCCCGGATGACGCCCGCCGCCTCGCCGCCGATCGGGTGTGGATCGTCGACCCGCTCGACGGCACCCGCGAGTTCGGCGAGGTGCCCCGCGACGACTGGGCCGTGCACGTGGCGCTCTGGGAACGTGGCGCGCTCGTCGCCGGAGCGGTCGCCCGCCCGGCCCGCGGCGACATCGTCTTCACCGGCAACCCGCCGCTCGTCCCCGACCGGCGCCCCGGCGCCGTGCGGCTCGCGGTGAGCCGCACCCGGCCACCGACGTTCGTGGTCGAGCTCGCCGACCGGCTGGATGCGGAGCTGGTCCCCATGGGCTCAGCCGGCATCAAGGCCACGGCCGTGCTCGACGGCACCGCCGACGCCTACGTGCACGCCGGCGGCCAGTACGAATGGGATTCCGCGGCACCGGTGGTCGTGGCCGCCGCCGCCGGTCTGCACACCAGCCGCGCCGACGGCTCGGCGCTGGTCTACAACCGCCGCGACCCGCGCCTGCCCGACCTGGTCATCGCCCACACCGACGTGGCGAGCACCGTTCTCGATGCCATCCGCACCGTCGAAAGGGGCCCCTCGTCATGACGAGCCACCCGTACCAGCTGAGCCATCTCGACGCCCTCGAGGCCGAGGCGGTCTACATCATCCGCGAGGTCGTGGCCGAGTTCGAGCGGCCGGTGCTGCTGTTCTCCGGCGGCAAGGACTCCATCGTCATGCTCTCGCTGGCCGAGCGGGCCTTCGCGCCGGCACGCATCCCGTTCCCGGTGCTCCATGTCGACACCGGGCACAACTTCCCGGAGGTGCTCGGGTTCCGCGACCGGCGGGTCCGCGAGCTCGGCGTGTCGCTCGTCGTGGCCTCGGTGCAGGAGGCCATCGACGCCGGCACGGTCTCGGAACCACCCGACGGCACCCGCAACCGGATCCAGACCCCGGTGCTGCTCGACGCGCTGGAGCAGGGCGGGTACCAGGCGATCTTCGGTGGTGCCCGGCGCGACGAGGACAAGGCGCGGGCCAAGGAGCGCATCTTCTCGTTCCGCGACGACTTCGGCCAGTGGGACCCCAAGAACCAGCGGCCCGAGCTGTGGAGCCTGTTCAACGCCCGCATCCACCCCGGCGAGAGCATCCGGGTGTTCCCGCTGTCGAACTGGACCGAGCTCGACATCTGGCACTACGTGCAGCGCCGGCGGATCGACCTGCCGCCGATCTACTTCGCCCACGACCGCGAGGTGGTCGACCGCGGCGGGATGCTCTACGCCGTGGGCGAGTTCGTCACGCCGCGGGCCGGCGAGGTGGTCGAGAAGCGCCGGGTCCGGTATCGCACGGTCGGCGACGCGACCCTGACGGCCGCGGTCGAGAGCGAGGCCGACACGGTCGCCGCCGTCATCGAGGAAGTCGCCTCCACCCGGGTCACCGAGCGCGGCGCCACGCGCGGCGACGACAAGTTCAGCGAGGCCTCGATGGAGGACCGCAAGCGGGAGGGCTACTTCTGATGGACATCCTGCGTTTCGCCACCGCCGGCTCGGTCGACGACGGCAAGAGCACCCTCATCGGACGTCTCCTGTACGACACCAAGACGGTGTTCGAGGACCAGGTCGAAGCCGTCGAGCGGGTCAGCCGCGAGCGCGGCGAGGACCACGTCAACCTCGCACTGCTCACCGACGGCCTGCGCGCCGAGCGCGAGCAGGGCATCACCATCGACGTCGCCTACCGCTACTTCGCTACTCCCAAGCGCAAGTTCATCATCGCCGACACCCCCGGCCACATCCAGTACACGCGCAACATGGTCACCGGGGCCTCCACCGCCGACCTCGCGCTGGTGCTGGTCGACGCGCGGAAGGGCCTGGTCGAGCAGAGCCGCCGGCACTCCTTCCTCGCGACCCTGCTCGAGGTGCCGCACCTCGTGCTGGTAGTGAACAAGATGGACCTCGTCGGCTGGGACGAGGCGGTCTTCGAGCGCATCAAGGACGAGTTCACCGGGTTCGCCACCAAGCTGCGCGTCCCCGACCTGCAGATCATCCCGGTGTCGGCACTGCACGGCGACAACGTCGTCGACCGTTCGGCGAACATGCCGTGGTTCACCGGCCCGACCCTGCTGCACCATCTCGAGAACGTGCACGTCGCCAGCGACCGCAACCTCATCGACGTGCGCTTCCCGGTGCAGTACGTCATCCGGCCGCACTCCGACGCGCACCACGACTACCGCGGCTACGCCGGCCAGGTGGCGGGCGGCATCCTCAAGAAGGGCGACGACGTGATGGTGCTGCCCTCGGGCTTCACCTCGCGGATCAAGGCCATCGAGACGGCAGACGGGGAGATCGAGGCGGCCTACCCGCCGATGTCGGTGACGGTGCGGCTCGAGGACGAGCTCGACATCTCGCGGGGCGACCTCATCTGCCGCCCGAACAACGCCCCGCAGATGACGCAGGACGTCGACGCGATGGTCTGCTGGATGGACGAGTCGGCCGCGCTCCAGGTGGGCCGCAAGTATGCGGTCAAGCACACCACACGGAACGCGCGCGCCATCGTCAAGCAGCTGCACTACCGCCTCGACGTCAACACGCTGCATCGTGATGAGGCCTCGACCGGGTTGCAGCTCAACGAGATCGGCCGCATCCGCATGCGCACCACGGTGCCGCTGCTCTGCGACGAGTACGGCCGCAACCGCACCACCGGCGGATTCGTGCTCATCGACGAGGCCACCAACCGCACCGTCGCGGCGGGGATGATCGCGGACCGGGCCTGAGGTGACCACCTACC
>JBOFBK010000318.1:0-13539 GCA_051645525.1 Dermatophilaceae bacterium | reverse complement strand
TCCCCGCGGGGTGGCGAGGCGGATCTCCTCGGCGGTGGGGGTGTGGCGTTCGCGGGCCTCGGGCGGTAGCTGGTCGACGATCGCCGCCATGATCCGCCGGGTGTCGGCGGCGGCCGAGCGGTACTTCAGGTCGACCGGTGGCCCGACCCGCACTCGCACCGTGGGCGGGTCGGTGAGGTTCCAGACGTGCGGCCCGGGCGAGGACCGTGGCCAGACCCGCTCGCTGCCCCAGATGCCGACCGGGAGGACCGGTGCGCGGGTGACCGCCGCCAGCCGGGCCGCGCCGGTCCGGCCGTGGAGCACCGGGTCGAAGAAGCTCTCGCCGCGCGGGATGGTGCCCTGCGGCAGCACGCAGACGACCTCACCGCCCTCGAGGGCGACCGCCGCGGCCTCGAGGGACTCGGCACCGCCGCCGGCGCGGTCGACCGGGATCGCGCCGAGGGCGGTGGCGAGGGCACCGAAGCCGGGGATGTCGAACAGCTCGCGTTTGGCGAGGATGCGGGCGGTGCGGTTCGTGCGCCGCATCAGCTGGATCAGGGCGGGGATGTCGAAGTACGAGCGGTGGTTGCCGGCGAGGACCACCGGCCCGGTGCGGGGGATGTGCGCGGCGCCGTCGATCTCGAACCGGGCGTACGGCAGCGACTGCGGCGGGCTGGCGAGGAGCAGCAGCCGTTGCAGCTCCACCCCCACCACCGGCAGCTTGACCACCCCCGGCGAGACGTCGAAGTGCACGATCGGCCAGCCACGGGCAACGGCGTAGAGCGCGAGGCGCGGGTCGGGGTTGACCGCCGCCGGGCGACCGACCGCGGTCAGCAACGGCAGGTCGTAGATCGAGTCGGAGTAGGCGAAGCTCTCGGCGAGGTCCACTCCCTCGGCAGCGGCCCACTCGGACACCGCGGCCAGCTTGCCGCGCGACCAGACGAACCGGCCGGCGAGGCCACCGTCGAACGTGCCGTCGTCGCCGATCGAGTAGCGCGTGGCGATGACATGGTCGACGCCGAGCCGGTCGGCGAGCGGCGAGATCAGATGGTGCGGAGTCGTGGTGGCCAGGACCACCGGCCGGCCGGCGGCGCGGTGCTGCTCCATGAGGGTGAGCGCGAAGGGGTGGATGACATCGGCGATCGACGACGCGGCCCGCTCGGCCGCCGCGTCGAAGGTCGTCATCCCCCGGCCCTTGGCCACGAGGGTGGCCTGTCGGGCCAGGGCGATGGACGGCAGGGTCTCGCCGATCAGGTCGAACAGCCCGTAGAGGTACCGCTCGCCGGGCAGCCTGCGCGTGACGACTCCGAGGTCGTACATCGCCCTCGAGAGCAGCGGGCCGGTTCCGCCCTGGAGCAATGTGCGGTCGAGGTCGAAGATGGCCGCGCCGCTCATAGCGAGAGAGGCTACCGGCGGCGCTCGTCGGTGAGCCCTCCGGCGAGACACGGCAACCCCCGCGTGATCGCGGCCGAGCCGGTCGTGCGTGTCGCCATTCTGGCGACGGGTCGGGGCGGGACCGGCTCGGCCGGGGTTCAGCGGCTGCCGAAGTTCTGGGTCCAGTAGATGCCGTACCCACCGCCCTCGGCGACGCCGACACCGATCTCGGTGAAGGCGCAGTTGAGGATGTTGCCGCGGTGCCCTGGGCTGTTCATCCACGAGCCCATGACGCTGGCGGCGTCGGGCTGGCCGGCGGCGACGTTCTCACCCGCCGACCTGTAGTCGTAGCCCTCGGCCTTGAGCCGGTCCGCCATCGACCGCCCGTCCTTGGAGGTGTGGCTCATGTAGTCGTTGGCCGCCATGTCCTCGCTGTGCTTCTGAGCCGCGGCGACCAGACGTTCGTTGACGCTCAGCGCGCCGCATCCGGCCTTCGCGCGCTCGGCGTTGACCAGGCGCACGACCTCGCCGGCGGCGCTGGACTGCTGTGGAGCCGGCGGCTCGGTGGCTCTCGTCGAGCGCGGGGCCGTCGTTGTGGGCCGCGGCTTCGGCGGCGTGGTGACCCGTGGCTTTGCCGGCGTCGTGGGAGTCGACGTCGGGGCCTTGGTGCGAGTCGGGGTGGGCTTCGGTGGGCGCGGAGGTGTGCTCGTGGTGCGCTGAGGAGAGGGGGTCGCCGACGAGGTCGGCGTCTCGGTGGTCGCTGACTCAGACGGTGTGTCCCGGGTCGGCTCGGCCGCGGTGGTGCGTGTCTGCGCGGCGAGAGCGCCGACGATGCGTGGACTCGTCACAGCGAGCGCGCCGAGCAGCACGGCCACCGCAGCGGTCGCGCCGACGACACGGGGCCACATCATGCCGGTGCGCGGCGCTGCGTGGCGTGGGCCGTCGTGGTGGGTCGAAGGTCGCAGTTCGGGAGCCATGAGGCCTTCCGTCGGGAGCGAGAGCCCTCAACGGTAACGGTTCGGTCACGGCAGCAGTACCGTGCCTGCACCACTCGGGCGAGTCGCGACGTCGTGGTGTGCGCCGAACGTCGGTGGGCACCGGTCGGCTCAGCCGCGACCCTCACCAGCGTCCGCACCAGCGTCAGCACCCGCTGGTGGGGTGCGGATACCGGCGAGCCACGATCGCGCGTCGGCGAACGCCGCATCGGTCGTGTGCCGGACGATGGTGGCGGGCACCTGGTCGGCGCGCGGGTAGGACCCGAGGAACCGCACCTCGGCGCACACCCGGCGCAGCCCCATCAACGCCTCGCCCACCCGATCGTCGAGCACGTGCCCCTCGATATCGACCGAGAAGCAGTACGAGCCCATCGACGCCTTCGTCGGGCGCGACTCGAGCCGGGTGAGGTTGACGCCGCGCGTGGCGAACTGCTCGAGCAGCGCGAGCAGCCCTCCCGGGTGGTCGTCGCGCTGGAAGAGCACGACGGTGGTCTTGTCGGCACCGGTGCGCTCGGGCAGCCGACCCGGGTGCGCCACGAGCACGAAACGGGTGACCGCCGCCTCGACGTCCCCGATGCCCTCGGCGAGCAGGTCGAGACGGTGCAGCCGGGCCGCGGCCGGCGCACACACGGCGGCGTCGTACGGCTGCGGGCCGGCCGCCAGGTCAGCGGCAGCGGCGGCGGTCGAGAGCGTGGGGAGGTAGTGGGCCTGCGGCAGGTGCGTCGCCATCCAGCCGCGCACCTGCGCCCACGCGTGCGAATGGGTGCCGACCGCACGGACGTCGGCCACCGTCGTCCCGGCGCGGGCGGCGAGCACGAAGGTGACCGGCACGAGCACCTCACCGACGACGACGAGAGGGTCGCCGCTCGCGAGGGCGTCGAGCGTGGCCGACACCCCGCCCTCGACCGAGTTCTCGATCGGCACCATCGCCGCGTCGACCTCCCCCGCACGGAGCCCGGCCACCGCCGCGTCGACCGACCCGAAGGCGGTGCGGACGGCACCCGAGGCGACGTCGGCGGCATCCGGCCAGGCATCGAGGGCCATCGAGGTGAACGTGCCCTCGGGTCCGAGATAGCCGAAGCGCGTCACCGGCGGCCCTTGCCCACGCCACCGGCGGCCGATGCCGGATGCCGCAAGCGCTCCGCCCGCCCGGAGCCCCGCAGGTGGCGGACGCCGAGTGCGACCAGCAGCGCTACGACCAGGCCGGCGAGCACCGCGGCGGTGGCCAGGACGATCAGCTCGACGGCATTCAGCGCGACCACGGATCACAGGGTAGTGCTGTGCAGCCTCGCCGCCTCCCGCCTCCCGCCTCCCGCCTCGCCGCCTCCCGCCGACGTGGCCGTCCGCTCCCTCACCACTGCTGGTGGGGTCGCGGTGCTGCTGGTGGGGTCGCGGTGCTGCTGGTGGGGTCGCGATGCCGCGCACCGATGGTGGCTGCCCGAGGACCACTGCCCACACGATCCGTAGAGCGCGGGGTACATCGCCACAACGGGGGTCATCACCCCATGTACTGCGCTGAACCGGCGGCTCCCCCAGGACGAAGCGGCTGGACCGAGGTGAGCGCGGATCGACCGTTCTCGAAGCTGCAGCCCGCATCTCGACCGCGCCGCGGCCCGGTGCAGCGTCGCGCGGTGCCTAGGGTGGGCGCCCGTGGGTATCGACCTCGCGACGGCCGCCGTGGTGTTCGGGCTGATCTTCGTGGTCGAGCTGCCCGACAAGACGTTCATCGCCACCCTGGTGCTGTCGACCCGGTACCGCCCGCCCCTGGTGTGGCTCGGTGTGGGCGCGGCCTTCCTCGTGCAGACCACGGTGGCGGTGACCGCCGGCGGCCTGCTCGCCCGGCTCCCGACCACCCCGGTGCAGGTGTTCGCCGGGGTGATGTTCCTCGCCGGCGGCGTCATCCTGCTCCGCGGCGCCGGGAACGCCGACGCCGAGGAGGCCGAGACCGCGGACGAGTTCGGCGCCAAGGCGACCCGTACGGCACGCGGCTGGCGGGTCGTGACGCTGAGCTTCACCGTGCTCTTCCTCGCCGAATGGGGTGACCTCAGCCAGCTGCTCACGGCGAGCCTCGTCATCCGCTACGACGACGCCCTCTCGGTGTTCGCCGGTGCCTGGCTGGCGCTGCTCACCGTGTCCGGGCTGGCCGCGCTGCTCGGCCGCACGCTGCTGAACCACCTGCGGCTCAGCACGATCCGCCGCATCGGCGGCACCGTGTGCCTGCTGCTCGCCACCTACACGGCACTCGAGCTGACCGGCGTGCTCTGACGCACCGCCTCCGGGCCGGATGACGCCCGCTCGCCGGAGCGCGACAGCCACCAGAGCAGCACGAGGGCGCCGAGGGCGCCGAGCGTGACCGCGTTCTGCAGGACCCGCCCGGGCAGCTCGGGCCAGGACGGCCGGCTCAGCCACGCGATCCCCCACCAGGGCAGCCGGCAGAGGAAGAACACCGTGACGCCCGCCGCGGCCCAGAGCCGGCGCCGCTCCCGCCACGGCTGCGCACCCAACACGGCGAACACCACCACGACCACCCAGTGGAAGTGGTGCACCCACGCCACCGGCGAGAGCAGGCAGGCCAGCAGCCCGACCACCGCGACCTCGCCCACCGAGTCGCCCGCCCGGTAGAGCCGGCGGGCCAGCCAGAACCCGAGCCCACCGACCACGGCGACCAGCGCGATCCACAGCAGCGTGCCCGTCATCCCCGCCGGCCCCTCCCGGAGCAGGAAGCCGCGCAGCGACTGGTTCGACGTGCCGCCGTTGGGGCCGAGCCGCGCAGGGTCCTGCAGCGCGCCGCCCCAGAACGCGAACGACGCCTGCGGCAGCACCACCCAGGCGCCGACGGTGACCGCCGCCGCCGTGCCGACCGCGGTGGCCGCCTCCCGCCACCGCCGGGTGACCAGGAAGTGGATGACGAACACGCCCGGGGTGAGCTTCACCGCCATCGCCAGCCCGACGAGCACGCCGCGCGGCACCCACCGGATGACGCCCGGGCGCGGCCCCCGCAGATCGAGCAGGCAGGCAAGCACCATGAACGCGTTGACCTGGCCGAACCGGATGCCGTCGCTCACCGGGAGCAGCCAGAGCATCGGCCCGGCGAGCGCGGCGAGCGCGAACGGCATCCAGACGCCGGCGCGGTGCACCACGCGGTGCCCGGCGTAGAACACCGTGGCCGTGGTGGCGAGCACCTGGGCGAGGGTCCACAGCCATCCGGCCGCCTCGAACGGCACCAGCGCCAGGGGAAGCGCCAGCAGCGCGGCGAACGGCGGGTAGGTGAACGGCAGCAGCTGCGGGCTCTCGGTGAGCGTCGCGTAGACCGGCCTCCCGAACAGGATGGAGACGCCGGCCTCGCGGTAGACGTCGACGTCGACCTGCCACTGGTCGTCCGGCCAGAACACGAGGTAGCGCGCCACGACCGGCGACGCGGCGAGGGCCAGGACGCCGGCCGCGAGCAGCCACCGCAGCGCCGTCGTGGTGCGCGACGGCGGTGGCGAGGTGGTCACCGGTCCATTGTTCCCGGGATCGCCGGTCGGGCGTGACATGCGGCACCGAGCCCGGGTGCATGTGCAACCGCCATGGCCCGCGGCACTGGCGCGGACGGGCCGCACCCGTAATCTTGGCCCGTGATCCGCAGAGCGCTCGTCGTCGCGATCGCCTTCACCGCGCTTCTCGCCGGGGTCCTCGCCCTGCCCGACTCGACGGCCGCCTCGGATGCCGACGTCGACCCCGGTGCGGTGGTGGTGGTGGGCACCGCGGGCCTCACCTGGTCCGATATCGACCGGCAGCGCACCCCCAACCTGTGGATGATGACGCGCGACGGCTCGTCGGCGACGCTGTCGACGCGGTCGGTGACGTCGAACACCTGCCCGATCGACGGCTGGCTCGGTCTGTCGGCCGGCGCCCGGGCCGGCGCCCCACGACCGGGCACCTCCGACCCGGCCGACCGTCCCTGCCCCCCGGTCCCCGCCGTCGCCGAGGGCGCCGTGGCCGGTTGGCCGGAGTACGTGCGCGCCGCCGCTGCCGAGGACTTCGGTGCTCGACTCGGCCTGCTCGCCGACCAGGCCGGCCGGGCCGAGGTGTGCGTGCGCTCGTTGGGCGCGGGCGCCGCAGTGGGCGGAGCGACGCCGCAAGGCCAGGTCGAGCGGTGGTCGCCGTTCGAGCTCGCCACCGTCATCGGCGACCTCAACACCTGCCCGCTGACCATCGTCGACGTCGGCTCGGTACGCGACCCCGACGACCTCCCCGCGGGCGAGCAGCCACCCGCGAGCTCTCGCGCCGACCAGGTGCGGGAGATCGACGACCGCATCGGCCGGGTCGTCGCCGCCGGCCCGAACGGTGCCGACTACCTCGTGGCCAGCCTCGCCGACGCCGGCCGCAGCCCGCGCCTGCAGCTGGTCACGGCACGCGGGCCGCACTTCGGCCCCGGTGTGCTCTCGTCGGGATCCACCCGGCAACGGGGGCTCGTGCAGGCCCAGGACCTCACCGTCACCGCACTCACCCTGGTGGGCGCCGACGTGCCCGAGTCGCTCGGCGGAGCAATGCTCACCTCGACACCCGCGGCCGACAACTCCGAACGACGCGCCGAGGGCCGGCTGCAGACCCTCCGCGACATCGAGGAGTCCAGCGGCGACGTGCGCAGCCTCGTCGAGCCCTTCTTCATGGTGTTCGCCTACGGGCAGCTGGTCATCTACCTGCTCGTGCTCCTCGTGTGGAAGGGCCGCATCGGCTCGGAGCGCACCCGCACCACGGTGCTGGGCCGGGTGCGGGTGCTGTCGGTGGCGGCGGCCGCCGTGCCGGTGTCGACGTTCCTCGCCAACCTCGTGCCCTGGTGGCGCTTCCCGATCGAGATGGTCGCCGTCGTGGCGAGCGTGGCGGGGTTCGTCGCGCTCATCACCGTGGCCGCGCTGCGGGGCCCGTGGCGGCACTGGCCGCTCGGCCCACTGGCCGTGGTCGCCGGTGTCACCGCCCTGACCCTCGCCGCCGACGTCATCACCGGGTCGCGGCTGCAGCTGTCCTCGTTGATGGGGCTGCAGCCGGTGGTGGCGGGCCGCTTCTACGGCATGGGCAACCCGACGTTCGCGCTGTTCGCCACCGCGTCGCTCCTGCTCGCCACGGCGGTGTCGTCGATGCTCGTGATCGCCGGGCGGCGCCAGGCCGCGGCCATCGCGGTCGGTCTGATCGGCGCGGTCGCGGTAGTCATCGACGGCGCACCGTTCTGGGGAGCCGACGGTGGCGGGCCGCCCGCCCTCGTGCCCGCCGTCGCCTACCTCGTGCTCACGGTGCTCGGCCTGCGGATGACGTTCCGGCGCGCCGCCGCGATCGGGGCGGCAGTGGTCACCCTGTTCTTCCTCGTCGCCGGCCTCGACTGGCTCCGCGAGCCGGGGCAGCGCAGCCACCTCGGCCGCTTCATCCAGGCACTCATCGACGGCACCGCCGACGACATCGTGCGCCGCAAGGCCGAGCAGAACATCGACATCCTGCTCGGCAACGCACCGCTCACCCTGCTCGTGCCGGCCGCGTTGCTGTTCGTCATCGTCGTGCTGGCCCGCCCCACGTCGTGGGGGTCGCGGGCTCTCGCCAGCGCGTTCGAGCGGGCGCCGACGTTGCGGGCGGGCCTGGTCGCGCTGGTCGTGGCGCTGACCATCGGGTTCCTGCTCAACGACTCCGGAGTGGCCATCCCCGCGGTCGGGGCCACGCTCGCCGTGCCGCTGCTGGTGTCGGTGGCGGTCGCTCATCTCGGTCAGGAGTCGCGGTCCCAGGCCACGACCCGCGCCGGGCGGCGAGTGCGATGACCACAGCCCACAGCGCCACACCGACCCAGGGCGCGACGCCGCGGCGCACCCCGGAGGTCAGCTCCTCGACCGCGGGCGTCATCCCGACGACGCGACCGGGCACGTAGGCCACGGTGATGGCGAGCAGGCGCACCAGCGCCACGCCGTCGACCGGCCCCGGCCGGACGGCCGGCAGCAGCGCCCACACCAGCACGTCGTACCACGGCAGTGAGTAGGGCGCGGCGAGGGAGTACGCCAGCGCCAGGCACGCCACGACCCACATCGCCGGCCCGAGCGCACTCGTCGACAGGGCCGCGCTGCTCACCGGCCCGACCGACGGCGCAGCATGGCCCACCGGCCCGACCGCCGGCGCAGGGCGGGTGAGGCCGAGCAGGCACCCGGCGAGGATGACGGCCACCCCGACCGCAGCGACACTGACGATGACCCGAGCCGGCTCGTCGCCGCCCTGGTCGCGGAGCCACTCGAGCACCGGGCGCCACGGGGTGGCGAGCGACACCGCCTTCCGCGACCGGGACAACTGGTCATAGACATGGGGGCCTGTCCAGGCGTGCAGGGCCAGCATGGCGGTGCCGGCCGCACCGAGCAGCGTGCCCACCGGTGCGGCGAGCTCACGCCCCCGGCGGCCACCGAGCCACCAGCCGGCGACGACGCCCATCAGCACGACGCCGTAGGTGATCTTCACGGAGGCGGCCACGGCTACGAGCAGCCCGGCGGCTCCGGCCGCGTACGGCACGTGGACCGTCCGGGCTCTCGGACGACGGGTCGCCCACTCGGACGGTGTCGCGGCTGGTGCGGGCGGTGTCGCCGGCTCGGCGGGCGCCACCCGTACGCCAGCCCCCGCGCGTCCTCCCGCGCCCGACCCGGCCACGACCAGCGCACCCACGACCAGCGCCGTCGCGAGTACGTCGACGTGAGCGCCGAGCACGCCGACGCCGACGACGATCGGGTTGAGCGTCCAGAGCACGTCGATGCGGCCGTGGGTGTGCACCGGCAGTGCCCGGCGAAGCAGCCAGCGCGTGCCGAGCCAGCTGCCGACAACCACGACCTGCCACACCCAGACCCCTTGCCGGAGCGAGTCGCCGCCCAGCAGAGCCGAGCTCGCGAACACGAGCGTCGCGATCGGGCCGTAGACACTGGGCTCCTCGGTCCACGGCGCCTCGACTCGGCTGGCGATCGGGTCGGTGCCGCCACCCCACTCGGCCGGTGGCTCCGTCCACGGGTCGCCGCCACCGAGGAGGATGCGGCCGTAGGCGAGGTAGTTGACGTGGTCGGCCGAGCCGAACGGCGCGGTCAGCAGCGCCGCCGCGCCGACCCCCAACGGCACTCTCCATGACCGCAACGGGGCTGCGCCGTTGCGCACCCCGACCCAGACCGCGACCGCACCGAGCACGTAGGCCACCCACAGGGTGGCGGTGACAGCGGCAGGGCTCAACGCAGTCGTCACGAGTCGGCTTGGCGCCCACCCGGATTCACCAAGATCAGGCAGTGCCGCATTCGGCGCTGTGGCCCCCACGACGACGAGGAGAGCGAACGAAACTGTCAGACAACACAGTCGGGTGAACTCGGATGACGCGGACGCGCCGCGCGGGCGGGTCGCGGCATCCCGGTCGGGACGCCTGGTCAGACCCGGTGCCACGGCCGCCAGCCGCGTCGCACCAGAGCGAGCCAGACGTCGCGGTACTGGGCGGCTCGGTGCAGCTGCGACCGCCAGTCGGCTCCGGTCACCCGGTGGTGGAGCTCGCAGGGCACCTCGCGCACCGTGAGCCCGGCCCGGAGCGCGTCGACGGTGAGCGCGGTCTCGACACCCCAGCCCCGGGCCAGCGGGCTCGCCGCATCGAACACTGCTTGGTTCAGGCAGCGCATGCCCGAAAGCGGCTGCACTGGAGCGAAACCGGTGAGACGAGCGATGCCGTCGCGAGCGAGCCGCACCACGAAGCCACGACCGCCGCCGGCGGTGAGCTGGGCCGGCAGTGTCGCGACGGTCATGTCGGCCGCGCCGTCGAGCACCGGGTCGAGCAGCACGTCGAGGTTGACCGCAGTGCCCTGGAGGTCGCCGTCGGCGAAGAGCAGCGGCGCCGGCCCGACGCCGTTGACGCCAGCACCCTCGGCACGGGCGCCACTGACACTCTCGGCACGGGCGCCACCGACACTGACACTCTCGGCACCAGCACCCTCGGCACCGGCGCTCTCGACGCCAGCGCTCTCGACGCCGACACCCTCGACGCCAGCGCTCTCGACGCGAGCGTCATCCGCCTCGAGCTGGCGAACCCGGCGTACGCCGGTCTCCAGGGCCGCCGCCTTGCCGCGGTTGCGTTCGTGACGCACCACCTCGGCCCCGGCCGCCTCGGCCACCGCAGCGGTGTCGTCGACGCTGCCGTCGTCGACGACGACGACCCGCCCGACCCGGGGCAGCGAGCGCAACGCGGCGACGGTAGCGGCGATGCGGTCGGCTTCGTCCTTACACGGCACGATCGCCGCAACCATGACACCGGCACGGCTCACCACCCCCCGCCTCCCCCGAGATCAAACCCCCCGTGCCCGCGAGCGCCGCAACGAGAGAACCGGATCGGAGTGAAGGAGAGCATCAGCGGAGAGTGACCTGACGGCTCAGCAGGCCGGCGCGGGCCCGGCGCTCGTCGGCGGTGAGCGCCGCAGATGACGCGAGCGCCGCGGTGTAGCGGTCGTGCCAGGCGGTCAGCTCGGTCTCGTAGTGGCCGGCCTCGAGCGCCGGGTCGAGGTCCCACACCGGGACGAGCAGACCGCAGGCCCGGAACGCACCGAGCAGCCGAGTCGGGCCACCGAGGCCGTCCTCACCAGCAGCGTGGAGACGGGCCAGCGCGTCGGTGGCGGCGTCCTCGTCATCCGGGAGCACCAGGCGGATGTGGGTGCGTTCGCCGATCCGCACCCAGTACGCGGCGGGTAGCGCGGTCATGCGCACCGTGGGGACGACCGTCTCGTTGGCGCGGTCGAGCGACTCCTGGGCGTCGTCGGCGAGCTCCTGGCCCTCGACCCAGAAGTCGAACCCCTCGTGCACGGTGACGTCGAACCCGGAGTCGGGAGCAAGCACGTCCTGGAGCCGCGGGGTGTCGGCGGTGACCGCTGCGGTGGCGAGTACCGGCTGGCCCCGCTCGGCCGCGAGCGCGGTGAGCAGCTGGGCGGCGAGGTCGCGGGAGGCGTCACCGCTGGAGTTGCCGGACTGGGCGCCGACGAACACCGTTCCGTCGGCGCGGTGCAGGCCGGGCCAGGCCAGCGGCAGCACGGTGGCGACGGTGACCTCGGACGGCGCACCCTCGGGCACGTGCTCCGGGCGCACGGTGACCACCGCGGTGGCCGCTGGGAGGATCTCGCGCAGCGCCACCCAGTCGGCCTCGTTCGACAGCCCCTCGAACGGGCGCCTCTCGAACGGCGCAGGCCGAGGCCGGACTCGGAGGTCGGAACCACGCTGGCGTCGGGAAGCCTTGCCCATGGCGGCCACCCTAGTGGCGGCGCGGCGGCATCATCCGGCGGACCGGCACGACGGGTCAGGACGCCGCGCAGAGCCGGCGAGGCGGGCGCGGAGCCGGGGCTGCACGGATGGCCGCGAGCACTCGCGCCGGCGTGGCTCAGCGCTCAGTTGGCGCGCCGACGGCTCGGACCGCCGAGCGTGGCCCAGACGACATTGCCGGTGCGGTCCTCGGTGACGCCCCACTCGTGGGCCATCGACCGCACGATGCGCAGCCCGCGCCCCGAGTCGAGCCACACCGTGCGCGGCGCAGGGCGTGGCACGGTAGCGCCTCCACCGTCGGTGACCTCGACCTCGACGACCTCGGCGCGGATCTTCCAGCGCACTCGCACCGTGCCGTCGGAGAGCGCCCGGGCGTGGCGGATCGCGTTCGTGAGCAGCTCGGAGACGACGATCTCGGCCTCCTCGACGAGCTCCTCGGGGAAGCCGCGCTCGGTGAGATCGGCGACGATCTCGCGCCGCACGTGCCGCACCGACGACGCGCGCTGCGGCACCCGCATGGTGCAGATGACGCTCTCGGCACCCGGACCCGGGCCCACCGACACGGCCGGCCCGCCGGCATCGGCATCCGGCGCGCCGGATCCGGCCACAGGTGCGCCGGGGGCGGTCGTGGCTGCGCCCGAGTCGGCCGTGGCTCCGCCGGGGTGCGCAGCATCCGCTTGCTCGTCGGCGGCACCGGCTGCGGCGGCGCGGGCGTCATCCGAAGTCACGCGCCACAAGTTACCCGCCGATCCGGCCGAGCACACGGCGCGGCCGGTTGGTGATGACGACGTCGACGCCGAGATCGAGGCAGCGGTCGACGTCGTCGTCCTCGTCGACGGTCCAGACGTACACCTGGTGGCCGCGCCGCTGGAAGCGCTCCACCACGCGAGGACGGCGCCGCAGCAGCCGCACGTGGAGCCCGACCGCGCCGACACCGGTGGGCAGCGAGCCGTCCCAGGTGAGCGCCGGAACCGCGGCGTCGACGAGGTAGACCAGCGGCAGGTCCGGGCTGAGCCGGTGCAGGTGCAGCAGGGCACGCCGCGAGAACGACATCGCGCGCACCTGCGGTCTCCCCGCCTGGTCACCGGTGTCGAGACCGGCGCCCCGGAGCACCTGCACCAGCGTGTTCTCGACATCGCGGCCGTGGCGGGTCGGGTGCTTGGTCTCGATGAGGGTGAGCGCCTCCTGACCGGTGTCGACCAGCACGTCGAGCAGCCGGCGCAGGGTGAGCAGCCGGCCTCGCTCGGGGTCGGCGTCGGGCCGCTCGAGGTCGCCCGGGCCCACCTTCCACGACGCCCAGTCGAACGCCTCCAGCCGGGCCAGCTCGAGGGCGCTCACCGCGCCGGCGCCGTCCGACGTGCGGTCGACCCGGCGATCGTGGACACAGACGAGGTGGTGGTCGGCGGTGAGCCGCACGTCGCACTCGACACCGTCGGCGCCGTGCTCGAAGGCGCGACGGTAGGCGGCCAGGGTGTGCTCGGGCTCGTCCTCGCTGGCACCGCGGTGTGCCACGACGAGGGGCCGCCCGGACGGACGGCGTCGCGACGCCGCCGGTGCGTGGGACTCGGGCTCGCCATCCACGCGACCATCCTCCCGGTGCTCCCGCCATTTCGTCGGCGGAGCCGGACAACACGCCGTGGACGACGGCGGATGCCGCCCCGGCGACTCGGCGGATGCCGCCCCGCGACTCACACTCGACTCGGCGGATGCCGCCCGGCGACTCACGGTCCTGGCTCCCCTAGCGTTTGATCATCGTGAGCCTGCCGCCCTTCCAGCATCTCGTCGACGCGCACTGGCGTGACGTCGGACGCCTCGCCCACGCGCTCGCCGGGCCGGTCCACGGCGACGACGTGGCCCAGCAGGCGTGGACTCAGGCCCTGGCCGCCTACCCGCGGCTCACCCACGGCCGCAACCTGCGCTC
>JBOFBK010000317.1:0-1227 GCA_051645525.1 Dermatophilaceae bacterium | reverse complement strand
TCCTTGGCGAAGAAGTCGGCCAGCACCTGCGCCGAGTTCCCCTTGGCGAAGTCGACGCCCTGCTGCTGGAAGCCGAAGTCGAGGGTCGCCTGGAGCTTGCCTGCGGTGGTGAACTGCGACAGGTACTCGGGGTTGCCGTCGAACACCTCCCCGAACGCGAAGAAGTCCTCGTTCCCGACCCGCTTCGCCTCCCCGAGGATGTCCGGGATGAACTTCTGCCAGAACTCCAGGTTCACGTGCTTGACGGTGTCGATGCGGAACCCGTCGATGCCGAAGTCGACCCAGGTCTTGTAGATGTCACCCATGCCCTCGACGACCTCGGGCCGCTCGGTGAACAGGTCGTCGAGCCCGATGAAGTCGCCGTAGGTCGAGGACTCGCCGGCGAACGTGGAGTCACCGCGGTTGTGGTACATCAGCGGGTCGTTCAGCCACGCCGGCACCTTGACGTCCTTCTCGGCGTCGCGGACGAACGGGGTGTAGGGGAACGAGGCCTCGGCCGACATCTCCGGGAAGGGTGTGTTGACGAAGTCGCGGTCGTCGAAGGGCGTCCCGTCGGCTCGTTTGTACGGGGCCGAGGCCTTCGCCTTGTACCCGTAGGTGCCCTCCCGATAGTCGACGACGTCGGCGGTGTGGTTGGTGATGATGTCGAAGAAGACCTTCATCCCCTTCCGGTGCGCGGCGTCGATGAGCGCCTTCATGTCGGCGTTGGTGCCGAGGTGGGGGTCGATCTGGGTGAAGTCGGTGATCCAGTAGCCGTGGTAGCCGGCGCTCTCCTGGCCTCCCGCGCCCTGGACGGGCTTGTTCTTGAAGCTCGGCGTCAGCCAGATCGCCGTGGTGCCCATGCCCTTGATGTAGTCGAGCTTGCCGGTGAGACCCTTGAGATCACCGCCGTGGTAGAACGCCTTGTTCGTGGGGTCGTACCCGGTGGTGAGCGGGCCGCCGGTGAGCCCACCACGGTCGTTGGCCGCCTCGCCGTTGGCGAACCGGTCGGCCATGACGAAGTAGAAGTTCTCGCGGGTGAGGGAGTCGCGCCGCGAGTCCGCGGCGGCCCGCCGGTCCTGGCCGGTGACGCCCCCGCCGACGGCCGGCGTGAAGCTCACCTGGTGGGTCTCGTCGTCGTAGGCGAACTCGATCGTGGCCGGCCCGGCGGTGACCAGCGGGATGTTCGGGCCGTCGGCCACGCCGCCGGCGCCGTAGTTCTCGGTCCAGCCGTCGTTCAGCGCGACC
>JBOFBK010000316.1:0-4458 GCA_051645525.1 Dermatophilaceae bacterium | reverse complement strand
CACCGCTGACCACGGTGTCGAGGCCGTGGGGCAGGTCGGCCACCATCGAGTCGAGCTGCACCGTGCGCAACGCGGCCGTCACGTCGTCGGTGCCAACGCCGGGATCGCGGAACCGCACGTTGTCGCCGATGGTGCCGGGCACGAGCGGGGTGTCCTGCTCGACATACGCGAAACGCTCGCGCACCTCGGCCACCGACCACTCGGTATAGGAGGTGCCGTCGAGCTCGATGATCCCGTCGCGAGGGTCGAGGAAGCGCATGAGCAGGGAGAACAGTGTCGTCTTGCCCGCCCCGGACGGCCCGACGACCGCCACGTGACCACGCCGGGGCACATCGAGATCGACGCCGCGCAGCACGTCGGGCCCGTCGCCATAGCCGGCGCGGACACCGCGCAGCCGCAGCACCGGCCCCCCGGCGTCGGCCGGAGCAGGCCGGGCGGTCGGAGGTGCGGCGAGGGGCGCGTCATCCGGGATGACGCCGCGCGGCGACGCACCGGACCACTCCAAGCGGGGTGGGCGCACGTCGTCGAGCGAGTCCTCGAGCCTCATCCCGCGCACCTCGCCGATCCGCTCGGCCGCGGCGAGCCCGGACTGCATCGCGGTGACGTTCTCGGACAGCTCGGTGATCGGCCCGACCATCTGGAAGGCGTAGAGGAGGAAGGCGACAAGCGTGCTCACGGTGATGGCGCCCGAGTCGACCCGCACCGCGCCGACCGCCAGGATGGCGAGGACGGCCACATTGACCCCGCCCCAGGAGATCGACCACGCCAACGCCGAGGTGCGCACCGCGGCGAGGCTGAAGGACGACGCCTCCCGCGCGCCGGCGACGAGCCGGGTGGCCTGACGCCGCTCGGCGCGGCTCGCCTTGACGGTGCGGATGGCGCGCAGGTTGCCCTCGAGCTCGGCTCCGACCTTCCCGAGCGCCTCCTGGCTGTCGGCCTGGGCCTTGGCGATCCGCGGCATGAGCCGGGCGAAGAGGACGAAGACGATGGCGACGAGCGCGAGGGTGATGCCGAGCAGCACCACGTCGAGCACGGCCATGAGTGCGAACGCGCCGGCCAGCCCGATGGCGGCGTTGACCAGACCCGGCCCGGCGCCCGACGCCGCCTCGCGGAGCAGCACCGTGTCGGACGTGACCCGGGTGACCATCTCGCCGGTGGACCGGCCGGTGAGCTCGGTCATCCGGGCCCCGACGAAGCGCCGCACGAGCTCGGAGCGGGCGTCGAGCACCACCCGTTCGGCGACGGTGCCGAGTAGCACCCACTGCACCAGGGTCACGACGCTGCCGACGACCAGTAGCGCGAGCAGGATCGCCACTGGCGTCGACAGGCCTGCGCGGGTGCCGATGGAGTCGATGACCCACTTGACCGCGAGCGGCTGGGCCAGGCCGATGCCGGTGGCCACCACACCGAGGAGGAAGCCGATGATCAGCTCGCGGCGGTGCGGGCGCACGAACGTCCAGAGGATGCGCAGCCGGGGGTGGTCATGGCCATCGATCATGAAGTCAAGTGAAACATAGATGTTCCGTTTTCGGTAACGAACGACCCATCTCGGGTCGGCTACGTATGCTCTTCGCTGTGACCACCGAGACCGCGGAGACCGGCGTACGGAGCCGTACCCGGCAGGCGATCCTCGACGCCGCGGTCACCGTGCTCGCCCGCCGCCGCAACGCCTCGCTCGCCGACATCGCGGGAGAGGCGCGCGTGGGCCGCACCACCGTGCACCGGTACTTCGCCGAGCGAGCCGACCTCCTCGACGCCCTCAGCCTCGACATCCTCGGCCGGATCCGTGCGGCGCACGGGCGGGTCCGGCTCGAGGAAGGAACGGGCCGCGACGCTCTCGTCAGGCTCTGCCGCGAGCTGTTCGACCTCGGCGACGTGCTCGTCGTGCTCATGGTCGCCGAGCCGGTGCTGTGGGAGCGGCCGGAGTGGCAGGAGGAGGACGAGCACCAGCGCGCGGTGCTCGACGCGGTGCGTCGGGGCCACGCCGACGGCAGCATCGACCCCGACCTCAGCCCGGAGTGGGTCACCGAGGGCCTGCTGTGGTCGATGCTCTACTCGGGCGTCACCTGGTCGCAGGGCGGGGAGGACCGCTCCCGGCACGACGGGCTGGCCATGGCCGTCCGCTCGCTCGACGGCGCGCTCCGCCCGACGACCTGAGGCCCGCTACGTCGCCCCGCGGGCGTCGAGCTCGGCGACGAGGCGGGGCGGGGCCGTGATCCGATACGAGCTTTCCACGAGCTCGGCCACCTCCGACCAGTCGGGGTCGCCGCGCAGGTCGAGCGCGAGCCAGCCGTAGGCGCCCTCGTAGCCGGGCACCACGAACCGGCCGTCGTCGAGCAGAGCCGGGCGCTCGGCCTCCTCAGGGAGGAACAGCACCGCCTGCCGCAGCGCGTCGGAAGCATGGTCGCCCTTGACCACTCCACCGAAGATCGCGAAGACGCGCTTCGTGAAGAAGTTCGGCCGCCCATGGCTCACCTTCTCGGCCGCACCGGGCAGGGCGAGCGCGATGCTCCGCATCCGCGCGAGCAGCGGGTCGTCGTCGCGGAACCGGAGCGGGTGCGCCATCCACACACCGTAGGACCGACCACCGACGGATGACGACCGCTGGGCTAGAGCAGCGTGCGCGTCGCGCGCGCCTCCTCGGCTCGGGCAGCGAGCTCGGCATCCGGCGGATAGACGACCTCCTCCAGCGAGAGCCCGCGCGCCGGCATCACCCGCACGCGCGGATCGCGCACCCGGGCGGCGAGCAGCTCGGCCGGCAACACCGGGTCGAACCGACCCTCCCCCACCGACACCGCTGCTCCGACGAGGGCGCGGACCATGCTGTGACAGAACGCGTCCGCCACCACCGTGCCCTCGATGACGCCGTCGTCGGCCCGCCGCCACGAGTACTCCAGGAGAGTGCGCACGGTGGTGGCACCCTCGCGGCGCCGGCAGAACGCGGCGAAGTCGTGCAGCCCGAGCAGCCTCTCCGACGCGACACCCATCGCCGCGACGTCGAGCGGGCGCGGTACGACCACCGTGTCGTGGCGCCGCAGCGGGTCCAGGCCGGCCGGCCGGTCGCACAGCCGGTATCGGTAGCGGCGGCGCAGCGCCGAGAACCGCGCGTCGAAGCCCGGTGGCGCCACCCCGGCCCCCCGCACCACGACGTCATCCGGTAGCACGCCGCGCAGGCGGGTGGTCAGCGCCTCACCGGGGTCGCGCGTCGCCCGACCGGGAAGCCGCGCCCAGGCGTCATCCGGCACGTCGGTGTGGGCGACCTGACCGCGGGCGTGCACCCCGGCATCGGTGCGTCCGGCGACGGTGAGACGCACGTCATCCGAGCGCAGCACTATGCGGAGGCCCTCGCCGAGCACACCCTCGACGGTGCGGCGTCCCGGCTGCGCCGCCCAGCCCGAGAACCCCGTGCCGTCGTAGGCGAGGTCGAGCCGGAGCCGCACCGTCACCGCCGTGCGCCTAGGGTGCCGAGGGACCGGGTCGGGACGCAGAGCGCCGCGCAGGGCGCAGGTGTCCCTGCGTCCCGCGCGGCGTTGCCCGCTCGGACCGGATCAGGCGTCGTCTTCCTTCGTGCCGCCGGCCGGCGTGAAGCCGGCGGCCTCGGCGGCGTCGGCGTCGGCGAACCAGAACTCGGCCACCGTCTGGTCGTACCAGCGCGATCCTTCGACGTGGTACTTGCCGGAGTCGGCGTTGCCCTTGACGGTGTAGCCCTCCGGAGCGGAGCCGTCCTCGAGGGGCGCGACCGCGCCCGCCGGCAGGTCTACCACGGTCGCGGTCTCGCCGGCCTTGGTCTCCTCGGTCGCGGTCTCCTCGGTTGCGGTCTTGCCGGCCTTGGTCTCCTCGGAGTCGCTCGTGGCCGTCGCCGCGCCGTCGGCCGCTTCGGTCGGCTTCGCCGTCAACGCGGCCTCGGCCTCGGCCGACTTCTTCCGGTCCCGCGCGGCGCGCTTCGTGGCCGACTCGGCCTCCTTGACGGTGGCCTTCTTCGCGACCGGCTCACGGACCAACTCGATGACCGCCATCGGGGCGTTGTCACCCTTGCGCGGTCCGACCTTGGTGATGCGGGTGTACCCGCCGGCCCGCTCGGACATGTCCGGCGCGATCTCGACGAACAGACGGTGCACGACGCTCTTGTCGCGCACGACCGTCATGACCCGGCGGCGGGCGTGCAGGTCGCCGCGCTTGGCGAACGTGACCAGGCGCTCGGCCAGCGGCCGGAGCCGCTTCGCCTTCGCCTCGGTGGTCGTGATCGAGTCGTGCTCGAACAGTGCCGTGGCCAGGCCCGCGAGGATCAGCCGCTCGTGAGCAGGTCCGCCTCCGAGACGGGGGCCCTTGGTGGGGGTGGGCATGGTGATCTCCTAGCTGAGGTACGGGAGGCGGTGGTCAGAGCTGCTCGTCCTCGGCGTAGGCCGAGTCGTCCTCGCCCTCACCGAACGTGAAGTCGTCGTAGCGGTCGGCGATCGC
>JBOFBK010000315.1:0-1106 GCA_051645525.1 Dermatophilaceae bacterium | reverse complement strand
GACCACGTCGTTCGCCGACCCGCGGTGGATCCCACAGCTGGCCGATGCCGAGCCGCTCCTTGCGGCGCTCGGCGACGCCGGCCGCGGACCGCACCGACCGGTGCTGGTGCCCAACACCCGCGGGCTGGACCGCGCGCTGACGGCCGGTGCCGGCGCCGTGGCGATCTTCGGCAGCGCCACCGAGACGTTCGCCCGGCGCAACCTCAACCGCTCTGTCGCGGAGTCGCTGCGGATGTTCCAGCCGGTGGTCGAGCGGGCGCTCGCGTCGGGGTTGTGGGTGCGCGCCTACGTGTCGATGTGCTTCGGCGATCCGTGGGAGGGCGCGGTACCGATACCTCAGGTGGTCGACGTGTGCCGCCGGCTGATGGACCTCGGCTGCCACCAGCTGTCCCTGGGCGACACCATCGGCGTCGGCACCACCGGTCACGTGCACCGTCTGCTCGCGGCACTCGACGATGTCGGCATCGACCCCGAGCGCATCGGGGTGCACTTCCACGACACCTACGGCCAGGCGCTGGCCAACACCATGGCCGCGCTCTCGGACGGCGTGACGGTGGTCGACGCGTCGGCCGGCGGGCTCGGCGGCTGCCCCTACGCCGAGTCGGCCGCCGGGAACCTCGCCACCGAGGACCTGGTGTGGGCGCTCGACGGTGCCGGCGTCGAGACCGGGGTCGACCTCGACGCGCTCGTCGCCACGAGCGCCTGGCTCGCCGGCCATCTCGGACGCCCGTCACCCTCGCGCGTGGTGCGGGCCCTTTCTCCCCGGGCGTAGGACTCGCGCCGGCAACGGCGGGACTTCGCGAGGTCAGGGCTGGCCGACGCCGTTGACCTGCGGGGTGATGTGCCGCTCGAGCGCGAGCGCGAGCCCGGCGACGACGGCGAGGCACACCAGCAGCACGCCGATGTAGGCGCCGGCGAGCCCCCGGTCGAGCAGCCAGCCGGCCACGATGGGTGCGGTGATCGCGCCCAGCTGGAACGCGCTCGCCGACAGCGCGTTGGAGCGGCCTGGCTCACGGTCGGTGGTGAGGTCGTCGACGATCGCCGGCAGCGTGGCCTGGAGCAGCGTCTCGCCGAGCGCGAAGACCGACATGAACACGATGACCCCT
>JBOFBK010000314.1:0-10698 GCA_051645525.1 Dermatophilaceae bacterium | reverse complement strand
TCCGCGAGCTCGAGCAGGGCACGACCCAGCAGCCCGGCGAGCGCGCACGACGCGCCACGCACCGGCACCCACGCCCAGTCGATCAGCACCCAACCGGGCACGTCGGTCGGCAGGCCGGTATCTGGATGGCGGTGCTGCTCGAACCAGTCGAGCACCCGCTCGACGCCGGGCAGCAGCTGAGCCGTCTCGTCGGCGTCGCCCGCGTACCGGTGCACCGTCCAGACGGAGTGCACCCAGTGCAGCGCCCAGTCGGGGATGACGCCCATCTCGCCGGTCTCGCCGTCACCGCCCGCGACGGACGGCAGCATCCCGTCGGGCAGCGCCGAGAGGAGGGCAAGCCGGGGGTTCCACTGCGCCAGAGTCCAGTCCGAATTCGTGACCAGGTCGACCATGCCGTGAACGACGGCGTCGCCGGTCCAGGCCCGCCCCTCGCGGGTCGGGGTGTCGACGTAGGCGTCGGCCGAGCAGAGCGTCACGGTGCGCCGGCCCACCTCGTAGAGCCGGTCGAGGAACGGGTCGCGGCACGCGAAGCGGGCACCGCCGGTGACCGGGTGCGTGCGCTCGTGGAGGGTGACGGCGTGCACGGTGACCCCCTCCGGCGCCGCGACCGTCACGCCGCGCAGGCCGAAGCGGTCGAGCGACTCCACGGTCGTCCGGGCCGGACCGGTGCTCACCCGCACCCCGATCGGCTCGGCGAGCGGACGCGGCATCCCGTCGGCGTCGAGCTCTTCGAAGGTGTCCACCTCGACCACCGCCCCGGCGGGCCCGTCCAGGTCGACCACCAGGGTGCCGGTACCGATGTCGGGCAGCGTCCACACGCCGTGCGGCCCGGGGGCCAACGGCCGGCGGATGACACTCGGCGGGCTCACGGTGCTGGGTCGCGTGGGGCCGAGCGGGTACGACGGGGCGCGGTCGCCCTCCGCGTCGCCCATGGTGCGCCCCGAGCGGATGACGGCCGGTCGCCAGAGCCCGCCGTCGGCGACGTCGGGCGAGTGCAGGTCGGCGGGGACCGAATCGGCGTCGAGTAGCTCCAGGCCGCGACGCGAGATCATCCCGGTGGGCTCCGACAGGCCCCAGCCGCGCAGCGTGGTGGTGAGCCAGCTCTCGTCGGTGACCACCGGCTCGTCCAACCCCACGTCGACCTCGCACAGCAGCGCGCCGTCGGTGAGCTCCGAGGTGAGCGTCGGTGCCGGGACCCAGTCGCGCGTCGCTCGGCGGTCGATCGCGGCGAGCACGGTCAGCACGTTCGGGCCGGGGCGCAGCAGCGGGGCGAGGTCGATCGGGTCCCAGCGTCGTGACCGGGGGTTGGCCCGGCCCGGCCCGCGTCGCGCCTCGACACCGTTCACGTACAGCACGTAGCGGGCCTCGGCGAAGACGCGGCCCGGCGCGGCATCCGGCACGGTCTCGAGCTCGATGACACGCCGGGCCGCGATCACCTGTCGCTCACCGGCGCCCAAGCCGCGACGGTCCCAGATCCAGGATGCCGCCCAGCGGTTCGTCGGGCCCGCCGCCCGCCTCGCCGCTGCGGGGCCGGTCAGGTCCGTGGGGCCGGTCAGGTCAGGCATGCTCACCGACGACCTTCCGCCCACCCGTCGGGCCGGCCTGCGCCGTCCCGGTGAGGGTTCCGAGCACCCGCCCCACCCAGCTCTGCCGGGCCGCCATGGACGCCTGCGCGACGGCGGTCTGCGGCGCGAAGCCCTCGAAGCCGTGGAAACCACCGGACCAGACATGCAGCTCCGCCGAGCCGCCGGCCTGCCAGATGGCCTCGGCATAGGCGACCGCCTCGTCGCGGAAGACCTCGGCCGAGCCGACATCGATGTAAGCGGGCGGAAGGCCGGACAGATCCGTCGCCCGCGCAGGAGCGGCGAACTCGGACACGTCGTCGGTGCCGCGCCGGTCGCCGAGCAGTGCGGTCCAGCCGAACGCGTTGAGACCGCGGGTCCACGTACCCAGCCGCTCGTACTGGTGGGTCGACACCGTGGCATCCCGGTCGTCGAGCATCGGCCCCATGAGCAGCTGACCGGCTACCCGCGGCAGCCCACGCTCGCGGGCCAGCAGGGCCGTGCCGGCGACGAGGCCTCCGCCGGCGCTGACGCCGGCGAGCAGCAGCCGTTCCGGGTCGATCCGCAGCTCCGCCGCATGGTCGAGAGTCCACGCGAGGCCGGCGAACACGTCCTCCACCGGGTACGGATCGGGGAACTCCGGCGCGAGCCGGTACTCGACCGTCACCAGGGCCGCCCGATGCTCGGTCAACCAGGGCACCACGAGACCGAGCTGCCCGAACCGGTCGCCGACCACCATGCCGCCGCCGTGGGCGTAGACGATGCCCGGCCCGACTCCGACCAGGTCGCGGGGCTGCATCACACTGACGACGATCTCGTCACCGAGGTATCCCGGGATGACGACGTCCCGATCTTCCAGGTCCCAGGTGTCGAGCAGCTCCTCGAGCGGGGTGTCACCGGGCAGACCCTGCCGAAGGAACGGAAGCATCTCCGCCGTGACCGTCGTGGGCAGCTCTACGCCGTCCAGCATCGCGGCGAGCTCGGGGTCGAACGGCGGGGCGAGAGGTGTGGGTTCCATGGTCGTTCTCCTTCGGTGCTGCCGGTGAGGCCACTGCCGGTCGCGGCACCGGCGTCGCCGGGCCTCTCAGGCCCGTCGGCCTTCGACCTTGCGTGTGCCCATGGGGCCTGCCTTCACGGTGCCGTCCAGGGCGTCGCCCGTGGCGACGACGTGGAACTTCAGGTCGAGCTTCATCGGGTCGGTCACGGTGATGGTGAACCGGGCACCGTGGTCGTCGACGGATCCGTCGGTGATCGGGACCGAGCCGCCGAGCACGTCGGCCGTGCCAGTCAGCGACGATCCGTCGACCACCAGGTCGAAGACGCCCTCCTGGGTCCCGATCGGGGTGGCGATGGTTACGTTCCAGACACCGTCGAGCGGGATGGCGCTCCCGTCTGCGGCGGTCCGGGCAGGTCGTGCCATCGCTGCCGCCGTTCCGGCAGAGGGGAATTCGGCATCGTCGGCGGCTCGCCGGCGCATCCGCCGACGGAGCCGCAGGAGGATGAAGACCGCTCCCACCAGAGGGATGCCGACGGAGACCAGGATCGCGACCGCGGCGGCCGCTGGCCCGGACAGGCCGAGCGACCCCAGCAGCACCGGGCCGAGAACAGCGCCGACCAGGCCGAGCAGCAGCGCCGGCAGGATCTTGGGCAGCACCTGACGCACCCGATTCACGACCGCACCTCCACGACTCGGCCAGACTCTCGGCGATGCCCCGCCGTCCGGCGCTCTACCATGTGCCCGTGGCACGACGACCGGTGGACAGCGGCCCGATGCGGCAGCGCATCCTCGCGGTCGCGGCGCGGTTGTTCGCCGAGCGTGGCTACAGCGGCACGTCGGTGCGTGACATCGCCGAGCAGCTGGGCATCTCCAATCCCTCGCTCTACTACCACTTCCGGAGCAAGGCGGACCTGCTCGACGAGCTGCTGCGCGAGCCGCTCGACCTCGTGCAGCAGGCCGTTGTCCGATCCGCGGATCTCACCGGGCGCGAGCGGCTCCGGGTGCTGATCGAGGCGATGCTCGAGTCGCTCGAGGTGTACGACGGCGTGGCCATCACCGTGCTCGACCCACGCAACGGCGTCACGGACGTGCGTAGCACCCTGGCCGAGGCCGCGGTACCGGACATCGCCGCGCTGCTCGCGGGCGCCGGCGACGATGCGCAGTCCGAGGCCTGGCAGCTGAGGGTCGCCATGGCGGTCGCCGCCGTGGAGGCCGCGGTTCGGCGCCTCATGGTTCCGACCGGCGACCACGCGGGGTTCCTGACGCGACTGCGGGCCCAACGCGCCGACATCGTGGAGGCGGCGCTGCGCCTGCTCGACCCGCCGCCGGACTGAGGTCGCGCCGCCCGGGGAGCGGGCGTCATCCGGGTGCGCGTCGTGGCTGCTCATATCGGGCTCGTGTCTCGATACCGGGCTCACGGCGATGACGGTGAGCAGCCGGCGGGCGCCGGCGGCGGTGACGAGCACAGCGGGGCTGGAAGCGGTCGGTGGCGCGGCGCCGGAGAGCGCGGAACGATCTCCGTCGGGTTCCGATCCAGGCATGTCGAGATCCCTCCCTGATGCGAGTGGCACCGGACACGGGCCCGCTCTGAGGGCGGGCCGACGAGTACCTGCGTGGCGCGGAGGTTGGCCGGTGAGATGTGACAGATTGACCCTAGCAATCGCTAGGCGATCCGGCAATGCGGATCTGGTCAGACGACGGCCGGGTGTCGTCTTCGGTGCCGAATCGAGTTGTGCAAGAACACATCAGGCCCGCGCGAGGATCGGGATGACGGTTGCGTTGCATCAGAAGCGAGACGCATGTAGCGTACCTAGCAAGTGCTAGATACGCGTACTGCGACCAGACGATATGTGGTCCCGCGCACTGACAGAAAAGAGAGTCCTATGACCGCCCAACCGCTCACGCCCGACGGCAAGACCCGGCGAGTGCGCCGACTCGTCCCTGTCGCCGCGATGGTGATCGCACTGACGTCGTCCGGCGGGAGCGCCGCGTTCGGGGCGCAGGACGGGGGCGTGACAGCCAGAGCTGGTGGGCCCGACTCGGCGGCATGTCTGAAGACCCCGAAGGAGCGGAAGACCAAGGACGGGGTGGCGTTCCTGCGCACGCCGAACGCGTGCTTCCGAGGATTGAAAGACTGGTCGTACACCCCGCGCTACGTCGAGATCGACGGTCTCCGGCAGGCCTACATCGACGAGGGCCCGGCCGACGGCGACCCCATCCTGCTGCTGCACGGCCAGCCGTCGTGGTCCTACCTCTACCGGCACGTCATCCCCGGCCTGGTGGCCAAGGGGCACCGGGTGATCGCCATGGACCACCTCGGCATGGGCCGCTCCGACAAGCCGGTGGACACCGACTACTACACCGCCGACCTCCACGCCGAACGCCTCGACCGCTTCATCGGGAAGCTCGACCTGCAGAACCTCACCGTGTTCGCGCAGGACTGGGGCAGCGTGCTGGCGCTCTGGAACACCGCGTCCTGCCCGGAGACCTTCGACCGCATCGTCATCGGCAACGGTGGGATGCCGGATGAGTTCGAGCCCTTCGAGATCCCGCCCGCCGACGACCCGCAGATCGCCGCCTTCGGCGAGTCGCTCCGGTCGATCCCGGCCAACCAGCCGCCGTTCTACGACGAGAACGGCAACCCGGTGCCGTTGCCCGGATCGAGTGGTGCCGGTGGTGGTGGGGCCAGCGCCGGAGGGGCGCTCGGTTCGGGCTTCGGAACATGGACGGGCTACTCCTTCCACTCCGAGGACTTCGTGCCGTCCGTGTTCCTCGAGGCGCTCACCTACCGCGACCTCGCACCGGAGGAGGAGGCGAGTTACGACGCGCCGTTCCCGAGCCGGGCGTACATGGCGGCGCCGCGGGTCTTCCCGAGCCTGCTCAGCGACCTCGCCGGCCGGATAGCCGAGAAGCGCACCCAGCTCACCTCCTACAGCAAGCCGTTCCTCACCATCTTCGGGGGCAACGAGCCCGGCATCGTCGAGCAAGGCAGCCAGCAGTGGATGAGCGGAAGCATCCGCGGCGCCCAGGGCCAGCCGCATCACACCTACCCCGACGCGAGCCACTTCCTCCAGGAGGACCAGGGCCCGGACATCGCCCGACGGATCGACGAGTTCATCGCGGCCAATCCCTGATCGCCGCATCGTCACCGACGACATCACCAAGGAGAACGACGATGACCATGGAACGACGAGGCGTCCTCCGGCTCGGTGCGGCCGCCGCGCTCACCGCCGGCACCGGCTGGATGGCGTCCGGCGCGGCCGCCAGCACCACGCTGGTGCCGGGCACCCCGAACCTCGCCGGACCGGGCCGGCCGTCCCCGTACGGACCGATCTACCGCACGCCGCCGGCGGCCTTCGCGGGCATCACCGACTTTCCCTACCGGCCGCGCTTCCTGCCGGTCGACCGGTGCGGCCTGCTGATGGGCTACGTCGACGCCGGACCCCGCAACGGTCCGGTCGTGCTGCTCGCCCACGGCAACCCGGCGTGGAGCTACACCTATCGCACCTGGATCCCCCCACTGGTGGCCCAGGGCTACCGTGTGATCGCCCCCGATCTCATCGGCTTCGGTCGTAGCGACAAGCTGGACCGTGACGGGTACACCTACCAGCGCCAGGTCGACTGGGCTCGCACCTTCGTCGAGCGGCTGCGGCTGCGGGACGTGACGCTCTACGCTCAGGACTGGGGCGGGCTGATCTACCTCCGGGTCGTGTCCGAGATCCCCCACCGGTTCGGCCGAATCGCGATCTCCAACACTGGCCTTCCGGTCGACACCGAGCCGTACGAGGAGTCGTTCGTCGTGTGGAAGGAGCAGATCTCGCAGACGATCCCGGCCTTCGGGCCGGTGATCGACCAGGACAGCCTGCGTGACCTCTCCGACGCCGAGGTGGCCGCCTTCGACGCTCCCTGGCCCACCGAGCAGCTGCGCAGCGCCCCACGAGAGATGCCGCAATGGGTGCCCGGTAGTGGCCAGGTGGCCGAGGAGGGAGTGAAGAACCGCGCCGCACGTGACTTCTTCCGCGGCTGGGACAAGCCGATGCTGACCCTGTGGTCGGAGAACGAGGCGATCCTTCCCGGCGACTACACCACGTTCTTCCGCGAGGAGGTGCCGGGAGGCCGGGGGATGCCGCACCAGACGTTCCCGTCCGGGCACTTCATCCAGGAGGAGGACGTGGCACCCCAGCTGGTCGACGCCGTCATCTCGCTCGCCGAGAGCACTCGTTGACGACCCGGCCTGATTTCGTGCGGAACTCATTGTCCACAAACCTGATTGGAGGTCGCGAATGTCCCTGAGTCCGCCGTCTGTCGGCCGCATCGACGTCACCGACCCGGCGTTCCGCGCCGACCCGTTCCCCACCTACGCGCGGCTGCGGGCCGAGTCGCCGGTGCACGTCATCAAGGTGCGTCCGTTCGGGAAGGCACGCCTGGTGACCCGGTACGACGACGTCGCCGCCGCGTTCCGGGACGAGCGACTGGTGAAGAACGCCCGCTCGGCCGGGGTCGGTGGGCTCGTCGGAGGCGCGCTGCCGGGGCCGCTCGGAGCACTGAACAGCAACATGCTCTCCCTCGACGGCGCCGACCACGACCGACTCCGTGCACTGGTGCACAAGGTCTTCACGCCGCGCCGGATCGAGACTATGCGCGGCGAGGCCGAGCAGCTCTCGCACGAGCTGCTCGCTGCCGCTGCGGCGAAGGCCGAGCGGACCGGCAGCTTCGACCTGGTTGCCGACTACGCGCTCCCGTTCCCGTTGACCCTCATCGGCCGGATCCTCGGAGTGCCGGAGCGGGACAACGACCGGTTCCACACCTGGACCGTCGCCCTGCTCTCGGCGAGCAGCGTCCGCTCGTTCGTCACCAGCGTGCCGTCGGTCCTCGCGTTCCTGCGCTACCTGCGTCGGCTCGTCGCAGAACGTACGCAGGACCCTCGCGACGACCTGATCTCGGCGCTCGCCACGGCCAGCGCCGACGACGACCGGCTCAGTCCTGACGAAGTGCTGGCCATGATCATCCTGTTGCTCACTGCCGGGCACGAGACCACGGTGAACCTCATCGGCACCGGCACGCTCGCCCTGCTGCAGAACCCCGGGGAACTGGCCCGGATGCGGGATGATCCCACCGTCGTCGGCACCGGGATCGAGGAGCTTCTTCGCTACGTCGTCCCTGCCGAGACCGCGACCCCGCGATGGGCTGGCGAGGACCTGGAGATCGCCGGCACCGTCATCCCGCGCGGTTCGATGGTGCTTCTCGGCATCGCGTCGGCCAACCGCGACTCGACCCAGTTCGCCGACCCCGACCGGCTCGACCTGACCCGCGACCCGAACCGGCACGTGGCATTCGGGCTCGGCATGCACTACTGCCTCGGCGCCTCGCTGTCGCGACTCGAAGGGTCCATCGCGATCCCCGCACTGCTCCAGGCCATGCCCGGCCTGCACCTGACCGTGCCGGCCGAGCGCCTGCGGTGGCGCACCGATCTCGTCCTGCGCGGCGTGCTCAGCCTTCCGGTGGCTCCGGCATGAACGGCGGCGACAGCCGCGCGCGACACTCCTCGGCACGGCTCGCGAGATGACCGCCCCGCCGTCGTCCCGTCGCCCCGTCGACGGGGCGGCGCAGCCGCTCCCTGAGCCCGCTGCTGCGGGTGTCGACGAGGGGCCCACCCGGCGTCAGGTCGTGCTGCTGTTCTGCGGCCTGCTCGTGGCGATGTTCGCGGCCTCTCTGGACCACACCATCTTCTCGACCGCGTTGCCGACCATCGTCGGTGAGCTCGACGGCGTCGAGCACCTGGCGTGGGTCACCACGGCGTACATCCTGGCGGCGACCGTCGTGATGCCCGCCTACGGTCGGCTCGGTGATCTCCTCGGGCGCAAGTGGCTCTTCGTCGGCGCGATCGGCCTGTTCATCGCGGGTTCGGTGGTCGGCGGCCTGGCCGACTCGATGAGCGCGTTGATCGCCGGCCGGGCGATCCAGGGGCTCGGCGGCGGCGGTCTGATCATCCTCGCCCAGGCGATCATCGCCGACGTGGTGCCCGCCCGGGACCGCGGGCGCTACACCGGTGCCATGGGCGCGGTGTTCGTGGTCTCCTCGATCGCCGGGCCCCTGCTCGGAGGCTTCCTCACGTCCGGGCCGGGATGGCGTTGGGCGTTCTGGATCAACGTGCCGCTCGGGCTCGCCGCCATCGCGGCCGCGATCCTCGTCATCCGCCCGGCGAGGGACGCTCGACGGACGGTACGTCTCGACATCGCCGGGATGACGCTGCTCGCCGTCGCCACGACCGCCGTGATCCTCGTCGCGGTGTGGGGCGGCACCACCTACTCCTGGGCGTCGCCGCAGATCCTCGGGCTCGCCGCGGTGGCCGTCATGGCGGGGGCGCTCGTCGTGGTGGTGGAGCGCCGCGCCGCCGAGCCGGTGCTGCCGCTGTCGCTGTTCCGGTCCCGCGACTTCGTGCTCAGCACGACGGCGGGCCTGCTCACGGGGATCGCGATGTTCGGCACCATCGCCTACATGCCCACCTACCTGCAGATGGTGACCGGTGTCGACGCGACCCAGGCCGGGCTGCTGATGCTCCCGATGATGGCCGCCGTCATGCTCACCGGGATCGGCTCGGGCATCGCCGTCTCCCGGACCGGGGTCTACAAACCCGTTCCCGTCGCCGGGTCGGCCCTGGCCGGTGTCGGGCTCGCCTTGCTCTCGACCCTGGAGCCCGACGCCTCGCTGTGGCTCGTGTGCGGGTACCTCATGGTCTTCGGCGCCGGTCTCGGGCTGTGCTCGCAGATCCTCGTGCTGGTCGTGCAGAACTCGTTCCCGCACAAGCTCGTCGGGACCGCGACGGCCGCCAACAACTTCTTCCGCGAGGTCGGGGCATCGCTGGGCTCGGCCGTGGTGGGCAGTGTGTTCGCCGCCCGTCTCACCGACCTGTTGAACGAACGCCTGAACGGTGTCTCGGAGGCGGAAGGCGTCAGCTCGGGGTCGTTGACTCCCGATTCGGTCTGGGCTCTCCCGGATGACGTGCGCGCCCTCGTGGTGGCCGCGTACAACGAGGCGCTCACCCCGCTCTACCTCTGGCTGGTCCCGCTGACGGTGGCCTCGACCCTCCTCCTCGCCCTCCTGTCCGGCCGCCCCCTGGCGACCCGGGTGCAGTGAGGCAGATCGTGCACCACGTCGTCGTGCACCACGTCGTGAACGGCTCCGCGTCGCGGACTGCTCCGTCGCAGGGGTCCAGGACGGCACCGGTGCTGGACCGAGGTCCCGGCCGGTATGCCGTTGGTCTGGCGCGTCGGATGCCGGGCCACTACCGTTTCTCCATGAGGATCGCGGACGTCATCAGGCGCAAGGGCACCGGCGTCGTCACGGTGCACCCCGACTCGAGCGTCGCCGAGCTGCTGGCACTGCTCGCCGAGCACCGGATCGGCGCGGTCGTCGTCAGCGCCGACGGTGCGGCGGTCGGCGGCATCGTCAGCGAGCGCGACATCGTGCGGCATCTCCACACCGACGGCGCCGGTCTGCTCGACGCGCCGGTGTCGCAGATCATGACCGCCGAGGTGCACACGTGCAGTCCCGACGACGCGCTCGACGCGCTCGAGTCGCAGATGACCGATCGGCGCATCCGGCACGTGCCGGTGGTCGTCGACGGGGCGCTGCAGGCCATCGTCAGCATCGGCGACGTCGTCAAGTACCGCATCGACGACCTCCAGGCCGAGCGCGACCAGCTGCGCGACTACATCCAGCAGTAGCCGCGCCGCGACGGCCCGGGTGGTCACCCAGGTCCGGCCCGCACCCGGTGGCCCGGCATACCGTGGGGGTATGTCCGCCGACGCTCGCCCGGGTCGTCCGGATGACGTGTCGCCCGCCGACCCGATGAACCGGGACGAGGCGCGCCCCGAGTCCGCCGACGCCGAGCGCGGGACCCAGCGCCTCGGCCAGTACCGGCTCGTGCAGCGGCTCGGCGAGGGTGGGATGGGCGTGGTTCACCTCGGGCTGGACCGGCACGGTCGCGCGGTCGCCGTGAAGGTGCTGCGCGCGCACGTGGCGCACGACCCCGACGCTCGGGCCCGGCTGGCCCGGGAGGTCGCCTCGCTGAGCCGGGTGCGTCATCCGCGCGTGGCGCCGGTGATCGACGCCGACGTCGACGGCGAGACTCCGTAC
>JBOFBK010000313.1:0-1120 GCA_051645525.1 Dermatophilaceae bacterium | reverse complement strand
CTCGTGCACGCCGTGCTGGGCTGTCTGCACGGTGCGGAGCGGTTCGTCGCGATGGGGGTCGTCTCCGTGGTCACCGCGGGGCTCCGCTTCGTCGCCGCTGCCGGTGCCGGCCTGCTCGGGCTCGGTGTCGTCGGGGTCGTGGCACTCACCGCCGTCGCGGTGTGGCTGGCCGCTGGTACCGCCGTGGCCGTCCTGCTCCCCGGATGGCGGCGGGCGCCGGCGCGGTCGTCGATCCGGCCGTGGCTACGGGCGGTCATGCACGGGTCGACCTCGACGGCGGCGCTGCTCGCCGTGACGACGATGGACACCCCGCTCGCGCGCACCTTCCTGCGACCCGAGGAGTCCGGTGCCTACGCCGTGCTCGCCGTGTTCTCGAAGGCCGCGTTCTGGGGGCCGGCATTCCTCGCGACGCTCTTCTACCCGCGGATGGCGCGCGGCAGCGTGCGGTTCGGGCCGGTCGCCGCCGTCGGATCCACCGTGGTGGTCGCCCTGGCCGGTGTCGCCGTCGCCGCGACCTTCCCCGGCTCGCTGATCGGGCTGGTCGGCGGCCCGGGCTACGCCGGTCGAAGCGTCGACGTGGCGTTGTTCACCGCGGTCGGTGCGACCTGGTCGGTCGTGCAGGTGCTCGTCTACTGGCGGCTCGCCCGAGGCGACCACCGCCTCGGGTACGTCGTCTGGCTGGTCGCCGCGAGCTGCGGCGTCGCGGTCGCCGCGGCTCGTCACGACAGCATCCGGGACATCGCGACGACCATGCTGTGGGGCGGCCTCGTGGCCGCCGGCTACGGCCTCGCCCTGCTCGTCACCGCCCAGGGACGGGTGCGTCGCCAGCCCGCCGGATGATGTAGGTCTCGCGCCGGGAACCGCCACGAAGATCCGGCCACGCCCTCCCATCATCCGTCGACGGCGACCTGGAGCAGCGGTGTCCCGGACGCCAGCGCGTCCGCGTGGGCGAGCAACGTCGCTGCGCTCATCGCGACGGAGGGCGTCAGTGGGCGGCGTCGTGCCAGGAGCGGCCCACCCCGACGCTGACGTCGAGCGGGACGTCCATGGACGCCGCTGCACCCATCTCGCGCCGCACCAGTGCCTCGAGCGCCTCGCGCTCCCCCGGCGCCACCTCGAG
>JBOFBK010000312.1:0-8718 GCA_051645525.1 Dermatophilaceae bacterium | reverse complement strand
CGAGCTCGGTCTCGACCGGCTCTGACGATCGACACCCGACGAACGGCGGGCGTGCCGGGATCGCACCGGTACGCTCGCCGTTCGTCGTCCACCGGTGAGTGGACGGCGCGGGTGCTCTGTCCTGGTAGCCTGCGTGCGCGTGTCCGGACCGCATCGTGCCACCTCTGACGTCCCTGCCGAGCCGTCCTCCGTGCCGCCTCACCGTGGCGATGAGCCTGCTGTGGCTCGCGGCTACTTCGAGACCCGCCTCGCCTACGACCTCAGTCGCGCGGCCACCTGGCGGCACCTGTGCCGCTACCTCTCCCGATGGGTGAGGCCGGATGACGACGTCCTCGAGCTGGGTGCGGGTTGGTGCGACTTCGCGAACAACGTCGCCGCCGGCCGGGTCACGGCCATGGACATCGACCCCACCGTCGAGCGGGCAGCCGCATCCCACGTCGTGCCCGTGGTCGGTGACTGCACCGATCTGGCGCGCTTCGACGACGACTCCTTCGACGTCGTCTTCGCCTCCAACCTGCTCGAGCACCTCGAACGTGCCGACGCCACGCGGCTCCTGGCCGGCGCACGCCGCGTGCTCCGACCAGGCGGTCGTCTCGTCCTGATGCAACCCAACTTCCGGCTCGCGCCCGGCCGCTACTTCGACGACTACACCCATGTCGCCATCTACACCGACCAGTCGCTGCGTGACTACCTCACCGCCGAAGGTTGGAACGTGAGCACGGTGCTGGCGCGTTTCCTCCCGCTGACGTTGAAGTCGCGTGCGTCGCGGCTCACCTTCCTCGTGCCGTGGTACCTGCGTTCCCCCGTCAAGCCGCTGGCCGGTCAGATGCTCGTCGTCGCCGACCCGGCGAAGGAGGCGTGACATGCCCGGGAACCGGCGCCTGGCTGTCGTGCTGCCCACCTACAACGAGAAGGAGAGCATCGCCGACTGCGTCCGACGCTTCGAGGCCCTGGAGGCGGTCGACGAGGTCATCGTCGTCAACAACAACGCCGCGGCCGGCACATCCGAGGAGGTGGCCTCTACCGGCGCGCGCGAGGTGGTCGAGACCACCCAGGGCTACGGCGCCGCCATCAAACGCGGCCTCCGGGAGGCGCTCGACGCCGGCGCGGACCTCGTGTCGGTGTGCGAGCCCGACGGGACGTTCGAGCCGGAGGACCTGCGCAAGCTGCTCGCTTTCATGCCCGAGTGCGACCTCGTCGTGGGCTCGCGGACGGTGTCGACCTTCATCTGGCACGGCGCCAACATGGGCTGGTTCCTCCGCTGGGGCAACTGGGCGGTGGCCAAGCTCATCGAGGTGCTGTACAACACGTCGTACCTCAGCGACGTGGGGTGCACCTTCCGGGTGATGACTCGTGCCCAGGCCGAGGCCATCCTCGCCCGGTCCACGCTCGACGGCTCGGCCTACGGCTTGGAGATGCTGCTCATCAGCGTCGTCACTCGGGCCCGGATGGTGCAGGTCCCGGTCAACTATCGTGAGCGAGTAGGCGTCTCGTCCGTAACCGGAGACCTCGGCAAGACCGTGGCCCTCGGCGTCGAGATGATCGCTCTGGTGTTGCGGATGCGGTTGCGGCGACGGGCGGCTCATCACGGCAGGTGAGTGCTGTCGCGGCTACGGAGTGAGACGGCTGGCGCGCTCGTCCGCCGGATGACGGTTGGCCGTGATCTCGCCGACCAGCGTGCCGTCTCCGTGGTTGATGAAGACGTGGCGTCGGTAGGCCCAGAAGCGGAACGCCATGGCCAGGGCGAGGCCGACGCCGTTGGCCGCGATGTTGTCGGCGACCGGCGAGGTCAGGTCGAGCACGTAGTGCGAGAACCACAGGCACAGCATGGCGATGCCTGTCCCGATGGTGGCCATCACGGCGAACAGCACGAACTCGTGGTGGGCCACGTCGCGCCGGGTGTGCCGGAAGGTCCAGTACCGGTTTCCGAGCCAGGAGACGACGGTGGCCGCCGCGCCGGACGCGACCTTGGCGGTCAGCGGGTAGTCGTAGAGCGGGCCCTCGCCGCCGGCGAAGCGCAGGAGGTTGAACCCGCCGATGTCGACGACGAACCCCGCGCCGCCCACCATGCCGAACTTGGCGAATTGGCGGACGAGCGGGTGGAGGGAGGAACGGACGCGGTCGACTGGGTGCACAGGGGTCCTCGCCGGTGACGGATCGGTGAGCGAATGACGCTACCGCGGCGGCGCGGCGCTCACCTCGTCGAGGACGACTCGTACGCTGGGCAGGGTCGTTGCTAGCCGCTCCCGCAGGGTCGGCCCGTCCTTCTCGGCGAGCCAGGTGTGCAGCGTCCGGCGGAAGAGGGCGAAGCCGACGGCCGCGAGCAGGTCCGCCGTTCCGGGCGCGAAGCCACGGGCGGCCAGTGCAGCGGCGACTGCGGCCTGCCAGCGGGCCTGCTTCGCGAGCTCGCGGCCGGTGAGGGCGACATCGGCGTCGATGATGTGCTGCCGGTGGCGCAGCAGATCGCGCTCGGGCTCCATGACGTCGGCGAGGCCGCCGAGAACGTCGACCATGAGCGGTTCGGCACCGACCGGCTCCTTCCGTCCCGTGATGGCGCCGGTGACCACCGGGAGCAGTCGGTCGTCCTCGGCGAAGAGCACCTCCTCCTTGTCGGGGAAGTGCCGGAAGAAGGTACGGGCGCTCACCCCGGCGCGCGCGGCGATGTCGTCGACGGTCGTCCGGGCGTAGCCCCGTTCGCCGAAGAGCTCCAGCGCGGCCTGGACCAGCCGTTCCCTGGTGTCCTCGGGCCAGCGGGGCATGCCGGTGACGATACCCCTTGCGTCAGATCATGACGTCAGGCAGCATGACCCTTATGACAGATACTGACATCACAGGCCCGAGCGTGGATGACGCCCGCCCCTCGGTCGTGCTCCTTACCGGCCCGACGAGCGGGATCGGTGCGGCGAGCCTCGCCCGGCTCCTCGAGCACCCCGCCGGCCCGACCCTGGTCCTCCTTGCGCGCGACGCCGCGGCGCTGGACGTGGCGGTGGCCCAGGCGCGTCGACGCGGGCGGGAGGCGCACGGCATCCGGGTGGACCTCGCAGACCTCGTCTCGGTGGCCCGGGCGGCGGCGGCCGTGCGCGGGCTGGTCGACGGCGGCGGTCTGCCGCCGCTCGACGCGGTCGTGCTCAACGCCGGCGTCCAGCTGACCGACCGACGGCGCGCGAGCGCCCAGGGCCACGAGCTGACCTTCGCTGTCAACGTTCTCGCCCAGCACGCCCTCCTGCGCGGGCTCGAGCCCGCGCTCGCCGAACGTGGCCACGCCATGCTGCTCGGGTCATCGACCCACCGGGGCCGACGGGCCTCCTTCGGGCTGGTGCCCGACCCACGCTGGGAGGATCCCGACCGTCTCGCCCGCCCGGACCGCAGCCCGGCACCGGCTCGGCGCGGGTCGCGCGAGCCGGGCGGTGTCGCGTACGCGACGAGCAAGCTCGCCCTGGTGACGCTCGCGCACCACTGGGCCGAGCGCCTGCGGTCCTCGGGCCGCCGGCTCAACGTCTATGACCCCGGGCTCGTCGCGGGGACCGGGCTGGGCCGCGACATGAGGGCGTACGAAGCCTGGGCCTGGCAGCGGGTCATGCCGGTGATGAGCCTCCTGCCGGGGGCGACGACGCCACGCTCCACCGCCCGCCACCTCGTCGCCCTCGCGCTCGCTGACGTGCACCGTGACCTCCACGACGGGTACGTCGAGATCGGGCGGGTCCGGGCGGCCGAGCCGATCACCTTCGACGCGCACCGCCGCGAGGCGCTGTGGACGTGGTGCGAGGCCGCATCTTCCCACCCCGCGCCGGGCCCGGACCACCGCGGCGCCGCCCTACCCTGACCGGGTGGACACGCCTCACACCCTCGCGCGCGAGGCGACCGCGGCCGGTGAGGTGGCGCTGCGCAGGCGGGGGCCGGTGCTCGAGCTCGTCGTCGACGGCGTGTTCGCCATGGACACCGCGGACACGACCACCGAGGTGCGCCTCGCCGAGACCGCGCTCGCGCGTCATCCGGACCCGCGACGGGTGCTCGTCGGCGGGCTCGGGCTGGGGTTCACGGCGCGGGCCGTGCTCGCCGATGCGCGCGTACGCCACCTCGACGTCGTCGAGCTCGCCGCGCCTCTCGTGCGCTGGGCCCGCGCCGGCCTGGTGCCCGAGCTGGCCGGCCTCGAGAGCGATCGGTGCGCCCTCCACGTCGGCGACGTCGCGCGTGTCCTGTGCGCGGATGACGACCCGCCGGGTCCGTGGGACGCCGTGCTCCTCGACGTCGACAACGGCCCGGACTTCCTCGTGCGCCCCGCCAACGCCGCCCTGTACACCGCCGCGGGTCTGGCGACGGCGCGCGCGGCCCTTGCTCCCGGGGGTGTTCTCGTCGTCTGGTCCTCGCACGTCGCACCTCGGCTGCTCGCCGCGCTGCGGGACGTGGCGGCGCCGGGCGACGTCGTCGACGAGGAGGGGATCGCGGTGCGTCGCGACGAGCGCGCGTTCGACTACGCGCTGTATGTGCTCGTATGCGCCGAGGAATGCGTCGCTCCCGAGCGAGGTTGACCACTGGTACCGACATCCCCGGGTAACGCTCTATCTGATTTGGAGCGGTCGCACGCGTGCCGGTAGCCTTGCCCTCCGTGTCTGGCTAGTCCCAGACCCAGGCCAGGATCGAAGCCGAAGCGCCTCGCGAGTGGCCTCGTGACAGCTCTTGCCGGGCGCCCCGCACTTCCAATCCTCTCCTGGAAGCCTTACGGGGAGTGCAGGGAAGAGAGTCCGTACGACAGGCCGAGGTCGGATGCCGTGCGGGCGATCCCCAGGACCCGGCACTGGTGCCGGGACGACCAGACGAACACGAAGGAACCAGGTTGCCTACGATCAACCAGCTGGTGCGCAAGGGCCGGCAGGACAAGACCACGAAGGTCAAGACGCCTGCATTGAAGGGCTCCCCACAGCGCCGCGGCGTGTGCACACGGGTGTACACGACCACTCCCAAGAAGCCGAACTCCGCTCTCCGCAAGGTCGCCCGCGTGCGCCTGACGAGCGGCATCGAGGTCACCGCCTACATTCCCGGCGTCGGCCACAACCTGCAGGAGCACTCGATGGTGCTCGTGCGTGGTGGCCGGGTGAAGGACCTCCCCGGCGTGCGCTACAAGATCATCCGCGGCGCACTCGACACCCAGGGCGTCAAGAATCGGCAGCAGGCACGCAGCCGGTACGGTGCGAAGCGGGTGAAGGGCTGATGCCGCGCAAAGGCCCCGCCCCGAAGCGGCCACTCGTGGTCGACCCCGTGCACCAGTCCCCACTGGTCACCGCGTTGGTCAACAAGGTGCTGCTCGACGGCAAGAAGTCGATTGCCGAGAACATCGTGTACGGCGCCCTCGAAGGGTGCCACCAGAAGACCGGCACAGACCCGGTCCAGACACTCAAGCGTGCGCTCGACAACATCAAACCGACCCTGGAGGTCAAGTCGCGTCGCGTCGGCGGCGCCACCTACCAGGTGCCCGTCGAGGTCAAGCCGAACCGCGCCACCACGCTGTCGCTGCGCTGGCTCGTCGGCTACTCGCGCCAGCGTCGCGAGAAGACCATGACCGAGCGGCTGATGAACGAGATCCTCGATGCGTCCAACGGCCTCGGCGCCGCGGTGAAACGCCGCGAGGACACCCACAAGATGGCCGAGTCCAACAAGGCCTTCGCGCACTACCGCTGGTGACCCGCGCCCCGGCGCCCGATCCGTCCGGATGACGGTCGGGCGCCAGGGGAGCGGTCGTCATCCGGTCTCTACTGAACCTGCAGTTCCCACACACGCGACCCGAGACGAGAGCACGAACGTGGCACAGGACGTCCTGACGGACCTCACCAAGGTCCGCAACATCGGCATCATGGCGCACATCGACGCCGGCAAAACCACGGCGACCGAGCGCATCCTCTTCTACACCGGTGTCAACCGGAAGATGGGCGAGACCCACGACGGCGCCTCGACGACGGACTGGATGGAGCAGGAGAAGGAGCGGGGGATCACGATCACCTCCGCCGCGGTCACCTGCTTCTGGGACAACCACCAGGTCAACATCATCGACACTCCCGGCCACGTCGACTTCACCGTCGAGGTGGAGCGCTCGCTGCGCGTGCTCGACGGTGCGGTCGCGGTGTTCGACGGCAAGGAGGGCGTCGAGCCGCAGTCCGAGACGGTCTGGCGGCAGGCCGACAAGTACACGGTCCCGCGGATCTGCTTCGTCAACAAGATGGACAAGCTGGGCGCCGACTTCTACTTCACCGTCGACACCATCAAGGACCGCCTCGGCGCCGAGCCGCTCGTGCTGCAGCTGCCGATCGGCTCCGAGAGCGAGTTCGTCGGCGTCGTCGACCTCATCGAGATGCGAGCGCTCGTCTGGCCCGGCGACGCCAAAGGCGACGTCACCATGGGCGCAAAGTACGAGGTCGAGGAGATCCCGGCCGAACTCAAGGAGAAGGCCGACGAGTACCGCCACCACCTCGTCGAGCGAGTCGCCGAAGCCGACGACGCGCTGATGGAGAAGTACCTCGAGGGCGGGGAACTCTCCGCCGACGAGCTGCGCGCCGGCATCCGTGCCCTGACGCTCGCCTCCGAGGTGTACCCGGTGCTGTGCGGCTCGGCGTTCAAGAACCGCGGCGTGCAGCCGATGCTCGACGCCGTCGTCGAGTACCTCCCGTCGCCGGTCGACGTGCCCGCGATGGAGGGCCACGCCCCCGGGAACGAGGACGACAAGGTCAGCCGCGCACCGAGCGTCACCGAGCCGTTCAGCGCGCTCGCCTTCAAGGTCGCGTCGCACCCGTTCTTCGGCACGCTCACCTTCATCCGGGTCTACTCCGGCCGTATCGGCGCCGGCACCCAGGTGCTCAACAGCACCAAGGTGAAGAAGGAGCGGGTCGGCAAGCTGTTCCAGATGCACGCCAATAAGGAGAACCCGGTCGAGGAGGCCCTCGCCGGGCACATCTACGCGGCGATCGGGCTGAAGACGACCACGACGGGCGACACGCTGTGCGACCTGGCCGCGCCGGTCGTGCTGGAGTCGATGACCTTCCCCGAGCCGGTGCTCCAGGTGGCGATCGAGCCCAAGACCAAGGGCGACCAGGAGAAGCTCGGCACCGCGATCCAGAAGCTCGCCGAGGAGGACCCGACTTTCCAGGTCACCCTCGACGACGAGACCGGGCAGACCATTATCGCCGGGATGGGCGAGCTGCACCTCGACATCCTCGTCGACCGCATGCGCCGCGAGTTCAAGGTCGAGGCCAACGTCGGCAAGCCGCAGGTGGCCTACCGCGAGACGATCCGCCGCGCCCTCGACCGGTACGACTACACCCACAAGAAGCAGACCGGTGGGTCCGGCCAGTTCGCCAAGGTGCAGATCGCGCTCGAGCCGCTCGACACCGCCGAGGGCGAGCTGTACGAGTTCGAGAACAAGGTCACCGGCGGTCGCGTGCCGCGCGAGTACATCCCGTCGGTCGACGCCGGCATCCAGGACGCGATGCAGTACGGGACCTTGGCCGGCTACCCGCTCGTCGGGATCAAGGCCACCCTGCTCGACGGTGGCTACCACGACGTCGACTCCTCGGAGATGGCGTTCAAGATCGCCGGGTCGATGGCGTTCAAGGAGGCCGTGCGCAAGTGCGACCCGGTGTTGCTCGAGCCGATGATGGCGGTCGAGGTGCGCACGCCCGAGGACTACATGGGCGACGTCATCGGCGACATCAACAGCCGTCGCGGCCACATCCAGGCCATGGAGGACATCAGCGGCGCCAAGGTGGTACGGGGCCTGGTCCCGCTCTCCGAGATGTTCGGCTACGTCGGCGACCTGCGCTCGAAGACCCAGGGCCGGGCGAACTACTCGATGGAGTTCGACTCCTACGCCGAGGTCCCGCGGTCGGTGGCCGAGGAGATCATCAAGAAGACGCGAGGCGAGTGAGCGCTAGACTGCTCGCTGGTCTCGGCCCGACAACCGACCAACCACACCCCCACAGACGACGCCACGTCCTGCCCGGTCGTTTCGGCGTTCCACCTAGAGAAGAGTCCTGAGGAGGACACCAGTGGCGAAGGCAAAGTTCGAGCGGACCAAGCCGCACGTCAACATCGGCACCATCGGTCACATCGACCATGGCAAGACCACACTGACGGCGGCGATCTCGAAGGTCCTGCACGACAAGTACCCGGACCTGAACCCGCAGTTCGCGTTCGACGACATCGACAAGGCACCCGAGGAGAAGCAGCGCGGCATCACCATCTCGATCGCGCACATCGAGTACCAGACCGAGAGCCGTCACTACGCGCACGTCGACTGCCCGGGCCACGCCGACTACGTGAAGAACATGATCACGGGTGCGGCGCAGATGGACGGTGCGATCCTCGTCGTCGCCGCCACCGACGGCCCGATGCCGCAGACCAAGGAGCACGTCCTCCTCGCGCGTCAGGTCGGTGTGCCCTACATCGTCGTGGCGCTCAACAAGGCCGACATGGTCGACGACGAGGAGATCCTCGAGCTCGTCGAGATGGAGGTCCGTGAGCTGCTCTCCACCTACGAGTTCCCGGGCGATGACCTGCCGGTCGTCAAGGTCTCGGCGCTCAAGGCCCTCGAGGGTGACGCCGAGTGGGGCAAGAGCGTGCTCGACCTCATGGAGGCGGTCGACACCTACATCCCCGAGCCCGAGCGTGAGACCGACAAGCCGTTCCTCATGCCGGTCGAGGACGTCTTCACCATCACCGGTCGCGGCACGG
>JBOFBK010000311.1:0-1579 GCA_051645525.1 Dermatophilaceae bacterium | reverse complement strand
CCGGTGTGGCCGTGGGCTGCACGCCCGGCTCGACCTGCCCGACCCGCACCCAGGCGAGCACGCCGTCGTCGTGCGCCGCGAAGGTGTTCCACCGTGGCGAGGTCTCGCGGCCGAGCGGCATCCCGTGCCACCTGCAGAGCACCGCGCCGTCGACGACGTCGCAGTCCTCGAGCCGCGCACCGAGGTGCGGGCAGGCGCCCGGGCCGGCGAGCAGTGCACCGTCGCGGTCGCGCCACAGCACCACCTCACGGCCCGCGAGGGTGCGAAGGAGGGTGCGCCCCGGCCGCACGTCGGCGGATGCCGCGGCGACGAGCCACCCGTGGGTGGGCCGCGCCAGCGCATCGTCGAGAGCGCGCAGGATGCGAGCCGGCCTGGCGTCGCGCCAGGTGCCGCGCAGATGCGCCGGAGTGGTCTGTGGGAGACGGCGCACCGGTACGCGGTCGCGTACCTCCTCGCGCCAGGAGCGGTCGACACGCAGCAGGCTCACCTCAGAGAATCTACCCGCCGACCAGGCGGATTCGCCGCGCTCGACGCACCGGAACAGCCGTCGCTGCGGAAGGATGTCGGCATGACGGACTCACGGAGGGTGCCGCGCCGTGCGCGGGCGGTGGACCGGGGTGACACGGTGGATGTAGGCGACCGGGGCGACCGAGGTGACGTGGTGAACGCGGTGGACCGGAACGCGGGCGACCGGGGTGACACGGTGGACGCGGGCAGGCGTCATCCGGGCGTCTCGTTCCCCCGCCGCCTCGTGGCGATCGGGCGGCTGCATCCCGACGCGGCGTGGGCGCGCTACACGCGGCCGGCCGCGTGGTCCGGTTGGGCACCGCACATTCGCTCGGTCGACTACTCGCTCGACGCCGTCGCGCCCGGCACGACCGGCACCGTGCACGGCGTGGCGGGCGCTCGCGCGACGTTCCGGGTCACCGCGGTCGACCCCAGCGCACGGCGGTGGTCGTGGGCGGTGCGCTCCGGTCCACTGCGCCTCACCTTCGAGCACGGCGTCGACGCCCACCCGCATGGGTGCGCCGCGTGGATGGTGACGGATGCCGCCTGGCCGGTGGCGCTCGGGTACGCCCCGCTCGCGTCATGGGCCCTCGGGCGGCTGGTCACCCCGCAGACCGCGTAGACCACCGACGAGCTCGGCGTCAGATGCGCCGCAACGGCGCGCCGCAGCAGTACCTGTCCGCAGAGCTGCGAGAGCCCGCCGGGCGACATGGCCGCACCCGACCTCCGCCGCGCCTACGAGCTGCCGGCTCAGCCGGCGGAGCCGGTCGTGGGCTCCGGCTCGAGGTCGATGCGGATGCCGGCCCGTGGGCTCCGCTTCAGCCCCACCTTGCTCAGCACGGCATCCGAGAGGTCGGAGAACCGTGCGAGGAAGCCGTACTTGGCGACCACCGCGCGGCGTACCGCCCGCACGCCGTCGGGGTCGCGAACCACGTCGGCGGTGCCCCGGTAGGTGGGCGCGCCGTCGGCGACCCGGCCGCGGATGTCGCACGGCCGCAGCTCCACGCGAGCCGTATGGTTCAGTCGCTTGACCTTGCCGGAGTCGTCGACCGTGATGACGACGAGCCGCCCG
>JBOFBK010000310.1:0-1846 GCA_051645525.1 Dermatophilaceae bacterium | reverse complement strand
GGTAGGGCGGTTCGAGCAGTGCGGGAGTGGCCTCGCCGTGCCAGGAGAAGTTGGCCGAGGCGATACCGACCTCCTGGAACGAGTGGTGGTCGCTCGCGCCGCGCTCGGTGACCGGCGAGATCTGCGGCTCGTAGCCGAGTCTGCCGGCCGCCGCCTGGATGCGGTCGGTCGTCGCGTTGCCGGTACCGGAGAACGACAGCAGCCAGTGGTCGCCGCACGCGACGCAGGCGGTGAAGGGGTGGGCGGACTGGTGCGTTTCACAGAGATGACTCACGTAGCGCGAACCTAGGCGGACGCCGATCGGCAACCGCGACGCATGACCGTTCGGCCACAGAGCGCCGGGGGCACGGCTACGCAGGTTGGACGCATCGGCCGTCGACCTGCGGGCCGCTTCAGGCGAGCGTCGCCAGGGGCACGGCGATGCCGGGCGACGACCCGGCCGGCTAGCGCTCGTCGCCCGGTTCGGTGCGGGTTGCGACGAACTCGCGGGTCTCGGCGTACATCCGCTGGATGTAGGCCTCGAGCTGCTCGGTCTCGACGCGCCACTGGCCGCGCCCGCCCACCTTGATCGCCGGGAGGTCGCCGCTACGGACGAGTGCGTAGGCCTGAGCCGCGGAGACGCCGAGGATCTCCGAGACCTCGGTCAGCGGGATGAAGCGGCGCGGCATCCGCTCAGTGTGCCATCGAGGTGCCGGATGCCGATGTTCGTTCTCCACAGGCACGTACCCGCCCACCCGTTGTCCACAGGTGCCCGGCTCGAGGAGGCGCCGGCGGGGCCGGTCCGGCAGGATCGTCGACCATGACCGACCTCCCTACGCCCCAGGCGTCCCGGCTGCGAGCGCCGTCGTGGCACGACCCGCGACTGAGCATCGGGATCGTCCTCGTCCTGGCGTCGACGGTTCTCGGATGGATGGCGATGGCACGTGCGGACGACCGGGTCCCCTTCTACACGGTCACGGCACGCGTCGCCCCCGGTGAGCAGGTGGGTGACGACGACGTCACCGTTACCGACGTCCAGCTCGGCGACGCCTCCGCGCGCTATCTCGAGGCCGACCGACCGATCGGGGCCACGTCGTGGGCGCTACGCGAGCTCCGCCCGGGCGAGCTGATCCCCGTCGACGCGGTCGGCGACCCGCGCGAGGTCGACATTCAGCCGGTGGCGCTACGCGTCGACGCCACGTCCGCCGGCGCGCTCGGGACCGGCGCGCTCGTCGACGTCTACGTCAACCGGCCCGGGAAGGGGTCGACCGCAGCGAGTCCCACGTTCGCCGAGCCCGACCTGGTGCTCCAGCGGGTGTCCGTGGTGTCCCTGGGCGACGAGGACTCCGTGCTCGGTGGAGCCGGTGAGACCCGGGCAGTCACGATCGGCGTTCCCCGAAAGTCGGTCAAGGGCCTGGTCGCCGACGTGGACAACGGTGCCAAGGTCACGCTCGTTTCGGTTCCCGGAGGGCAGGGCGGAGGCTCATGACCACGGTTCTCACCGCGCTGACCCACTGGCACGAGGCGCGATTCGTCGCCGTGCTCGGCCGGGCCGCAGGGCTCACCCTCGTGCGCCGGTGCGCCGACTTGGCCGAGCTGCTCTCGGCGGGCGCTGCGGGCGTCGCCCGGGTCGCGGTGGTCTCGCCAGACCTGCGCGGCCTCGACCGCGACGCGCTCCGTCAGCTCGCCGGCCACGGCGTCCGGGTGGCCGGTCTGGTCCCTCCCGACGACGAGGACGGAGAGCGCCGCCTGCGTCAGCTCGGGGTGGCGACCATCCTGCGGCCCGATGACGACGCGGCTGCGGTCGAGCAGGCGCTCACCGCGGTCGCCGGCGGCTCCACCTCCGTGCCCGCGGCAGAACCAGGTC
>JBOFBK010000309.1:0-3899 GCA_051645525.1 Dermatophilaceae bacterium | reverse complement strand
TCCTGCTCGAGTCGGCCGACCATGACGGCGTGTGGTCACGGTGGTCGATCGTCGGCGCAGCGAGCCGGGCCACGCTCACCGAGGTCGGCGGCCGGGCGCGCTGGGTCGGCGAGCCACCCGCCGGGATCCCGACCGAGGGGCCGGCCACCGAGGTCCTTCGGGCCACGATGGCGACGCTGGCCACCGAGCCGGTGGCCGGCCTGCCCCCGCTCACCGGCGGCATGGTCGGCGCCATCGGCTACGACGCGGTGCGCCGCTGGGAACGGGTTCCCGACGACAACCCCGACGACCTCGGCCTGCCCGAGCTGTCGATGATGCTCGCCACCGACCTCGCCGTGCTCGACCACGCCGACGGTTCGGTGCTGCTCGTGGCCAACGCGGTCAACTACGACCACACCGACGACCGCGTCGAGCAGGCCTGGGCGGATGCCGTGGCACGCCTCGACGCCATGACCACGGCGCTCGCCGCGCCCGCGCCGAGCACGGTCGCCCTCGTGGACCAGAAGGTGGCGGAGACAGCGCTCGCCGGCGTGCGCACCAACACCTCGCAAGAGCGGTACGAGGAGATGGTCGAGCTCGCCAAGGAGGACATCCGGGCCGGCGAGGTGTTCCAGGTGGTGCTCTCGCAGCGGTTCTCCATCGACTGCCCGGCCGACCCGCTCGAGGTCTACCGCGCCCTGCGCGCCTCGAACCCGAGCCCGTACATGTACCTGGTCCGGCTCCCGACTCCACAGGGCGGGTCGTTCTCGGTGGTCGGCAGCTCACCGGAGGCGCTGGTGCGAGTCACCGGCGACCGGGCCATCACGCACCCGATCGCCGGTTCGCGCCCGCGCGGGAAGACCCCCGAGGACGATGTGCGGCTCGCCGACGAGCTGCTCGCCGACCCCAAGGAGCGCGCCGAGCACGTGATGCTCGTCGACCTCGGCCGCAACGACCTGCAGCGCGTCTGCCGGCCCGGCACCGTCGACGTCGTCGAGTTCATGCACGTGCGGCGGTACAGCCATGTCACGCACCTCGAGTCCACGGTCACCGGCGACACCCGTCCCGAGGTCGGCGCCTACGACGTGCTCGCCTCGACCTTTCCCGCCGGCACCCTGTCCGGCGCCCCCAAGCCGCGGGCGATGGCGTTGATCGACCACTACGAGAGCTCACGGCGCGGCGTCTACGGCGGGGTGGTCGGCTACCTCGACTTCCACGGCGACCTCGACATGGCCATCGCCATCCGTACCGCCGTGGTCAAGGACGGCGTCGCCCACGTGCAGGCCGGCGCCGGCATCGTCGCCGACTCGGTCCCGGCGAGCGAGCACGCCGAGTGCGAGGCCAAGGCCGCCGCGGTCCTTCGTGCGGTGGCCACGGCATCCGCGCTCCGCACGGTGACCGAGGGATGACGTGACGCGACTCCGGCGCAAGGGTCCGGTCGCGCTGCTCGGCCTGGTCGCCGCCGTGGGCATGCTGGCCGCCGGGTTCCAGCCCTGGGCCACCGGCGCGGTCGACGACGCGGTGCTCGGCGCCACGCGGGTCAGCGCCACCGGCACCGAGGTGGCACCCGGCCTGTCCGTGGTAGCCCTGGCGGTGGCCGCGGCCGTCGTCGCCATCGTCACGGCGGGGCGGGTCGGCCGGGTCCTCGCGCTCGCCGGCTATGCGCTGTGTCTCGTGGGTGCCACGTCGCTCACCGTGCGGGTGGTCGCCGACCCCGGCGGCGTGCTCGGGCCGCTGGCCGCCACCCGCGTCGGCCGCACCGGCACGGTGCCCACCACCCAGGCGGCAGCCACGGTGTGGCCGTGGGTCACGCTGGCCGCGGTGGCGCTGGGCCTCGTGGGCCTGCTGGCCGGTGTGGCGGGGGCCCGGTCGTGGGGTGCACCGACCGCGCGGTACGAGCTGCCGCGCGACGACGCCTCCGGGCCGCGCGGCGAGCGGGTCTCGAGCGACTGGGATCGGCTCTCCGCCGGGCAGGACCCCACCGACACCGAGCCCGGCCGGCCAGCACGACATCCCGAACGGCCCGACCGACATCCACCGGGCCCGGGCTGACAGAATCGGTGATGTCGGCTCGTGCCGGCACCACACCCGAGGAAGGTTCCAGCGATGAGCGACCATGACGACGACGACCACGGCCACAGCGTCGCGGCCTGGACCGCGGTGGCCATCGTCATCGTCGCGTCGGCGGTCATGTCGGCCGCAGTGCTCTGGCCGAACGGCTGGCTCTTCGCCGGTGGGGCGGCGCTCGCGGTGGTCGGCGCCGTGGCCGGCAAGGTGCTCTCGATGGCCGGGTACGGAGCGGCCGGGCGCGACCGCGACGAGGCCCCGTCGATCCGGTGATGGTGGCCGCCCAGTGACCACCGTTCTCGACTCCATCGTCGCCGGCGTCCGCCAGGACCTGGCTGCCCGGCAGAGCCGGCGCCCGTTCGGCGAGGTCGAGGCCGCCGCCGGCGCAGCCCCGCCGCCCCTCGACGCCGCCGCCACCCTGCGCCGCCCCGGCCTGTCGCTGATCGCCGAGGTGAAACGGGCCAGCCCGAGCAAGGGCGAGCTGTCCGGCATCCCCGACCCGGCGGGTCTGGCCGCCGCGTACGTCGCGGGAGGCGCCGCCGCGGTGTCGGTGCTCACCGAACGGCGCCGGTTCGGCGGCACCCTCGCCGACTTGGGCGCCGTGCGTGCCGCCGTCGACGTGCCGGTCCTGCGCAAGGACTTCGTGGTCACCGACTACCAGGTGTGGGAGGCGCGTGCACACGGCGCCGACCTCGTGCTGCTCATCGTCGCCGCGCTCGACGATGCCGCGCTCGCCGCACTGCTCCGGCGTACCGAGGAGCTCGCGATGACCGCGTTGGTGGAGGTGCACGACGAGACCGAGACCCGCCGCGCGCTCGACGCCGGGGCCAGCGTGGTCGGGGTCAACGCCCGCGACCTGAAGACCCTGGAGATCCACCCCGAGACGTTCTCGCGGCTGCGCCCGCTCGTCCCCGACGGAGTGCTCGCCGTGGCCGAGTCCGGCATCGACGGTCCCGAGACCGCCGGCGGGTACGCCGACCAGGGCGCCGACGCGGTGCTCGTCGGCGAGGCGCTGGTCCGTACCGGCGACCCGCGCGGAGCGGTCGCCGCGATCGTCGCCGCGGGCGCGCGGGAGGCCCTGCGATGACGGCCACCCGGCCCGGGTCCCCGCCGGAGTCCGGCCCGCCCGCCGAGTCCGTCACGCCCGTGCCCGCCGTCGAGCCGCGGCCGGGCCGATTCGGTCCGTTCGGGGGCCGGTACGTGCCCGAGGCCCTGGTGCCGGCCCTGGAGCAGCTCGACGAGGCCCGCCAGAAGGCCGCCGTCGACCCCGAGTTCCAGGACGAGCTCGCCCGGCTGCACCGCACCTACACCGGCCGGCCGTCGATCCTCACCGAGGTGCCCCGGTTCGCGGCGCACTGCGGCGGCGCGCGCGTCATCCTCAAGCGTGAGGACCTCAACCACACCGGCTCCCACAAGATCAACAACGTCCTCGCCCAGGCGCTGCTCACCAAGCGCATGGGCAAGACCCGCGTCATCGCCGAGACCGGCGCCGGCCAGCACGGCGTCGCCACCGCCACCGCCGCGGCGCTCATGGGCCTGGAGTGCACCGTCTACATGGGCCGGGTCGACACCGAGCGGCAGGGGCTGAACGTCGCCCGGATGAAGATCCTCGGCGCCGAGGTCGTGCCCGTCGAGCACGGCAGCGCCACCCTCAAGGACGCCATCAACGAGGCGATGCGCGACTGGGTCACCAACGTGCGCACCACCCATTACGTCATCGGCACCGTCACCGGGCCGCACCCGTTCCCCGAGATGGTCCGCGACTTCCACGCCGTCATCGGCGAGGAGGCCCGCGGCCAGGTGCTCGAGCTCGCGGGGCGCCTCCCCGACGCCGTGGTCGCCTGCGTCGGCGG
>JBOFBK010000308.1:0-1329 GCA_051645525.1 Dermatophilaceae bacterium | reverse complement strand
CCCACCCTCGTGGTGGGCCTCGGGCTCTCGGTGCTGGGGCTGTGGCTCGGGGGCCGGCACGTGACCCGCTCGGTGTACCGGCCGGACCCGTGGCGCGCGGCCGAGTGGCTCACCGTCGGATGCAGCGCAGCCGCGGCGGCCGTGCTCGTCGTACTGGCCCGCACCTCGCCCGACGCGCTGGCGATGCCGCTCGCACCGCTCGCCGTGCCGGCCCTGCCACCGGCAGCGGTGGTGGCCCTGCTTCTCGGCGCCGTACCGGCGTTCGTCACTCCCGAACCGCCCCGACCTGCGCCACGGCATCCGCACCGGCATGCGCCACGGCATCCGCACCATCGGTCGGCGGGCGGATCCCACCCCGAGGCGGTACCGGCCCGTGGGTGACCACGCGGTCCGTCTCGAGCGGGTCTCGGTCGTCCTCCCGGGCGCCGAACGGCCCGTGCTGCACGCGGTCGACGTCGAGATCGAGGAGGGCGAGCTGGCGTTGGTGGTGGGGCGCACGGGCTCGGGCAAGTCCACGCTGCTCGGGGCGATGAGCGGCCGGGTCCCGCACTTCACCGGAGGCACGTTGCGAGGCCGGGCGCTCGTGCACGGCCGCGACACCCGCGAGCACCGGCCGCGCGACCTGGCCGACCTCGTGGGCGTCGTCGGGCAGGACCCGCTGGCCGGGTTCGTCACCGACACCGTCGAGGAGGAGCTCGCCTACGGCATGGAGCAGCTCGGGCTGCCGGCCGCGACGATGCGCAAGCGGGTCGAGGAGACGCTCGACCTGCTCGGCATCGCCGACCTGCGGGGCGCTCCGCTGCGGGAGCTGAGCGGCGGCCAGCAGCAACGGGTGGCCATCGGGTCGGTGCTCACGGCCCACCCTCGCGTCATCCTGCTCGACGAGCCGACCTCGGCGCTGGACCCCACCGGTGCCGAGGACGTGCTCGCGACGATCGCCCGCCTCGTGCACGACCTCGCCGTCACCGTGGTGGTCGCCGAGCACCGGGTGGAGCGGGTGCTGCATCACGCCGACCGGGTGGTGCACGTGTCACCGGACGGGTCGGTACGGTCCGGCACGCCGCGCGAGACGATGGTCGACAGCGACGTCACCTCGCCCGTGGTCGAGCTCGGTCGGCTCGCCGGATGGTCGCCGCTGCCGCTGACCGTGCGGGAGGCGCGGCGCGCGTCCGCCCAGAGTGGCGGCCTCCGCTCCCGCCTCGCCGCGGCCGGTCCGGCCCCGGTTCGGGCGACCGGTCGGCGTGGGCCCACCGAGCCTGCCGAACCAGACCCCGAGTTCGCCCGACATCCTGGACCCCTTGCGCCCTGTGGACCCGCTGGACCCGTCGG
>JBOFBK010000307.1:0-3324 GCA_051645525.1 Dermatophilaceae bacterium | reverse complement strand
GCGGTGTGGTCGCGGAGGTAGCGGCCGAAGTGGGGGACGGTGAAGGCGATCCGGCCACGCTCACCCGAGTAGATGAGGCCCTTCTTCAGCAGCGCGTCGCGCGCGGGTGACAGCGACTGCGGCTTGCGCCCGAGGTGCGCGGCGACGTCGGCGGTGGGCACCGCGTCCGCGTCATCCGGCTCGTCCAGCTCGGCCGCGACATCGGCCATGGCCCGCAGGTACTCACGCTCCCCCGGCGTGGCCCGGTCGAACCGCGACCCGAAGAACCCGACCGCGAGCTCAGCCTCCGCCTCGGCCGCGGCGACGGCGACGTCATCCGCGGTGATGGGCGAGCGCGGCGCGACATCCCACACCGCCTTGCCGTAGGCCTGGATGAAGTACGGGTACCCGCCGGTGGCCGCGTACATCGCGACCAGCGCGTCGGCGCTGAACTCGGCACCCTCCTCCTCGGCCGGGAGCGACAACGCCGAGTCCGCCGCGGCCCGATCGAGCCGGTCGATGCGTGCGTAGCGAAAAAGCCTCTCCGAGTAGGACTTCGATGCCGATAGCACCGCCGGGAGGTGCGGCAGCCCCGCACCGACCACGATGAGTGGGAGCCGGGCCTGGCCGATCTCGTGCGCCGCCGCGCACAGTGCCGACACGTCATCCGGCCCGAGGTCCTGCATCTCGTCGACGAACACCGCGATGCCGCGCCCGGTGTCGGCCGCCATGCCGCCGACGTCGGAGAGCAGCTCGACGAGGTCGATCTCGATGTCGCCGGAGTCGGCCCGGCCGCTCACCGCGGGGACCGTGATGCCCGGGTTCCACCGATCGCGACCCGCTGCGGCGGAACGCCTTCTCGTCGCTGCCGCACCTGCGCGAGTGCCCGACGCCGGCTCCCGCTGGGCGAACGAGCGCACCACCCCGAGTGCGTGCTCACCCACCCCACCGGCCGGCCCGAGCTCGCGCACGGCCTGATGCACGGCCGAGGCGAGCGGACGCCGGAGCGACTGGTCGGGCCGGGCCTCGAGCTTGCCCGTGCCCCAGCCGGCGCGCACGGCCGCCGACCGTAGCGCGCCGAGCAGCACGGTCTTGCCCACGCCGCGCAGGCCGGTGAGCACGATCGACCGCTCGGGCCGGCCGCGGGCCACCCGCTCGAGCACCACGTCGAACGCGTGCAGCTGCTCCTCGCGGCCCGCGAGCTCGGGCGGGCGCTGCCCGGCACCGGGCGCGTACGGGTTACGGATCGGGTCCACGATCGCAGCGTATGGGGCTCTCTAGTGAATCCCTGAGATCTTCCGATACGCCACCATCGTGTCGCACCAGCCGCGCTGTGCCGTGAGTGTCATCCCGAAGCCGGCCCTCACGTCCCGGCCACCATGCTCGGCGGCGAGGTTCCGGTGGCGATGACGAGGTGCCCGGCGTCGAGAGGGGCGGGACCACACGAGACGCCCGGCGTCCCGGCGCGATCAGATCGGGTCGACCCTGCGCGTCACGACCCATCGGTGCGGTGAGATGGGCCGCGTACGGGCGAACCCGTGGCTCTCGAACGCCGACATCGGGCCGGTGTGCAGGAACGAGCCGGACACGGTGCGGTCGTCGGTCTCCTCGGGGTAGCCCTCCACGACACCGCCGCCGAGACGGGCGATCTCAGCGAGAGCACCACCGAGCGCGGCGTCGGCGACACCCCGCCTCCGGTGGCCCTTGCCGGTGAAGAAGCAGGTGACCCGCCAGTCGGGCAACTCGGCGAGACCCCGTTCGTAGCGGCGCCGGCTCTTGACCTCCGGCAGCTCGGCCGGCGTGCCGTACTGGCACCAGCCCAGGCAGTCCTCGCCGTCGAGGACGAGGGCGGCATGGGTGGTGCCGTCGTCCACGCGCCGACGCTTCTCGTTCCGGTTCGTCTGCGGCGTCCGCCCCGGACCGAGCTTGACGTGGAAGGCCATGCACCAGCAGCCGCCCCACACCCCGTTGTTTGCCTCGACGAGCCGCGCGAAGGCCGGCCAGGTGTCGGCGTCGAGCGGCCGGATCGGGAAGCGGGCCGGGGCGTCGGTCGAGGTGTCGCGGGCGGGCATCTGCTCAGGATGCCGCTCAGGGCACCTCGGGCGCCGCGCCGCCCGCCGCGACCATCGGCTTGCCGGCCGCGTGCCAGGCACGCATGCCGCCGTCGAGGTTCGCGACGTCGTAGCCCTGCTGCGCGAGCCACGGCATCACCCGCTGCACCCGCCCACCGGACCGGCAGGTGATGACCAGCGGACCGTCGCGGTCGAGGAACGGCGTGAGCTCGTCGACCCGCGCCGGCAGCTCCGACATCGGGACGTGCACCGCGGTCGGGGCGTGCCCGCGGTCCCACTCGTCCTGTTCGCGGATGTCGAGGATGACGGCGTCGTCGGCGAGGTCGGTGGCCGGTATGTCGGGGAAGTCGCTCATGTCGCCCAGCCTGTCACGCAGACGAGGGTCCGGTCTGCGCGCTGCCCGGCGGCCCGGGTCCGATCGGCTCGTGGACGGCTCGGCCCGAGTCCGGTTCATGGGCGGCCCACCGGTCCACGCGCGGCCGACCGGAGCCGCCCGGCTGCGGGAGCGACGCGGCTGCGGGAGGCGCGCGGGCGTCATCCGCGTGTGGGGAGCCGGACCGCCGTAACCGCGTCACGACCGGGTCGACACGGTCTGCAGGGCATCGCGCACCTCGCCCATGACCCGCGCCTGCTCGAGTTCGATGCGCTGCTCGAAGTAGTCCATCTGCTCCCGGTAGCGCCGGCGGGCGCGGCGTCGCCGATACTGCTGCACCGCGGCGGCGGTCACCGCAGCGGCCGCCGTGGCGACGAGGAGCGCGAGCGCGGTGACCACGATCTCCCCGGCGGTGACGTCGAGCGCCGAGAACAGGGACCGGCCCGGATCGGACGTCGCCAGCCGGTCGGCGCGGTCGCCGACCGGCTCGGGCAGGCGATTGCCGAACCCGGACGTGACCGCCACCAGCAGTGCGGTCGTCGCCACGCCGGCGACGGCGACCAGGCCGGCGGTGGTGACCGGCGCAAGCCGGGTCGCGCGCGCTGGTTCGCCCGCCTCCACCGCGTCGCGCCGGTCGTGCCGGGCGTCGAGATGGTGGCTGATCGCGGCGCCGAGCAGGCACACGCCGCACAGCGCGACGAGCCCGAGGACGACCAGGTCGGCGTGCTCGGCGAGCCGGCGCACGTACGGAGCCAGCCGGGTGCCGTAGGGCGTCGGAGCGGCGAGCGGCACCGTGAGCAGCAGCACCCCGACGAGCACCCAGCCGGCTCGATGCCACCACTGCACCCAGGTCGGTGCCCGCCAGGTGAGCACGATGCCCCCGAGCACCATGCACGCGCC
>JBOFBK010000306.1:0-5718 GCA_051645525.1 Dermatophilaceae bacterium | reverse complement strand
CTCGGTCCGCTGTCGTGGGCCCATGTCGTCGTCGCAACAGTGGTCGCCTTCGGCACTGCCGGAGTTCACGGCCTCTGGCTGGTCCTCGCCCGTGGCGCCAACCGCCGCACCCATCTCGCCTTCGGGCCGCACCTCGTGCTCGGCACCCTCGTGGTCGCCGGTGTCCCCGGAGCACTGGCGTTGGCGGGGGTCGCTGCGTGAGAGTCGATCTCCCACGGCACGCGGCCGGGCCGCGGCGGCTGCGCGTCGACGGTCGCGACGTCGCCCCGCTGAGCGTGGCCGACACCCCGGCCGATCGACGGCGTGGCCTGCTCGGCACGAGCGGCATCGACGGCGCGCTGTGGATCACGAGGTGCCCCAGCGTGCACATGGTCGGGATGCGCTACCCCATCGATGTCGCCGTCGTCGACCGCAACGGCGGGGTGCTGCGCACGGCGACCCTGCGGCCCTGGGTGGGGATGACGTTCCCACGGGTCCGCGCCGCATCAACCGTCGAGGCGGAGGCTGGGTCGATGAGGCACTGGGGCGTACGGCGCGGCGTACGGCTCTCCATCGGCGGATGACGTGTGCCTCCGGGCTCGGCGCGTGCAGGCGGTCAGCCGAGCTCCCGGCGCAGGCCGCGGGCCCTCGGATCGACGAGCGCGGCCGACCCGAGCAACGCCACACCGCCGACGACCAGCGACAGCGGGGTGCGGCTCGGCGCGGGGTTCGTGGGAAGCAGCCACACCACGGCATCGGACATGGCCGGTCCCCGGCACTGGATGCGGTCGGTGTCGGAGGTCTGGCCCACGGCTACCACGGGGAGCAGGGACAGCTCTGCTACCACCCGGGTACCGAGCCGGTCGGCATCGACGGGCGTCCTCAGCGGCATCGACCCGGAGCGTCGGTACAGTGCGCAGTCCAGATCCGTCGCGCTCGGGGACGTCCCCTCGCTGACTTCGGCCACGAAAAGCGTCGCGCCCGGATCGAACCACGGAGTACGCCCGGTCGGGGTCGTCTTGCCGGCGACGATCTGTTGCGGCACAGGGCGATCCATGGCCCATGCGACGATTCCGACACCCGTCGTCGCTAAGCCGGCCACGGCGCACGCCACCGCAACTACCGTCGACGACTGGTGGGAGCGACGGCTGTTCGTCGGCCGCCGACGCGGCCGTCGCGTGCGTCTCGACATCTCGTTCGCCGCCTCCAGTCGGTTGGTTGTGCCCGCCCGGTCGATGACGGTAGCGTCCTCCGCGAACGTCCGCATGGGGGCTCCCCCACGGGCGACGGGTCTGGGGGCCGCCCCCGGGGAGGCACGGGAGGGCCTGCGGATGTCCATGTGGGTATGTGTGCTCGACCCGTCGACTCCGCCCGACGACGTCCGCGAGTGGACCTGTGGCGAGCACCACGCCATCGTCTCGGGCCGGCTCGGCGGGCCCGGAGTCGTCCGGTTCCTGCGTTCACGGTCACCGGCCAGCGAGCGTGTGGTCCTGGTGCATCGACCGACCGAGGGCCGTGACGCCGGGTTCCTTGCAAATGTCGTCTCCGGAGCGCTACCCCACGTCGCGCTCGCCCGGCTGGAGGTCGTCTCCACCCTGCTCGCCGCCACGATGATCGCCCTTGAGGCCACGCTGATCACCGACGACGACCACGTCGCCCAGCTCTCCCGCATCGCGAACAGCCTCGATCGGACGACGAGTGGGCTCTGGGTCCAGAAGGTGACCCGGCTGACCACGCCGAACCCGACCTTCGGGCAGCACCTCAGGTCGCTGGTGCCCGGAGGGCCGGGATTCATCGCGCTCCGTGACGCCACCCCGCGGATCGTCCAGGCCAAGGTCGGCAGCGACCACTTCGGCGCGGCACGGGGCCGGCTCGTGATCGGCGCCGAGCCCGACGCGCCGGGAGTCGACCGGCTCCGCGCGTGGTTCGGCGGTGCCGAGGCCATGACCGTCCCACCGGTCATGGCCTCGGTGCGTCGCGGCTACGGCAACGCGGGCCACGAGTTCGCCGTCGTCGACGAGGCCCTCGCCGAACCTGATGCGCGCACTGGTCTCTGCCGGGTGTGCGGTGAAGGGCTGCACCGGCCGGACTGCCCCTTCTGCCACGTCTTCTCCGACACCGTCGAAGCGAGCCTCGCATGAATCCCCGCCAACGCCGTGGACTGCTCTTCGTCCTCGTATCTGTGGTCGTCGCGACCGGCACCTTCCTCGCCGTGACGGCCTACGTCGCCAACATCAACAGTCAGGTGGGATCGCGGGTCACCGTGTACCAGGCACGCGCGGCGGTCGAGGCCTACACCCCGCTCGGCCCGGACAACCTCGAGGCGGTCGAGGTGCCCGCCCGCTGGGTCTCCGACTCCTCGGTCCTCTCCCTCGACGAGCTGCAGGGGCGGCGGGTCGGCTTCCGACTCAACGCGGGCTCGACGGTGAGCTCGGACATGCTCATCCCCAGCAGCTCGCTGTCGTCGACCGAACGCGAGGTGGCGATCAATGTCAACTCCGTCACCGGCGTCGCCGGTCGCGTCAATCCCGGTGACCGGGTCGACATCTACGCCGTGTTCGCCGAGGTGCCCGGCCTACCGAAGTCGGTGCGCATCCTCGTGCGCGACGTGCGCATCGTCTCGGTCGCCGGCGAGCAGACCGTCACGAAGGAGAGCGCCGCAGGTGGCACCTCGGAGCAGAAGGTGATCCCGGTGACGCTCGCCCTCGAGCCCGACCAGGCCCTGTCGGTGACCTACGCGTCGGCGTTCGCGAGCGAGGTGCGGCTCGTGGCGCTGCCGAACGACGTCGGCACGAACCGGCGCGGAGAGCCCAACCAGTACGACGCCCGCAAACTCGGAGGCAAGCCGATCCTCGAGGACGGCAAGTGATGCGCGTCCTGCTCGGTCTGCCCGACGGCACCGTCGAGGGCGACCTGCGCTCGCTTCTCGACGAGCTCGACGGTGCTGACGTCGTCGGGGTCGCCCGCACCAGCGAGACAGTGCTCGACTACGCCTCCCGACTCGACCCCGACCTCGTCCTCGTCCACGAGCAGCTCGGCCCGGAACCCGCCATCCAGACCATCCGCGACCTCGGCGGGCGCCTCCCCAGTCTGGGCGTCGTCCTGATCTCCGCCGAGCGCACTCCCACGGTCGTCATCCGCGCCATGGAGGCCGGCGCCCGCGGTGTCGTCGCCCATCCATTCGCTTTCGACGACCTCTCGGCCAAGATCACCACAGCCCTCGACTGGTCGAGACAGATGAAGCGGATCCTCGCCGGGGCGATCGCGCAGGCCAGCTCGACGCGTGGCACGGTCATGGCATTCGTCGGTGCCAAGGGCGGCGTGGGCACGACGACCCTGGCCACCCACCTCGCCCTCGACCACCTGACCTCGAACCCCACGCGGCGAGTGTGCCTCGTCGATCTGGACCTGGAGAAGGGCGACGTCAGCGCCGTGCTCGAGGTGCGCCAGGCCGTCTCGGTCGCCGACCTGGCCAAGGTGCACCAGGACCTTTCCGCCTCGACCGTCAACGACGCCCTGGTCCGGCACGAGAGCGGGGTACACCTCCTGCTCAGCCCGGCCGACGTGCGACTCACCGAGCTGGTCACCGCCGAGGCACTGCGGCCGATCTTCGCCCTGCTCCGCCGGGAGTTCGACCTCGTCGTCGTCGACGGCGGCGGCTCCGTGTCGCCCAGCCAGGCCACCGTCGTCGAGCTCGCCGATGAGACGGTCGTCGTCACCACAGCCGATGTGCTCGCGGTGCGCGCGATGCGCAAACGCATACTCGCGTGGGAGGCACTGGGCGTGGCGGAGGAAGGTGCGCTTCGGGTGATCGTCAACAAGGTCGATCGCACGAGCATCTTCCCGGCGAGCGCCGTTGCACAGCTGACCAGCGCCTCGGTGCTGCAGGCCACTGTGCCGAGCTCGGTGCGGGCGCTGGAGCCGGCGATGAACGAGCGCGATCCTCGTGCCGTCACCGAGGTGGCCTGGTGGCGGCTGATGACCACAGTGCGCCGCGAGCTCGGGCTCGAGAGCCCCGCGCCACCGAGGAACCGCAGGTCCAAAGGAGGCCACATGCGACCGCAGAAGCAGGAACCGAGCACCGAGGAGCCCGGCCTTGTCGCCGATGACACCATCCCGCAGCGCAGGACCAGACCAGGGCGGCGACGGCGCGAACGTGGGCAGATCGCCCTGGAGAACGTCGTCCTGCTGCCGATGATCCTGTTCATCGGTCTCGCCGCGTGGCAGGTCGTCGCCATCGGGCTCACCTTCATCATGGCTGGCAACGCCTCCCGCGTGGCGGCACGCGAGTACTCGGTGACAGGGAGCCAGAGCCGCGCCCAGCAGCTGGCCCGGGAGTCCAGCCCGTGGGCGTTCGACGACCTCGTCGTGTCGGCGTCCGGCGACTCGGTGACGGTGCGCATGCAGATCCCCACAGCAGGCCCCGCGAACCTGCGCTTCCCGCAGACCCTCTCCTCGACCCGAGATGTGGTGAGCGAGCAGTGACCCGCCGGCCCGAGCGAGGCGTCGCCTCCCTGGAGTTCATGGTGCTCGCACCGTTCGTCATGCTCGTCGCTTTCGTCGCGTGGCAGCTGGCCATCGGCGGCTGGGCGGCGCTCTCCGCGAACGAGGCAGCCCGCGCCGCCGCCCGCGCCGCGAGCCTCGGTGAGGATCCGCAGAGCGCGGCCCGCGAGGCGCTGCCGTCCGGGCTGCGAAAATTCCAGCTCACCGGCGGCCGCTCCGGTGACGGATACAGCTACACGGTCCACGTCGAGGTACCCGCCTTCTCCGCCGTCGGTCTCGACCCGGTTTCCCGCACCGTCGACATGCCGGCGCCGCTCTGATGGGCCGCTCCTACGGCTCCTTCATCGGCGCCTCCGCCGGGCGGAGCCGGGTCGGGGCCGAGGAGGACTCGCTGGTCACGAGCTTCCGCCGGCTACTCCTCGAGGAGGTCGACCTCGGCGAGCTGAGCAAGCTCGAGCCGGGTCAGCGCCGGGCTCGGCTCGAGCGGGTGATCGCTCACCTGGTCAGCCGCGAGGGCGTCATCCTCTCCACCAGCGAGCGCAACCTCCTGGTACGCCGGGTCGTCGACGAGGCGGTCGGCCTGGGCGTGCTCGAGCCGATCCTCGCCGACCCCACGGTCAGCGAGGTCATGATCAACGGGCACGAGACCATCTACGTCGAGCGGCGCGGTCGCCTCGAGCTGTGGCCGAGCGGGTTCACCAGCGAGGAGCAGCTGCTCCAGACCATCGACCGGATCGTCTCGACAGTAAACCGGCGAGTCGACGAGTCCAGCCCGATGGCCGACGCGCGGCTGCCCGCCGACTCCCGGATGCCGCGGGGAGCGCGGGTCAACGTCGTGCTGCCACCACTGGCGCTCGACGGCCCGACCGTGACGATTCGGCTCTTCCCCACCGCCATCTCGCTGCCCCGGCTCATCGAGTGGGGGTCGCTGAACACCGAGCTGGCCCAACTGCTGCAGGCGTGCGTCGAGGCGCGACTCAACATCGTCGTCTCCGGTGGCACCGGTACGGGGAAGACCACGATGCTCAACGCGCTCTCGAGCTTCATCTCGCCGAAGGAGCGCATCGTCACCATCGAGGATGCCGCCGAGCTGAGCCTGGACCAGCCGCACACCATCCGGCTCGAGACCCGCCCGCCGAACGTCGAGGGTCGGGGCCAGGTGTCCATCCGCGACCTGGTGCGCAACTCGCTGCGGATGCGCCCCGACCGCATCATCGTCGGCGAGTGTCGCGGTGG